>NZ_JBSFTS010000029.1:0-70921 GCF_053591375.1 Streptomyces sp. NPDC003034
TGATTTTTGGCACGCTGTTGAGTTCTCAAGGAACGGACGCTTCCTTTGTACTCACCTCAGCACATCGGCTGCGGCTTTCCTCCGGGCTTCGTTCTTCATTCTTGCTGTTCTGCGTTTCCGACTCTATCAGACCTTTTCGATCCGATTTCCTCGGTGCTTTCCGGGTTCCCGCTTTCGCGTTTCCCTTTCCGGCGATTGCGACTCTATCAGAGGTTCTCCACCGGATTTCCCCGGCTTTGAATCCTGGATGAGGAGTCGACTGCACCCCGCTGGAATCTCATTCCTGCTGGGGGCGAGAAAGATTTTAAACCATCGTCGTCGAACTTGTCCAGTCCGACTCAACCGTTAAAATCTACCTCCCCGCTCGCTCCGTGTCAACAGTGTCTGCGGGACTACGAGAGACTAGCAGCTCAGGGGGGCGGGACGCACATCAGGCCGCGGTGGGTTGCGCGGCCGTACGGTCGGCGGCCTCCACGTCGCCCACCTCGCCCGCGCGGGACGCCCTGCCGCCCAGGATGTAGACGTACAGCAGGAAGGCCGCCTCGGCGATGATGCCGATGCTGATGCGGGCCCAGGTGGGCAGGCCGGAGGGGGTGACGAAGCCTTCGATCAGGCCCGAGACGAACAGCACCAGCGCCAGGCCGAGGGCCATGCCGAGGGCAGCCCGGCCCTGTTCCGCGAGGGCGGTGCGGCGGGTGCGGGGGCCGGGGTCGATGACCGTCCAGCCCAGGCGCAGGCCCGTACCGGCGGCGACGAAGACCGCCGTCAGTTCCAGCAGGCCGTGCGGGAGGATCAGGCCGAGGAAAACGTCGAGGCGCCCGGCGGAGGCCATCAGGCCGAGCCCGACGCCCAGGTTGGCCATGTTGAGGAAGAGGATCCAGAGCACGGGCAGCCCGAGGAAGGCGCCCAGGACCAGGCACATCGCGGCGGCCTGCGCGTTGTTCGTCCACACCTGGGCCGCGAAGGAGGCCGCGGGGTGGCTGGAGTAGTACGTCTCGTACTCGCCGCCCGGCTTCGTCATGGCCTTCAGGTCCTCCGGGGCGCCGATGGCTCCCTGCACCTCGGGGTGGGTGGCTATCCACCAGCCGATGAGCACGCCCAGCGCGGTGGAGAGCAGCGCGGTCGGTATCCACCAGCGGCGGCTGCGGTAGACGGCGGCCGGGAAGCCGGCCGTGAGGAAGAGGGCCGCGTCGCGCCAGCTCGCGCGGCGGGCGCCCGTCACCGTGGCACGGGCGCGGGCGACCAGCTGGGTCAGCCGGCCCGTGAGCATCGGGTCGGGGGCGCTGGACTGGATGAGCGAGAGGTGGGTGGAGGTGCGCTGGTAGAGCGCGACGAGTTCGTCGGCCTCGGCCCCGGTGAGCTTGCGGCCGCGGCCCAGGAGCTGTTCCAGGCGGTCCCACTCCGCGCGGTGGGCCGTCACGAAGACGTCGAGATCCATGCGGTTGCCGCTCCCCTGCCCCAGGTCCCCTGATGCTGCCTACTCCTGATGTGGTCAGCTTGGCAGACTGGATGCCGCAGGGGCGGGGCAGGTCACGTGAAAGGTGCTGTGGTGAGCGATCTGGTGACGGGGGACGCTGTCGTCCTGGGGCTGCGGCCCGCGAGGCTGCCGAGCCGGGCGTTGGCTATCGTCCTCGACCTGATCGTGTACCTGACCGGTTACATGCTGATCACGGTCGGGCTGGCCTACGCGACGGCCTCGCTGGACGACGCCGCCAACGCGGCCGTGGCGGTGGGCAGCTTCCTGCTGGTCCTCGTCGGCGTGCCGATCGCGGTGGAGACGCTGACCCACGGCCGGTCGCTGGGCAAGCTCGTCTGCGGGCTGCGGGTGGTGCGGGACGACGGCGGGCCGATCCGCTTCCGGCACGCGCTGGTGCGGGGTGCCATGGGGGTCGTGGAGCTGCTGGGCACCTTCGGGGCGGTGGCCTGCATCGCCTCGCTGGCGTCGGAGCGGGGGCGGCGGCTCGGGGACGTGTTCGCGGGGACGCTGGTGATCCGGGAGCGGGTGCCGGGGGCGCGGGTCATGCCCGTACCCCCGCCGCCGCCGTGGCTGGCCGGGCGGTTCGCCGGGCTCGACCTGTCGGCGGTCCCGGAGGGGCTGTGGCTGGCGATACGGCAGTACCTGACGCGGATGGGCCAGCTCGACCCGCAGGTGAGCGCCGCGATGGCGGCGAAGCTCGCGGACGATCTGGTGGCGCGTACGGGGGCGCTGCCGCCGGCCGGGGTGCCGGCCGCCGCGTTCCTGATGGCCGTGGTGCACGAGCGGCAGTCGCGGGACGCGGCCCGGGCCTTCGGGGCCGGTGGCCGGGCGCAGTCGCCCGGCGCACAGCCTGCCGGGCCCTCCGCCTTCCCCTCCGCTCCGGCCGCGGCACCCGCGCCCGCTGCGTACGGCGTCCCGCAGGCCGAGTCCGCGGCTGCGGCCCAGGCAGCGCCCGTACAGCCCGCCCGGCGCGGCGGCTTCGCGCCGCCCGCCTAGGTCTGTCCGGGCGGTCTTCGTGAATCAGGCCGCGTTGTCCGGTGCGGTGCATCGCAAGGCGGAGGGGCGCAGCTCGTACTCGGCCGTACTCGCGCGCTCCGACAACGCAGGGAGGCGCCGTGCCAGGCAGCGCGGACCCGCGGAGATCGCCCGGACAGGGCCTAGCTGGGCGAGGGACCGGGGTCGGCCTCGAAAGTGGAGGGCGGGGTCTCCAGGTGTTCCAGTTCGATGCCGGGCGCTGAGAGGACCACGTCGCCTGCGATGTGGATCGTGTGGACCTCGCCGGTGTCGAGGGCGCTGACCCGGTATTCGTCCACCAGGAGGGGGCCGCTGTCGGTGGGGTGCTCCGCGCGCGCGACGAGCGCCCAGGCCTGGTCGACCGTACGGGGAGCGAGCACCGGGTCGGTGAGGGCGAGGAGACGGACGCGGGTGGCCGGGGCGCCCGGGGTCAGGCGCAGCAGTCGGGCCGTGCCGATCAGGAAGGCCGGGGAGGTGCCGGTGAAGCCGGAGGCCCGGATGTTGCCTTCGGTGGCTTCGGCGCCGGTGGGGTCGGTGCGCACCCAGGTGACGCCGTCGATGGCGGCGCCGCGGACCTGCCAGCCGGCGGCGTGCACTTCGAGGCGGATGGGCCGGCCCAGTTCGTCGACGGCCAGGTCGACGGAGCCGCGCTGGTCGCCGTTCGGGGCGGTGAGCTGGGAGACGTAGCGCCAGCCGGAGGGGCCGGGGGCGCAGTGGAAGTGCTCCTCACCGAGGGGGGTGTGGTCGTGCGGGTCGTGGAGTGAGTAGCGGCCGCGGGGCATGGGGCACACACACGTTTCGAGGAGTGGGAGTGAGGGGTGGGGTCGGGGGCGGGTACGGGGCAGGCCCCCGGCGGGTGCGCCGGGGGCCTGCTTCGCGTACGGCTGCCGCTGATCAGTAGCGGTAGTGGTCCGGCTTGTACGGGCCCTCGACCGGGACGCCGATGTAGGCGGCCTGCTCCGGGCGCAGGGTGGTGAGCCTGACGCCCAGCGCGTCGAGGTGGAGGCGGGCCACCTTCTCGTCCAGGTGCTTCGGCAGCACGTACACGTCGGTGGGGTACTCGGCGGGCTTGGTGAAGAGCTCGATCTGGGCCAGGGTCTGGTCGGCGAAGGAGTTCGACATGACGAAGGACGGGTGGCCGGTCGCGTTGCCCAGGTTCAGCAGGCGGCCCTCGGACAGGACGATCAGGACCTTGCCGTCGGGGAACCTCCAGGTGTGGACCTGCGGCTTGACCTCGTCCTTGACGATGCCGGGGATCTTCGCCAGGCCGGCCATGTCGATCTCGTTGTCGAAGTGGCCGATGTTGCCCACGATCGCCTGGTGCTTCATCTTGGCCATGTCCGAGGCCATGATGATGTCCTTGTTGCCCGTGGTGGTGATGAAGATGTCCGCCGTCTCCACCACGTCGTCCAGGGTGGCGACCTGGTAGCCGTCCATCGCCGCCTGCAGGGCGCAGATGGGGTCGATCTCGGTGATGATGACGCGGGCGCCCTGGCCGCGCAGCGACTCCGCGCAGCCCTTGCCGACGTCGCCGTAACCGCAGACGACCGCGACCTTGCCGCCGATCAGCACGTCGGTGGCGCGGTTGATGCCGTCGATCAGGGAGTGGCGGCAGCCGTACTTGTTGTCGAACTTCGACTTGGTGACGGCGTCGTTCACATTGATCGCCGGGAACAGGAGCGTGCCCTCGTCCATCATCTCGTAGAGGCGGTGGACACCGGTGGTGGTCTCCTCGGTGACGCCGCGGATCTCGGACGCGAGCTGCGTCCACTTCTGCGGGGCCTCGCCGAGGGTGCGGTTCAGCAGGGTGAGGATGTGGGCGTACTCCTCGGAGTCCGCCGTGGACGGGTCCGGGGCCGCGCCGGCCTTCTCGAACTCGACGCCCTTGTGGACGAGCAGGGTGGCGTCACCACCGTCGTCGAGGATCATGTTCGGGCCGCCGGTGGGCGTGTTCGGCCAGGTCAGCGCCTGCTCCGTGCACCACCAGTACTCCTCCAGCGTCTCGCCCTTCCAGGCGAAGACGGGGACGCCCTGCGGGTTCTCCGGGGTGCCGTTCGGGCCGACCGCGATGGCGGCGGCCGCGTGGTCCTGGGTGGAGAAGATGTTGCAGGAGGCCCAGCGGACGTCGGCGCCGAGGGCGACGAGGGTCTCGATGAGCACCGCCGTCTGGACCGTCATGTGCAGGGAGCCGGTGATGCGGGCGCCGGCCAGCGGCTGGGCCTCGGCGTACTCCCTGCGGATCGACATCAGACCCGGCATCTCGTGCTCGGCGAGGGTGATCTCCTTGCGGCCGAAGGCGGCGAGGGAAAGGTCTGCGACCTTGAAGTCCATGGGTGCTGCTCCTCATGGTGTGGAGAGGGTGGGTACGGCTGAGCCGCGCGCCGTCCGCTTGCGGGTGGACGGAGCACCGAGCACAGTCCGTCGGAGGCCCTCTCTCCCCTCGGCGCGGTCGTGAAGACCCGCCCGACCGCCATCAGCAGCGACGCCTGACACTGATGACGAATCTACACCGATCGGCGGAGCCTGCCCCAGTCGACCGCGGAACCGGATCCGGCGGGAGCGGGGCCGGGGACGCGAAAGCCCCCGCGGCCCGGCGGGAGCAGGGCCCGGGACGCGAAAGCCCCCGCGGCGCGCACGGCGCGGCGGGGGCTTTCGAGCGAGGCCTTCGCAGGGGCCTTCGTACGGACGACCCGCCCTAGCTAGAGCGTCTTGGTCTGGCCGGTGTCGGCCGCGGCGGCGGTTTCGCCGTTGAAGATGTCCGGCTCCAGGTAGATCACGCGGGCGATGGGGACCGCCGCGCGGATGCGGTCCTCGGCGGCGTTGATCGCGTTCGCCACGTCGGCCGCGGTGTCCCCGTGCCGGACGGCGATCTTGGCCGCGACCAGGAGCTCCTCCGGGCCCAGGTGGAGCGTACGCATGTGGATCAGCCGGGTGACGGTGTCCCCGTCGACGACGGCGGCCTTGATCTTCTCGACCTCGTCGGTGCCCGCCGCCTCGCCGAGCAGCAGGGACTTGGTCTCCACGGCCAGCACGATGGCGATGATGATCAGCAGCACGCCGATGCAGAGGGTGCCGATGCCGTCCCACACGCCGTCGCCGGTCACCAGCGCCACGCTGACGCCCGCGAGGGCCAGGATCAGGCCGACGAGTGCGCCGAGGTCCTCCAGGAGGACGACGGGGAGTTCGGGCGCCTTGGCGCGCTTGATGAACTGGCCCCAGGTCTGGTTGCCGCGGACGAGGTTCGACTCCTTGATCGCCGTGCGGAAGGAGAAGGTCTCCGCGATGATCGCGAAGACGAGCACGCCGACCGGCCAGTACCAGTGCTCGATCTCGTGCGGGTGGTTGATCTTCTCGTAGCCCTCGTAGATGGCGAACATGCCGCCGACGGTGAAGAGGACGATGGAGACGAGGAAGGCGTAGATGTAGCGCTCACGCCCGTACCCGAAGGGATGCTGCGGCGTGGCCTCGCGCTGTGCCTTCTTTCCACCGACGAGCAGCAGCCCCTGGTTTCCGGAGTCCGCCAGCGAGTGAACGCTTTCGGCGAGCATCGACGAGGAGCCGCTGAAGAGGAATGCCACGAATTTGGCTACAGCGATGGCGAGGTTGGCGGCGAGTGCCGCCACGATCGCCTTGGTACCGCCCGACGCGCTCATGGTGCTGGGTGTCCCTTCCTAGCCACTGACTACCGGCCGCACATTGTTGCAGCCGTCGGCGCGGACGCTACGTCAGACCACCATGGTGGCACGGAAGACCGTACCGCTTCCGGATAGTTCGACCGTTTCGTCCGCCGGGACGAAGACCGATGCGCCGGGAGCCAGGGGCAGTTCGCCGGCCTTCGGGGAGCCCGCCGTGCACAGCAGGATCTGCGCGGTGCCGGCGGGGAGTACGCGGGGGGCGCCGCCGGGGGCGAGCAGGAAGCGGGAGAGCCGGAATTCGTCGATGGGCGACTCGTAGACCTCCTCGCCGTCGCCCTCGGGGCGCAGCACGTCCGGGTCGCCCGACTCGAACTTCACGACCTTCAGCAGTTCCGGGACGTCCACGTGTTTGCGGGTGAGTCCCGCGCGCAGCACGTTGTCGGAGTTGGCCAGCAGCTCGACGCCGAGGCCGTGGATGTAGGCGTGCGGGACGCCGGCGCCGAGGAACATCCCCTCGCCGGGCTGCAGTCGGACGTGGTTGAGCAGCATGGCCGCGATCACGCCGGGGTCGCCCGGGTAGTCGTGGACCAGGGAGGCGTACGGCTCGTACGGTCCGCCGAGGTGCTCGGCGGCGGCCGCGGCCTCGGTGACGGTGTGGGCCATCTCCTCGCGGTCGGCGCTCAGTACGGCCGTCAGCACTTCGCGCAGCGCGGCCTCGACGGGATGGGCCCGCAGCAGGTCCGCGTACGGCTTGAGGGAGTTGACCGCTAGCCCTTCGAGGAGTTCGGCCGACACCTCGGGGTCCCGGAAGCCGCACAGCGCGTCGAAGGGGGTGAGCGCGCAGATCATCTCGGGCTTGTGGTTGGGGTCCTTGTAGTTGCGGTGGGCCGCGTCGATCGGGATGCCGCGGCGCTCCTCCTCCGCGAAACCCCGCTGGGCCTGGGCCAGGTCGGGGTGGACCTGGAGGGAGAGCGGGGCGCCGGCGGCGAGGAGCTTGAGGAGGAAGGGCAGCCGGGGACCGAACGCGGCGACGGCGGCGGCGCCGAGCTCGCGTTCGGGGTCGGCGGCGATGACGTCCGCGAGGGTGGTCTCGCCGGCGCCGCGGTCGAGGCGGGAGGGCGCGCCGGGGTGGGCGCCCATCCACATCTCGGCCTGGGGCTCACCGGTGGGCCGGACCCCGAGGAGTTCGGGGATGGCGGTGGTCGATCCCCAGGCGTAGGGGCGGATCGTATTGGTCAGACGGTCCATCGCTCGTCTTCCTGGATCGGGGGCACGGGTGCGTGCCTCAGCTGTGTCCCCCCGAGGCCAGCGCGAGGTAGGCGGTGGCGAAGTCCGTGACGGCGAGGAGTTCCGCGAGCTGCTCCAGCTCGGCTCCCTCCTCAGGTTCCAGCTCGCTGATGGCCGTGTCGTGGCTGAGGGCGAGTTCGCGTGCGGCGGGGGCGGCGGTGAGGCCGCCGGTCGGCCGGTCACGCAGCAGGACGATGCGGGCGCGCAGGGCCTGGGGCTCCTCGACCCGGTCCCGGAAGAAGTCGTCCGGGTCGGCCCCGGCGGCGAAGGCTCCCGCCAGCAGGACGCCGTGGGCGGGGAGCGCCTCGGGGAGCACGGCGGCGAGCGCGGGGCGCCCGGCGAGCTCGGCGAGGGTGGCGGCGAAGCGGCGGCCGGCGGGGGCGGCGCCCTCGCCCTCGCTCCAGATGAGCGGGAGGGAGTCGGCCAGCTCGGCGGCGAGCGTCTTGGCCGGGTTGGAGTACGTGGCGACCGCGGGTCCGCAGCGTTCGGCGGTGCGGTCGAGCCGGTCGGCGACGAGCTGCAGGGTGCCGGGGGCGGCGGTGATCAGTCCGACCCGGTCGAGGAGCACCAGCAGCGGCGTCAGCAGGGCCCACAGGGCGCCGGGTCCGGCGGCGGCGGACTCGTCGTACTCCTGGTACGGGGCCTTGGCCATCGGTACGAGCAGCCCGTGCGCGCCGTCCACCGCCTCGCTCAGCGGTGAGCGCTCGGGGGCCACGGCGACGACGGTGCAGCCGCGCCGGTAGGCCTGCTCGGCGAGGAGGGCCAGTCCGGGCTCGGTGCCGTCGGTGGTGGCGACGAGCAGCAGGTCCACGGGGCCCGCCCAGCCCGGCAGGCCCCAGCGCAGCGCGCCGGCGGCGTGCGCGACGCCGGTGGGGTGCAGCCGGATGACCGGGGCGGAGGCTCCGGCGAGGGCGCCGAGGAGGTCGGCGACGCCGGTGGCGGCGGTGCCGGGACCGGCGATGAGGACGGCGCGGGGGCGGCCGTCCGGGCGCAGGTCGCCGAGGCCGGCCTCGGCGGCGTGCCGGGCCGCGGTGCGGACTCTGGCCCCGGCCTCGGCGGCGCCGCGGAGCAGGCCGCGGCGGTCGGCGCGGGCGAGCGCTTCCGGTGCGTCGAGGAGCGACTCGTCGAGCATGGCGGCCTCCGGCGGTGTCGAGGGACCCAAGTGGCGGAATCGGTCTCAGCGTCTGCGCGGCCGGCTCAGGCGGGGCGGCGGGCCTCGTCCACGAGGAGCACCGGGATGCCGTCGCGGACCGGGTAGCCCAGACCGCAGTCCTGGCCGGTGCAGATCAGCTCGGGCGCGGTCTCGTCGGCCGACTTGTCCTTCAGGGGCGAGTGGCAGGCGGGACAGGCGAGGATCTCCAGAAGGCCGGCTTCGAGCGGCATGGGGGCTTCCCTTCGAGCATGCGGTTTTGGGCGAGGTCAGCGTACCGCCGAGTCACCTCCGGTGCGGGCCGAGGTGTC
Source organism: Streptomyces sp. NPDC003034 (assembly GCF_053591375.1). NCBI lineage: Bacteria > Bacillati > Actinomycetota > Actinomycetes > Kitasatosporales > Streptomycetaceae > Streptomyces > Streptomyces sp. NPDC003034. Next base: position 8,875 of record NZ_JBSFTS010000029.1, read on the forward strand.
CGGTGCGGCGGCGCCGTTCCGTCCTGCGGCGCCGCCCAGGCGATCCCGGCTCCGCCGGGTACCGGGCTCTGCCCGGACCCGCGCCTCAAACGCCGGCGGGGCTGAACTTGCCCGCCGGCGTTGCTGAACTTGCCCGGCCCGAGTGGCCGGCGGGGCTCAACTTGGGGAATCAGGCGCGGATCAGGCCGAGGACCTCGTCGCGGACCTTGGCGAGGGTCGCCTCGTCGCGGGCCTCGACGTTCAGGCGCAGCAGGGGCTCCGTGTTGGAGGCCCGTACGTTGAACCACCAGTCGGCGCCCGTGACGGTCAGGCCGTCGAGCTCGTCCAGGGTGACGTCGTCGCGGGCCCCGTAGGTCTCCTTGACGGCGGCGAGGCGGCCCGCCTGGTCGGCGACGGTCGAGTTGATCTCGCCGGAGCCCGCGTAGCGGTCGTAGGAGGCCACCAGAGCGGACAGGGGGCCGTCCTGGGCGCCGAGGGCCGCCAGGACGTGGAGCGCGGCGAGCATGCCGGTGTCCGCGTTCCAGAAGTCCTTGAAGTAGTAGTGCGCGGAGTGCTCGCCGCCGAAGATGGCCCCGGACTTGGCCATCTCCTCCTTGATGAAGGAGTGGCCGACGCGGGTGCGGACGGGGGTGCCGCCGTTCTCGCGCACGACCTCCGGGACGGACCAGGAGGTGATCAGGTTGTGGATCACGGTGCCGGTGCCGCCGTTGCGGGCGAGCTCGCGGGCCGCCACCAGGGCGGTGACCGCGGACGGGGAGACGCCCTCGCCGCGCTCGTCCACGATGAAGCAGCGGTCGGCGTCGCCGTCGAAGGCGATGCCGAGGTCGGCGCCCTCGGCGAGCACGCGGGCCTGGAGGTCCACGATGTTCTTCGGGTCGAGCGGGTTGGCCTCGTGGTTCGGGAAGGTCCCGTCGAGCTCGAAGTACAGGGGGACGAGGTCCAGGGGGAGGCCCTCGAAGACGGTGGGGACCGTGTGGCCGCCCATGCCGTTGCCCGCGTCGACCACGACCTTCAGCGGGCGGATGGCCGCGAGGTCGACCAGGCCCTTGAGGTGCGCGGCGTAGCCGACGAGGGTGTCCTGCTCGGTGATCCTGCCGGGAACGACGTCGGCCGCGACGGCCGGGGCGCCCTCGTCGGACCACTTCTCCACGAGCTCGCGGATCTGCGCGAGGCCGGTGTCCTGGCCCACGGGGGCCGCGCCGGCACGGCACAGCTTGATGCCGTTGTACCGGGCCGGGTTGTGCGAGGCGGTGAACATCGCGCCGGGCAGGTTCAGGGACCCGGACGCGTAGTACAGCTGGTCGGTGGAGCACAGCCCGATGAGGGTGACGTCCACACCGCGGGCCGCCGCGCCACGGGCGAAGGCGCCCGACAGCCCGGGGGAGGAGGGCCGCATGTCGTGGCCGACCACGATCGCGCCGGCGCCGGTGACCTCCACGAACGCTGCCCCGAACAGCTCGGCCAGCGGCTCGTCCCACTCGTCCGGTACGACGCCCCGTACGTCGTACGCCTTGACGATGTTCGAAAGATCTGCGGCCACTGCCTGCCCTCCTGAAGGTCCGGTGCTGGGGAGCAAACCTACCTCGTACGGCGAACCGCTTTTCGGACGATCCGCGTTTCAGGAGTCCGGCGAGCGCAGGACGCGCAGGTGGCCGCGACGGGTCTCACCGGTCACCGGGCCGCCTTGGCCGCCCCCGCCGACCTGGGCCGCGCGGTCCGGCGGGCGGGCGGCTTCGCGTACGGCGTTGGCGAGGGCTTCGAGGTCGTCGCCACTGGGGCGGGACGGCGCGGAGCCGTCGGACAGCCGGACGACCTCCCAGCCGCGCGGGGCGGTCAGGCGCTCCGAATGCTCCGCGCACAGGTCGTAGCAGTGCGGTTCGGCATAGGTGGCGAGCGGGCCGAGGACTGCGGTCGAATCGGCGTAGACGTACGTCAGCGTTGCGACGGCAGGGCGGCCGCACGCGGTGCGAGAACAGCGACGTACAAGGCTCACGACGTTGGACGGTACCGCACTCTTGACCGGGCCGCGACGACTCTCCCCCCGGTCACTCCCCCGTGTCGCCGTCGGCGGCCGGTGGCCGTGGTCTGCCGGGGTCCGTGGCGGAGCAACCGGTACGGGACCGGGGCGAGGGCTACGCTGCGGGGGTGACGGACAGCCCCCTGCCTCCCCGCCCCTCCGAGACCCCGGCCGGGTCCCCCGCCGGGCCTCCCGCCGAGCCGCGCCCGCGCCGGCGCGACCGGCACGGGCGCGGGATGCGCGGACCGGTGGCGCCGCCGCAGGTGCCGTTGTCGGCGAGCCGGTCGGAGCTGTTCGGCGACCTCGTACGGGACTCCGTGGAGCGGCTGGAGCGGCGCTGGCCGCAGCTCAGCGAGGTGGAGTTCGTGGTCAGTGACGTGCCGGGGCCGCCGGGCGGCCCGGACGGCGGCTGGAACGACGAGGCCGTGCCGCTGGGCTCGCTGTCGGAGCCGCGGCCGGGCCGGCCGGCCCGGATCGTGGTCTTCCGGCGGCCGGTGGAGATCCGTACGAAGACCCTCGACGAGAAGGCGATGCTCGTCCACGAGATCGTGGTCGAGCAGGTCGCGGAGCTGCTGGGCCTCTCGCCGGAGACGGTGGACCCGCGGTACGGCCAGGACTGACCCGGCCGCGACCGCGGTCGGGCCGCAGGGCAGCACCGGACCGCCGGGACCACCGGACCGCCCGGCACACCGGACCGACGGGTTCCGGCGGCGGCCGGTCCCGGGGTCACGGGGCCCGGCCGTCGCGGGGCCCGGCGGTCGCGGGGCCCGGCCGTCACGGGGCCCGGCCGTCACGGGGCCCGGCCGTCACGGGGCCCGGCCGTCACGGGGCCCGGCCGTCGCGGGGCCCGGCGGTCCCGGCGATCCGGAAGTCACCGGCCTCCGCCGTCGTCGGTCCGGGCGACACGGCAGCCGGCCGACCCGTCAGCCCGCGGTCACCCGGTCCGGCCCACACCTCAGGCGGCGCTCATCCGGTCCGGCGGTCACCCGCCTCCGTGCTACCTGGTCAGGACCGTCAGGTCCTCCGTGGCGCGCGGGACGGAGACCGTGGAGCGGTCGTCCGACAACGGCTGGACGGTGAACATCGCGATGCCCTCGTGCGGCAGCGAGAGGGTGCGGGCCGCGTGGACCGGGCCGCCCGAGAGGGTCTCGACGGTCAAGGCGTAGGTGCCCTTCCCGCCCGCCGGGGCCACGGCCACCGTCTGCGTCGTACCCGCCTTGACGGTCACCTCCTGCGACGCCGCCTCTCCGCCCTCGGTGCCCGGCGAGGCCGTCACCTTGACCTTCGCGTCCGACCCGCCCGGCGCCGTCAGCGACAGCACGGTCGCGTTCTCCTCGGCCCGGTTGCCGACGACGCTCGCCCGCGCCCCCACCGGCCCGGTCGCCGGGACGAAGCCCAGCTCCTGCTTGGCGCCGCTGCCGCGCACCACCCGTACCGCCGCGACCACCGGGGCGGCCTTCTTCTCGTCCGCCGGGGTCAGCAGCAGCGAGCCGGCCTCGCCCCGGGTCACGTCCTTGAGGTCCACGCCCGCCGTCATGCCGGCCTTGGCGTGCAGCTCCTCACTGCCCGCGGGCGAGATGGCGCCGCCCGGCGCGGCCAGGCGGAGCTTGAGGCCGGCGTCGTCGTCGCCGGGCGCGAAGAGGACCAGCCGGACGGAGGTGGCGTCGGCCGGGATCCCCGGCAGCACCAGCGAGCCCGCCGGGTCGGTGGAGGCGGGCAGCCAGTCGGCGCCCACGCCCTCCTCGGCGACCTGTACGGAGGCCCCGACCCTGCCCGCACGGGTCGTCACATGGGCGGTGGCGTCCGCGAGCTGGGCCCCCGGGGCGAGCGAGGACAGCAGGACCGCCTTGGTGGAGCGGGGGTCGACGCGGATGTTCTCGCTGGTGCCCTGGTCGGCCTTGACCACGCCGTCCGGGCCGAAGAGCTTGACGTCGACGACGGCGGCGGTGTCGTCCGGGTTGGTGAGGTGGACGTAGTCCTCGCGCCCCTTGGCGGTGCTCACCCCGGGGAACCAGAAGTCGGTGCCCGGCGCCGTGCAGCCGACGCCGAGGACGCCGCGCGAGCGGCCGACCGCGACCTTGGTGGTCTGCTGTGCGGTCCAGCCGGGGGCGAGGGCCCCGTCGGCGGTGCCCGTCAGCGCGGGCGCGTCGGCGCCGTTGGCGGTGGCCGCGCCCGGCTTGCCGGGCTCCTTGAGCTCCAGCACCGCCTTGGCGTCCTTGGTGGCGCCGAGCAGGCGGGCGGAGCCCTTGCCGTCCGCGGCGGCCTGGCCGGGGGTGAAGGAGGCGTACGTGGTCTCCGCGATCTCGGAGGTGCTGGGCGCCGGGCACACCAGCAGGGACCGCTCCACCGGCATCCGGGCGGCGGCCGCCGCCTTGCCCTCGGCGGCCTTCCCGGCGGGGGCGGCGGGGGGTGCGGTGAGGTGGGCGATGCCGGTGAGGGCGGCCAGCGCCGCGGTCACGGCCGCCAGCGTCAGGGGTGCGCGCTGCTTCACTGCTGGGGGCTCCCGTCCGGACGCGGGTCGTGCTGTCCGTAGGTGTCGTACTGCTCGTACGGGTAGGGGTACGGCTGCTGGTCCGGGTGCTCGGCCGGCTGCTGGACCGGCTGATGCGGCGGCTGGGGAGCGTCGTAGCCCTGCTGCGGGTACGGGTGCTGCTCGTAGCGCGGCGCCGCCTCGTACGGCTGCTGCGGGGGCTGCTCGGGGTGCTGCTGCGGCTGCTGCGGGCCGTAGGCGTAGCCGTCCTGCTCCGCGTACGCCGGGTACGCGTACGTGCCCTGCCCGTACGCCGGCTGGGCGGGGATCTGTGCGTACGGGTCGGCGGCCGCGGCGGCTTCGGCGGGCGAGGGCGGTACGGGCGGCTCGGCCGCCGCGCGCAGCCGGCGGGCGCGGCGGCCCTCGCCGGCCTCACCCGGTCCGGGCAGGTCACCGGCGGCGGCCGGCGCGGCCTCCTCCTCCGGCAGGTCGTCGTCGAGCCGTGCCCGGCGGCCCGGCAGGGCCATCACCAGGAGCACCAGGGCGAGCAGGCCCTGCGCCCAGTGCCAGGCGGTCCGGGGGAGGGAGTTCTCGTGGACGAGGTCGAGGCGGCCGCCGGCGGCGGGCAGTTCGAAGCCCTGCGCCCAGCCGTCCAGGGTCTTCGGCTTGAGGGGCTCGCCGTCGAGGGTGGCCTGCCAGCCGGGGGCCGCCCGGTCGGCGAGGCGCAGTACGCGGCCTTCCTCACCGGCGGGGATGTCCCCGTGGGCCTCGACGGGGCCGGAGGCGACGGGGATCGGGGCCTCGCCCTGCCGGCCGGAGACGATGACGGCGCGCGGCAGCCAGGGCTCGACGCCCCACAGCGCGGTGCCGTCCTGCTGGTGGCGCCGGCTCAGGCCTGGGGTGGCGTCGAGGACGCGGCGGATCTCGTCGTGGCCGCCGGGCCGGAAGAGCACGAAGCGGATGGCGTAGGCGCTGAGCTGGCTGGACTGGTCGGCGCCGGATCCGGCGACCAGGTTGGAGACGACCTTGTCGAGCCGGGGGTCGCCGCCGGTGGCGGCGGCGACCTCCGCGGCGCCGAGGCGGCCGCCGGAGCCGCGGACGAGGCTGTAGGAGACGGCGGCGGGCGAGGCGACGTCCAGGATGAGGGTGCGGGTCTGGTTGTCGTCCCCGCCGGCTTCGGCGACGAAGGCCGGGACCTGGACGGGATCCCGCCGCTCCAGCGGGCCGTCGGCGCCGCCGAGCATCCAGCCGGCGGCGACGAGCACCGGGCCGGCGACGGCGGCGAACGCGATGAGCGCGGCGAGCGGCTGGCGCCAGCCGAAGCTGCGGGCGGCGACCCGCTCGCGGGCGCCGTCCGCGCCCAGCGCGGCGGCCGTGAGCAGGGCCAGGCCGTAGACGAGGACGGCGGGGCCGGCCCAGGCGGTGCGGTTGAGGAGGACGGCGAAGAGCAGCCCGGTCAGGGCTGCGGCCCAGGCGGTACGGACGGCGGCCTGCCGGTCGGTGCGCAGCAGGGCGGCCAGGGCGGCCAGGACGATGCCCGCGAGCAGCGGTCCGGCTGCGGCGCCGGGACCGCCCGGGCTGATGCCGAGGAGGTCGAGGGCGCCGGCGGAGCCGGCTCCGTAGGGCAGTCCGGCTTCGCCGAGGAGGCGGCCGGGGTGCGTGAGCAGGCCCAGCGACCAGGGGGCGAGGGCGATCAGCGGGACGGCGAGGGTGGCGAGCAGCCGCAGGCCGTACGCCTTCCACCGCGTCTTGGAGCGGGCGAGGCGCCGGGCGAGCGCGGCGGTCCCGAGTACGGCGGCCAGCGGCCAGGCGACGGGCGTGAAGGCGGTGGCCAGCGTCAGCAGGAGGGTGTACGTCCACACCGCGCGCCAGCCGCCCCGGGCGGCCTGCGGGCCGTCGGGCTCACCGCCGAGGGAGAAGGCGGCGACGGCGGAGCGGGCGATGAGCGGCAGCAGGACGGCGAGGACCGCGGTGCCGAGGTGGCCGCCGGCGAGGGCTCCGGTCACGGCGGGGAGGAAGGCGTAGGCGAGGGCGGCCCAGGCGCGCAGCAGCCGGGAGGTGACCAGCGGCCGGGAGGCGAAGTAGGCGGTGATTCCGGCGAGCGGTACGGCTCCGACGAGCAGCAGGGTCAGGGCCGCCTGGGTGGAGCCGAAGAGGAGGGTGGCGAGGGCGCCGAGCACGGCGAGGTAGGGGGGTGCGTCCGCGGTGGAGCCGGTGCCCACGGGCTGCCAGGTGTCGGTGTAGGCGCGCCAGAGGTCGAGGCCGCTGTCGGGGGCGGGGAGCAGGGCGCCGCCCATGAGGGAGCCGCCTGCGAGCAGGCCGCGGCAGGCGACGAGGGAGACGAGCAGGAGGAGGGCGAAGAGGAGGGGGGCGGGGTTGCGGGCGATCCGCCTGAGGCGTGCGAAGCGCTCGGTCTCCAGGTAGTCGCCGTCCTCGCCGGGCGCGGCGAGGATGCCGCCGCCGTGGCGGCCGGCGGCGGCCGTTTCGGTGTCGCGGTCGCCGCCGAAGTATCCGGCGAGCTGTTCGGCGTTGGCGCGCAGGGAGGCGCCGGGCGGCGGGAAGAGCGGGCGCAGTTCCGCGGCCGGGACGGCGGGGCGTCGGCGGGCCTTGCGGGCGGCGAGGATGCGGCCGGGGCGCAGCAGGGTCGCCAGGAGGCCGGTGATCTCGTCGACGGCCTGGCCGGGGGCCTTGCCGATGAGGTAGGCCAGCGTGCGGAGCAGGGTGCCGGCCAGCACGCGCAGCAGCACGTAGGGCAGGGCGCGGCCGGAGCTGTTGGCGAGCATCGTGTAGACGGCGCCGGCCTTGTCGACGCGGTGCGGGCTGGCCGTCGTACGTCCGGCGCAGTCGACGGTGCGGCGTTCGCGGGCGGCGGCCTCGGCGTGGCGCAGCACGGCGTCGGGGGCGACGAGGACGGTGTGCCCGGCGCTCTGGGCGCGCCAGCAGAGGTCGACGTCGTCGCGCATGAGGGGCAGGCGCCGGTCGAAGCCGCCGAGGGCGTCGTAGACGTCGCGGCGGACGAGCATGCCGGCGGTGGAGACGGACAGGACGGGTCTGACCTGGTCGTGCTGGCCCTGGTCCTGTTCGCGGCGGTCGAGCCCGGTCCAGCGGCGGCCGCTGCGGGCGATGGTGACGCCGGCTTCGAGGAGCTGCTTCTTGTCGTACCAGCCGCGCAGTTTGGGGCCGATGACGGCGGCGTCGGGGTTCTCGTCGGCGACGCGCAGCAGTTCGGTCAGGGCGTCCGGTTCGGGGGCGCTGTCGTCGTGGAGGAGCCAGAGCCACTGGACGGGTTCGCCGTGGGGGAGGTCGGGGAGGTCGTAGGCGTCGTCGCGCCAGGTGCGGCTGACGGGGTCCCAGCCGCTGGGGCGCTTGAGGTACGGGAGGTCCTCGGGGGTGAGGGTGCCGGCGGTGCGGACGCCTTCGTCGACGGCGGCGCCGAAGCCGGTGCGGCGCGCGAGGTGGAGGACGCGGTCGTCGCCGAGTGCCTCGGTGAGCAGGCGCGCGGACTCGTCGGCGCTGCCGGTGTCGGCGGCGATGTGGTTCTGCGCGGGGCGTTCCTGGCCGAGGAGGCCGGCGAGCGTCCGGGGCAGCCAGCGGGCGCCGTCGTGGGCGACGAGGACCGCGGTGACGACGTGCCGGGGGAACTGGGGGGTGGCGGCAGCCTCGTGGGAGGCCGTCGACTGGCTGTGCAGGGACATCGCGGTACGGGCCCTCCGGCCGGGGGTCCGGGGGTGGTGTGCCCTCGGAGGCTGCTGGACAGCGCCCCACACTAACGGCTGCCACAGCGGCGGTCCGCCTCCTGCGGGGAAGGTGCGGGAGGCGGACCGTGGGCTGTGCTCGGCGCGCTGTTCACCGTGCCGTCGGGCTTGCGGTGGGTGACGGCCGGCCGGGCCGTCGATATGTCGTGCGATGTGCGGTAGGTGCTCTTCGGGGAGCTCCTGCGCCCCCTCAGACCGCTGCCTTTTTCAGCCGGCGCCGCTCGCGCTCGGACAGGCCGCCCCAGATGCCGAACCGCTCGTCGTTGGCGAGTGCGTACTCAAGGCATTCGGAGCGGACTTCGCAGGCCAGGCAGACCTTCTTGGCCTCGCGGGTGGAGCCGCCCTTCTCGGGAAAGAAGGACTCGGGGTCGGTCTGGGCGCACAGAGCGCGCTCCTGCCATCCGAGCTCTTCGTCCGCCTCCTCGACCAGCAGTTCCTGAAACAGCTCGGTCATGTGCGCCCCTCGCTCTGTCTGTGCGTCCCCGTGCCTTGCCGTTACTGATCGCTACGTAACGACACGAGTGAAATTACAAGTGGGTGGCTCCAGCCCAGTCAAGCCGAGATCTGCTATTGGGCCCCTTATTCACTCTGCGGAACCAAGCCTAAGCAGAAAGTGTTCATATCGCGAAAAATCGTGACACATGCCATGGGCGCCCCGCGAAGCCCGCCTTCCCCGTCATCGACGTGTCACTCACAGGTGCGGTTGCGATCCGGCCACAGAAGCGGCGCAGATCACATTCCGGTCACGATGGCGGGATCCGGTTTGAGGGGGACCACAGCGGCACATCCCCTGGCCCGGATTGCACAAACCTTTCTCCGTGCAGGGCAACCGGATGAGGTGAAAACGCGCCCCACATCGGGCGGTGAAGTTGACAGCCGCTCCCCGAACCGGTCTCCTTGTCCCCATGTCAGCGACCGCAGCCACCACCCGGACCCCCATTCGTGGGTTCCTGTGCGCTGCCCAGCTTCGCTGTTGCTGTTGCAGCTGTTGATGCCCGCGGAGCACCGGCTCCGCTGAGCTCCGGCCAGCCCCCGCAGCAACCGCCAGCACGACTGACATCCGTCGAGGTATCCCCACGATGAACCGCGCCACCAGCACCCCCGTGAACGGCACCGCCACCCCCGTGGACCGCACCGCCGCCACCCCCCTGAACCGCGCCACCGCCGCTCCCGTCGGCGTCGAGAGCGACCTCCAGATCGCCGGCGACATCCTCGCCGTCCAGCACCTCCTCCAACCCGCCCGCGAACACCCGGCCACCGTCGCCGAGTTCGCCGGACTCGCCCGCTCCATCGCCGAGGACCGCGCCGCGTGGGAGCACCTGGTCCAGTACGACGCCACCACCCGCTGGTACCACCGGCTGCGCACCGGCCCCGGTTACGAGGTCTGGCTGCTCAGCTGGGTCCCGGGCCAGGGCAGCGGCCGCCACGGCCACGGCGACTCCTCCGGCGTGCTCACCGTGCTCCACGGCGAGCTGACCGAGCACACCGCGCGCGGACGGCTCGCCCTGGGCGCCGGCTCCCAGCGCGTCTTCGCCCCCGGTTACGCCCACGAGGTGGTCAACGACACCCTCGACGGAGCGGTCAGCCTGCACGTCTACTTCCCCGGCCTGACCGAGATGCCGATGCACAGCTGCTCCCCGGCCCGCGAAGAGCGCGTACCGGCCTGACAGACTGCGGTGCATGCGCATTGTTGTTCTGGCCGGCGGTATCGGCGGCGCCCGTTTCCTCCGCGGACTGAAGTCGGCGGTCCCCGAGGCGGACATCACGGTCATCGGCAACACCGGTGACGACATTCACCTGTTCGGGCTCAAGGTGTGCCCCGATCTGGACACGGTGATGTACACCCTCGGCGGTGGCATCAACGAGGACCAGGGCTGGGGCCGCGCCGATGAGACCTTCACCGTCAAGGACGAACTCGCGGCGTACGGGGTCGGACCGGACTGGTTCGGCCTCGGCGACCGCGACTTCGCCACCCACATCGTCCGTACGCAGATGCTCGGCGCGGGCTACCCGCTCAGCGCCGTCACCGCGGCCCTCTGCGACCGCTGGCAGCCCGGGGTACGGCTGCTGCCCATGTCCGACGACCGCGTCGAGACCCATGTCGCGATCACCGAGCCCGCCGCCGGCGACCCGGGATCCGGCGACGGACAGCGCAAGGTCATCCACTTCCAGGAGTACTGGGTGCGGCTGCGCGCCTCGGTGGACGCGGAGGCCGTCGTCCCCGTCGGGGCGGAGCAGGCCGCGCCGGCGCCCGGCGTGCTGGAGGCCATCGCGGCCGCCGATGTGATCATCTTCCCGCCGTCCAACCCGGTGGTCTCCATCGGGACCATCCTCGCCGTGCCCGGCATCCGCGAGGCCGTGGCAGCCGCGGGAGCGCCCGTCGTGGGCCTCTCCCCCATCGTCGGGGGCGCGCCCGTGCGCGGAATGGCCGACAAGGTGCTGGCCGCGGTGGGCGTGGAGGCCACCGCCGCCGCGGTCGCTCTGCACTACGGGACCGGGCTGCTCGACGGCTGGCTCGTGGACACCTCCGACGCCGGCGAGGTCGCCGAGGTGGAGGCCGCGGGGATCCACTGCCGCGCGGTGCCGCTGATGATGACCGACGTGGAGGCGACCGCCGAGATGGCCCGGGCCGCGCTGGAGCTGGCCGAGGCCTCCCGGTGACGGCCGCCGCGCGCGGGGCCGGCGCGCCCTCGTACGAGGTCCGGGCGCTCGACGGGATACCCGAGGTCCGGCCGGGGGACGACCTGGCGAAGCTGATCGCAGCGGCCGCGCCCGGCCTGCTCGACGGAGACGTCCTGCTGGTCACCTCGAAGATCGTCTCCAAGGCCGAGGGCCGGATCGTCGCGGCCGCCTCTCGGGAGGAGGCGATAGACGCCGAGACCGTGCGGGTCGTGGCGCGGCGCGGTCCCCTGCGGATCGTCGAGAACCGCCAGGGCCTGGTCATGGCGGCGGCCGGTGTGGACGCCTCCAACACGGCGGCCGGGACGGTCCTGCTGCTCCCCGAGGATCCGGACGGCTCCGCGGCCGCGATCCGCGCGGGGGTGCGCGACATCCTCGGCGTGGACGTCGGCGTGGTGGTGACGGACACCTTCGGGCGGCCCTGGCGCAACGGGCTGACGGACGTGGCGATCGGCTCCGCGGGGGTACGGGTCCTGGACGACCTGCGCGGAGGCACCGACGCCCACGGCAACCCGCTGAGCGCGACCGTGGTGGCGACCGCCGACGAGCTGGCCGGGGCCGGCGACCTGGTCAAGGGCAAGGCGGCCGGGCTGCCGGTCGCCGTCGTGCGCGGACTGGCCCGCGTACTGGGCGGGGGCTCGACGGCGCGGGAGCTGGTCCGCCCGCCGCACGACGACATGTTCCGACTGGGGACCTCGGAGGCGGTACGGGAAGCCGTGACGCAACGCCGTACGGTCCGGGCCTTCACCTCGGAGCCGGTGGACCCGGGCGCGGTCCGGCGGGCGGTGGCGGCGGCCGTGACGGCCCCGGCTCCGCACCACACGACGCCGTGGCGCTTCGTCCTGCTGGAGTCACGGGCCGCGCGGCTGCGGCTGCTGGACGCGATGCGCGACGCGTGGATCGCCGACCTGCGCGCCGACGGGAAGTCCGAGGAGTCCGTCGCGAAGCGGGTGCGGCGGGGCGACGTACTGCGCACCGCGCCCTGCCTGGTGGTGCCGTGCCTGGTGATGGACGGCGCGCACCACTACGGGCACGCCCGGCGGGACGCGGCGGAGCGGGAGATGTTCGTGGTCGCGATGGGCGCGGGCGTGCAGAACTTCCTCGTCGCGCTGGCCGGGGAGCGGCTGGGCTCCGCGTGGGTCTCCTCGACGATGTTCTGCCGGGACGTGGTGCGCGAGGTGCTGGAGCTGCCGGACGGCTGGGATCCGATGGGGGCGGTGGCGGTGGGGCACGCCGCGGCGGCTCCCGCCGCGCGGCCGGAGCGGTCGGCGGCGGATTTCATCGAGGTGCGGTAGGCCCCCAGGGCGGTCTCAGGCCGTCTCGGGCCGGTCTCAGGGACGCCGCGGAGGCCGTCTCCGACGCGGCCTCACAGCGTGCCGATGTCGGTGCGGGGCATCTTCGGGGTGCGGCGGGGCGGGATGCGGCCGGCGAGCATGATGAGACGCGCGGCGCGGTGGCGCTGGCCGGCGTAGGGGGCGAGCAGCTCCAGCATCACGGCGTCGTCGGCGTCGCGGTCGTCGGCGAGGGCGTAGCCGACGATGCCGGGAAGGTGCAGGTCGCCGGTGGTGACGGCGTCGGGTTCGCCGTTGCTGCGCTGGAGGGTCTCGGCGGAGGTCCACGGGCCGATGCCGGCGACGGCCTCCAGCCGGGCGGCGGCCTGCGCCAGCGGCATCGCGGCCGCCTCCTCCATGCGCTGCGCCACGCGGGCGGCGCGGACGATGGTGGCGGAGCGCTTGGAGTCCACCCCAGCCTTGTGCCAGTCCCAGGACGGGATCATGGCCCAGGTGCGGGCGGCGGGGGCGACGTACAGCTCCGGCCGCCCGGACGCCCACGCGGGCCCGGAGGCGGCCTGCGGCCCCGGCGCCGGTTCTCCGTACTGGCGCACCAGGCGGCGCCAGGCGCGGTACGCCTCGTCGGCGGTGACCTTCTGCTCCAGGATCGTGGGGATCAAGGACTCCAGGACCAGGCCGCTGCGGCTCAGGCGCAGGCCGGGGCGGCGGCGGTGGCTCGCGTGCAGGAGGCGGTGACGGGGGACGAAGGCGGCGGGGTCGTCGCCGGAGCCCAGGAGCGCGGGCAGCTGTTCGAGGAACCAGTCCGCGCCGGGGCCCCAGCTCTCGGCGTGGATCTCCGCGCCGGCCGCGCGGACGCGGAGGGTGGCGGGCCCTTGGGGCGTCCGGCTCGCCCGCCACAGCGAACCGTCGGGGGTGACGCGGAAGGTCGGGTCGCCGGGGCCGCGGCGCAGCGGGCCGAGGGTCAGGCCGAGATCGACGGGCCCCTCGGGGCGCCAGCACCGGGCCTTGCCCCGGGCCACCGCGCCGGCCGTGGCTGCCCGCCCCGGGGGTACGGACGTCCCCCCGCCGCGGATCGCGGCGCGGCTGAGGGAGGTGAGGGGGTCGAAGCGGCCGGCCATGCTCCGAGCGTATCCCCACGGGCTCGGACCCCCGCCCGGGAGCCGGGCGGGGGCCCTGCGCGCTACAGGCGGCCCTGGAGGCGGGCCGAGGTGGTGCGGGCGGTGGGGAGCTTGCCGTACAGGCGGCGGCCGGGGCATTCCGTGGCGAAGCCGTCCCGGTGGCCGGAGATGACGTTCAGCCGCACGTTCCTGCCCTTGGCGTACAGGTTGCCGCCGCCCGACTTCAGGGTCGTCTGCCCGCGGGGGTTCGCGCCGAAGAGGCCGAGCTTCCAGGCCGTGAGCCGGGCGACCGCGTTCACCGCCGACGCCGGGGGCGCCGTGGACGAGAAGGAGCCGAGGACCGCGATGCCCATGCTGTCCGAGTTGAAGCCCATAGTGTGCGCGCCCAGCACCGCCCTGCCGACTCCGCCCGCGCGCCCCTCGTACACGGTGCCGCACTTGTCGACCGCGAAGTTGTAGCCGAGGTCGCGCCAGCCGCTGCTGACCACGTGGTAGCGGTACAGGCTGCGCAGCAGCGCCGGGGCCTGCTTGCAGGTGTAGTTGTTGCCCGAGGCGCTGTGGTGGACGAAGGCCGCCTTGACCGTCTTGGTGTAGACGAAGCCCTTCTCGCGCAGTGACTCGTCCGCGCCCCAGCCCTTGCGGGTGACGATGCGGGGCCGCGGTCCGATGTACGGCCGGGCCGCGGCGGTGATGGCGCCCTCGCTCGCGAAGACCGCGTCCGCGGTGGAGTCGGCCTTGTTCAGGGCGACGATCTCCGTCGCGCCGAGCTCCGCGTGCGGCAGGTTCGCCGCGGAGGACTCGGCCGTCTCCATGCTCATGCCCGGCGGGCCCGCCACCCCCTCGCCCTCGCCCTTGTCCTCGCCCTCCGGTGTGCCGTTCTTCCCGTCCAGTACGGCGACGGGCTCTTCCGCCCCGGGGTCGACGAGCTCGATCCGCATGCCCGTGGGCAGCCGGCCCGGGACGGCCCGGGTCGCGGCCGGGGCGGAGGGTTCGGCCTGGACGCGGACCTCCACGCCGTCCGACTCGCCCACCCACAGCGGGGCGGTGGCGCCGCGGACCCGGCCGGTGGCGCGTTCCGCCGCGTCGGGATCGGCGGCGTGCTCGCTGTTGTGGGTCTCCAGGTCCTGCCAGTCGGACCAGGCCGCGGTCTGCTTGGAGCGGGTGCGGACCTGGACGTGGCCGACGAGTTCGGTGTTCGCGTCGTCCCAGACGACGCCGACGAGCGAGAACGTCCTGACCTCACGTGCGGCCAGGCCCTGCGTCTCGGGGAGGCGGGGCGAGGCGCTCATACCGGGCACGCCGGGGGTCCGGTCGGCCGAGGGTCCCAGCGGGACGAGTGGCAGTGACTGGGTGGACCCGGCGGGGGTCACGGGGGCGGTCTCGGCCAGGGCCGGAGTAGTCAGCGCGAGCGGCAGGGCCAGTGCTGCTGCCGTCGCGACGCCGATCGAGGAAGCAAGGAATCCACGCATGAACAGGATGGTGGGCACCGGCACCCGGCCTCGCCATCCGAGAACTGACGCTCCGTCCGCCGCCGTCCGTCCGCCGCTCCCCCGTACGGAGCAGCCCGGGGCGGCCGTACGGGGGACGGGCCCGCGTAACCTGGGCCGCGTGAACGCCATTGACCGCACCCCTGCCGACCTGCTGCGATCCGCGCTCGCCGCCGATCCGGGCCGCCCGCTCGTCACCTTCTACGACGACGCCACGGGCGAGCGCGTCGAATTGTCCGTCGCCACCTTCGCCAATTGGGTGGCGAAGACAGCCAATTTGCTCCAGGGCGATCTGGCCGCCGGACCGGGCGACCGGCTCGCGCTGCTGCTTCCCGCGCACTGGCAGAGCGCCGTCTGGCTGCTCGCCTGCGCCTCGGTCGGCGTCGTCGCCGAGGTGGGGGGCGATCCGGCCGACGCGGACCTCATCGTCAGCGGGCCGGACTCGCTGGAGGCGGCCCGCGCCTGTTCCGGGGAGCGGGTGGCGCTGGCGCTGCGGCCGCTGGGCGGACGGTTCCCGCAGCCGCCGGCCGGGTTCGCGGACTACGCCGTGGAGGTGCCAGGGCAGGGCGACCGGTTCGCGCCCTTCGTTCCGGTGGATCCCGGCGGGCCCGGGCTGGTCGTGGGCGGCGAGGAGCTCTCGTACGCGGCGCTCACCGACCGGGCCCGCGCGGACGCGGCCGCCCTGGGCCTCGGCGAGGGCTCGCGGGTGCTGACCGGGGGCGGCTACGACACCTGGGAGGGCCTGTCGGCCGGTCTCTACGCGCCTCTGGCCGCCGGCGGGTCGGTGGTGCTGTGCCGGAACCTGGACCGGCTGTCGGCGGAGGCACTGGCTCAGCGGGTCGAGAGCGAGCGCGTCACCCACACCGTCTGATCGCGCACTCTCCGCCCCGGCCGTCGACACCCCCTGACCGCTCCGCCGCCCGCACCACCCTCCGATTGCCCGCCATTCGCCACCGCTCCTCCCGGGAACGGGGCGATTTATCACCCGAACGGCCCTAGACGCGCCCTTGTCCCCGGGCCGCCGCGGCCGCCCGGAGGCAGGATCGGCAGTGGCCGTACCTACCCGTACGGCCGGTTGCGGAGCGGCGAGGGGCGGAACGCGAGTGACCGACAGCGCAGGCATACCGGGCGGCACCCATGCGGCCGGAGGCACTCCCGAGCCTCCGCGAAACCGCAGGCGCCGACTGCTGCGCCACACCGGTCTCGGCCTGGCCCTGTTCGCACTGGCCGGGGCGTCCACCGGCTGGTGGATCTACAACAAGCTCGACGGGAACATCACCGCGGACACCTCCGCGGCGGCCGAGCTGGAGCGCTACGAACGGGAGCGCCCGACGCACGAGGGCCACGGCGCGCAGAACATCCTGCTGATCGGCTCCGACTCGCGCTCCGGCCGGGAGAACGCCCGGTACGGCCAGGACCGGGGCACCGAGCGCTCGGACACCGCGATCCTGCTGCACCTGCCGGCGAACCGGCGCAGCGCCACCGCGGTATCGATCCCCAGGGACCTGATGGTGGAGGTCCCGAGCTGCCTCAAGGCCGACGGGAGCCGCACCACCGCGCAGTTCGCACAGTTCAACTGGGCCTTCCAGTGGGGCGGGGCCGCCTGCACGATCCGTACGGTGGAAAAGCTCACCCGCATCCGCGTCGACCACCACATGGTGGTGGACTTCGTCGGGTTCAAGAAGATGATCGACTCCATCGGCGGGGTGGAGGTCTGCCTCAAGCGGCCGGTGCACGACTCCGAGGCCAAGCTGAGGCTGCCCGCCGGGCGGCAGACCCTGAGGGGAGAGCAGGCGCTCGGCTTCGTCCGGGCCCGGTACGGCCTCGGCAACGGCAGCGACACCGAACGGATGGAGCGCCAGCAGCAGTTCCTCGGTTCGCTCGTCAAGAAGGTGCAGAGCAACGGGGTTCTGCTCAATCCGGCGCGGCTCTACCCGCTCCTGGACGCGGCGACCTCCTCGGTGACCACGGATCCCGGGCTGGCCTCGTTGCGCGGGTTGTATGAATTCGTACGGGGCGTAAGGGACATACCGACCAAGGAGGTCAAGTTCCTGACGGTGCCCCGTCGGCCGTACACCGCCAACCCGAACCGGGACGAGCTGGTGGAGCCGGACGCGGCCCGGCTCTTCGGGCAATTGCGGCTGGACAAGCCGGTCACGGTGGCCCCGCCCAGCCCCGAGACCGAAGCGGAGGCCTCGGACGGCGCCGCGACCCCGGGGACCGGCACGGAGGGGCAGCGGCCGGGCCAGGGAACCAGCGAGGGGCCCACACCCGTCCCCACCTTTACCGGAACCACGGCGGGCGTCGCCGACTGCCGGTAAAGCAATCCAAAAAGCAGCTGCCCGAACCGGGTTGTATGAGCTGTATGCCCCGTTATAAGGGCGGTGCAATTTGTCACCAGCATGGTTTGCGGCTGAACTGGGCGGATAAGGTGAGCGACCCGGTGCCCTGGCCAGCCAAGAGGCCGTGCACCAGCCGGATCGTTGACCGTGCGCCCGGGGGAGGCGCGTCGCGAGGCACCCGACGGAGGATTCGAGCAACCGTGGATGCGCAAAACCGTGGGCGGGCAGACGGGATCGACCCCGCCGACCAGTGGGTGCTCAATCCCCGCACAGGCCACTACGAACTGCGACTGGATCACTCCGCAGCGCAGTCGTCGCCGCCCTCCGTCACCGCGCCGCGCAGACCGGCTCCGACGCGTACCGCTCCCAGCGCTCCCGCAACCCCCGGCACGCCCGGCACCTCTTCGCCTGCGGTGCCGAGGCCGCGGCGCGGCGACGGCCCGCCCGGCGGCCGGCGCGGTGGCCGCTCCCGCAAGGCCGCGGGCGGTGGGGGCCGCAAGAAGGGCCTGGTCGTCACCGGCGGGGTGCTGGCCTTCCTGCTGGTCGGCGGCTCGGTGGCCGCGTACCTGTACTACGACCACCTGAACGGCAACCTCAACGTCACCGACGTCGGGGAAGCGGGCAGCGGCGGTTTCAAGAAGGACCAGCCGATCAACATCCTGGTCATCGGCACCGACAAGCGCACGGGCGCCGGCAACGAGAGCTACGGGGACAAGGACAGCGCCGGCCACGCCGACACCACGATCCTCTTCCACGTCTCGAAGGACCGGACGAACGCGACCGCGCTGTCGATCCCGCGCGACCTGATCGCCAACATCCCGGCCTGCCCGACGAAGCAGCCGGACGGTTCGACGAAGACGATCGCGCCCACCAGGGGGACCCGCTTCAACAACAGCCTGGGCCAGGAGGGCCGCGACGCGGGCTGCACCATGCGCACGGTCAAGGAACTCACCGGGATCGAGGTCGACCACTTCATGATGGCCGACTTCAACGCCGTCAAGACGCTGAGCTCGGCGGTCGGCGGAGTACCGGTGTGCCTGGAGAAGGCCGTGAACGACAAGGAGGGCTCCCAGCTGAACCTGCCCCCCGGCGAACACCGCTTGCAGGGGGAGCAGGCCCTCGCCTTCGTCCGCACCCGGCACGGTTTCGGCAACAACAGCGACCTCGACCGGATCAGGATGCAGCAGCAGTTCCTGGGTTCGATGATGCGCGAGATGAAGTCGAAGGAGACGCTGACCAGCCCCAAGAAGTTCCTCTCCCTCGCGGAGGCGGCCACGAAGTCGCTGAGCGTGGACACCGGAATAGGGTCGATCGCCAAACTCACCGACCTGGCCGGGGAGTTGAAGAACATCGACATGAAGAACATCACCTTCACCACCCTGCCCGTGCTCGACAATCCGGCCGAGCCCGAGCACAAGAAGGCGACCGTCATCGTCAATACGACTCTGGCCGAGCCTCTGTTGCAGATGATCCGGGGGGACGTCTCGCTGACGGAGGTCGAGCAGAAGGAGCAGGCCGCGAAGGAGGCGGCCGACGCGGAGGCCAAGGGCAAGCAGGACGCGCTGCTCCAGGGCAACCGCGCGCCCGCCGCGGACGTACGGGTGGACGTCTACAACGGCGGCGGCCCCAAGGGCTCGGCGTCCACGACCTTGAACTGGCTGCAGAACACCAAGGGCGTGCCGAAGGCCAGCAACCTCGGCAACGCTCCCGCGAAGGTCGCCGCCACACAGCTGGAGTACGCGCCCAACCAGGCCGACCAGGCGCGGGCGCTGGCGGACCTGATGGGACTCCCGGTTACCGCGATGAAGATGGGTACGGCGGACGCCGCCGCGAGGACCCCGATGAAGCTGACCCTGGGCGCCGACTTCAAGGAGCCGGGGGCTCCGCTGTCGGCGCCGGCTCCGCAGGCGCTGCCCGAGGAAGTACAGCGGGTCGAGGCCGACAAGGCGATCTGCGCCAAGTAACCGGACCGGCCGCAGCCGGTCGGCCTGCGCACCACAACGACACACAGGAATTGCAGGGGGGGTACGCGTGAGGCACAGCAGCGTGCGAGGGGAGGGGGCGCCTGCCCGGCCCGCCGGTGGCATACCGGGCGGCGACGCGGGCGCGCCCGGCACGGTGCCCCCGCAGCGGGGCGGCGGCGCGGGCCCGGGCCGCACGGCCCGGGGCGGCCGTCCGACACGGCGGGGACGGCGGCGCGTCCTGCGCTGGGTGTCCTCCGTACTGTCCCTGCTCATACTCGGGACGGCGGCGGCCGGCTACCTCTACTACCGCCACCTCAACGGCAGCATCCAGACGGACGCGCTGAACCTGGGCGAGAACAAGCTGGGCGGTTCCAAGCCCAACGCCTTCGGGCAGACACCGCTGAACATCCTGCTCATCGGCTCCGACGCCCGCGACGACCCCGAGAACCAGGCACTGGGCGGGGCCACGGACACCTTCGACGGGCCGCCCCTCGCGGACGTGCAGATGCTGCTGCACCTGTCCGCGGACCGCAGCAACATGTCCGTGGTGTCGATGCCCCGCGACACCATGCTGATGATGCCCAAGTGCACGGAGCCGAACGGCAAGGTGCACCCGGCCAGCAAGGGGCTCGTCCAGACCAACGAGTCCCTGAGCCGCGGCGGACCGGGCTGCACCGTCGCCGCCTGGCAGGAGCTGACCAAGATCCCCATCGATCACTTCATGATGATCGACTTCAAGGGGGTCGTCTCGATGGCGGACGCCATCGGCGGCGTCCCCGTCTGCGTGGAGCAGAACGTGCACTCCCTCACCCGCGACGGCAAGGGCTCCGGCCTGAAGCTGCCGGCGGGCGAGAGCGTCATCCAGGGCGAGACGGCCCTGCAGTGGCTGCGCACGCGCTACGGCTTCGAGGACGGCACCGACATCGGCCGCACCCACGCCCAGCACCAGTACATGAACTCGATGGCCCGCGAGTTCCGCAAGAACGCGAAGCTCACCAACCCGGTGAAGCTCAACAGCCTGGCCCAGGCGGCCATCGAAGCCATGGTCGTGGACACCGGCCTCAACAAGATCGACAAACTGTTCGACCTCAGCATGGAACTCAAGAAGGTCCCGCCCGGCCGGATCACCATGGCCACCATGCCGTGGGTCTACAGCACGAAGCCGGGCATGGAGGGACGGGTCGAGCCGATGGCGGAAGAGGCCGAGGCCCTCTTCCGGATGGTGCGGGAGGACGTCGCGCTCGACGGCAAGGGCTCCGAGCCCGCCACGGGCACCGCCTCCCCGCCGGCCGCCACCGCGCCGGCCGCCACCGCCTCCGCGCCGACCTCTCCGGGGCCGGCCTCTCCGGTGCCGGGCGCTTCCGCGTCGGCCTCGTCCGCGCCCGGCGCCTCCGGCACCCCGACCGCGCCGGCCCAGCTTCCCACCGCCGCCCCGGCCGCGCCGCCCGCGAGGATCGCGGTCACCGTCCGCAACGCCAGCGGCGGCAAGGAGGGCGCCAAGGGAAAGGTCAACGGCCGGGCCAGCGAGGTCGCCGCTCAGCTGGTCGGCCAGGGCTTCACGCGCGCCACCGCCGACAACCTGTCCGCGGGCGAGGAGACCACGGTGATCCGCTACGCCACGGCGGACCGGGCGGGCGACGCCTCCGCCGTGGCCGCCGCGCTCGGTTTGCCGCCCTCCTCGGTCCAGATGTCCGACGAGGTCTCCGGGATCGTCCTGTTCGTGGGCAAGGACTGGCGGACCGGCAGCGCGCCGACCCCGCCGCCGCCCGTCGCGACCAAGGCCCCGGATTCCGCCCGCGCCCTCAACGGCGACGACGACAAGGCGTGCATGAAGATCCAGCCCGGCTTCACCTGGTAGGCGTACGCGCGAGGGGCCCGGCGGCGGCTGTGAAGAACACAGCCGCCGCCGGGCCCCTTCGTACGCAGCTGACCTGCGGGCGTCTCAGACCTGCGAGGCGTCGCGGTCGACCGCCGGGCGGCGGCTCGCGATGACCTTGTCCGCGAGCGAACGCGGGCTGGTGAGGAACCCGAATCCCCAGCACATGTGCATGGTGGCGAGGGCCACCGGGATCCGCATCCGGGCCCTGAGCGAGAGCCCCCTGCCCGCCGGCACGGAACCCGCGGTGATCGCGGCCAGGTAGCCGGCCGGGGCGGCGAAGCCCCACGGGGTGACGGCGGCGCCCACGACCAGACCGGCCGCGATCAGGCACACGGCGGCCGGCGGGGACAGGTAGCGCAGGTTGATCGAGCCCGAGTGGTAGCGGGCCACCACGTGCCGCCACCGCCCGTAATCCTTGTACTGCTTGGCCAGCGCCCGTACGGAGGGCCGCGGCCGGTACTGGACCCGCAGCTCCGGCGAGAACCAGATCAGGCCGCCGGCCTCGCGGATGCGGAAGTTCAGCTCCCAGTCCTGGGCCCGGATGAACTCCTCGTTGTACCCGCCGGCCCGCTCCAGCGCCTCCCGGCGGAAGACCCCGAGGTACACGGTCTCCGCCGGTCCCGCCTGGCCACCGGTGTGAAAGGCCGCGTTGCCAACGCCGATCTTCGAGGTCATCGCGGCGGCGACGGCCTCTTCCCAGGCGTTCTCGCCCTCGGCGTGCATGAGCCCGCCGACGTTCTGCGCACCGGTCTCCTCCAGCAGGCGCACCGCGGTGGCGATGTAGTCCGGCGAGAGCATGCCGTGGCCGTCGACGCGCACCACGATGGGGTGGCGGGAGGCCTTGATGGCGGCGTTGAGGGCGGCCGGGGTGCGACCGGAGGGGTTCGGGACGGTGTGGACGCGGGGGTCCTCGGCGATGAGCTCGGCGGCGATCTCGTCGGTGCGGTCCGTGGACGGCCCGAGTGCGATCACCACCTCCATCTCGCCCGCGTACTCCTGTTCCAGGATGTGGCGGACGGAGTGGCGGAGGTGGCGCTCCTCGTTGAGCACCGGCATGATCACCGAGACTGCGGGCTGCTGGGCGGGCATGTGGTCCTTCAAGGTCGGGTATCGGTGTCACGTTACCGCGTACGGGGGAACCGGGTGCGCGCCGAGCGAGCGGTAAGGACAGAGGCTGATCGTATGGGCCTACTGTTCTGACGAATCGCCCCGAACCCTTCTGACCCGTCAGCCCGACCTCCGGGCCGTTGCCTGTCGCCTTCGGTCCCGCCGTCGCCGCCGGTCCGCCGCCGGTCCCGCTGTCGCCCCCCTGTCGTCCCCCCGCGGAGGTGTCCCCCGTGCCCCAGCCGCACCGTCCCACCCGTCCCGCCAGGCCGCCCCAGTCGCAGCGCGTGCGGCGTGGCCGCGGCGGCGGTCCGGCTCGGCGGCGCGAGGAGCGGCCCCGGTGGGGAGTACGGATCGCGGCCGGTCTGGCGGTGGCGGTACTGGGCTCCGGCGCCATCGGGCACGCCGTGATGACCGGGCTGGACACCGGAATCGACCGGGTCGACCCCTTCAAGGACATGAAGAACCGCCCGCAGGCCGGGCACGGCCTGAACGTCCTGCTCGTCGGCACCGACGGCCGGGACCGGATCAACCCCGAGCAGAAGCGCGAATACCGCCTGGGCGGCGCGCCCTGCCACTGCACCGACACGATCATGCTCGTGCACCTCTCGGCCGACAGGAAACGGGCGAGCGTGGTCAGCCTGCCGCGCGACAGCTACGCCGAAGTGCCCGCGCACCGGGACCAGGTCACCGGCAAGGCGCACAAGCCCCATCCCGTCAGGCTGAACGCGGCCTACGCGGAGGGCGGCCCCAATCTGACCGTGCGGACCGTCGAGAACATGACCCGCGTGAAGATCGACCACTACCTGGAGGTGGACTTCACCAGCTTCATGAAGACCGTCGACGCGATGGGCGGCGTGGACATCTGCACCGCCAAGACCATGCGCGACCGGAACACCGGCCTCGACCTGCTGCCCGGCACCCACCGGCTCACCGGCGGGCAGGCCTTGCAGTACGTGCGCTCACGCCATATCGACGGAGCGGCGGACCTCGGCCGGATGCAGCGTCAGCAGCGGTTCCTCGCCGCCCTGATCAAGCAGGCGACCACCAGCGGCGTACTGCTCAACCCGGTGAAGTTCAAGCAGGTCAGCTCCACCCTGCTCGGCTCCGTCCGGGCCGACCGGGGCTTCGGCTCGGAGCAGATGCTCGCGCTAGGGCAGGCGATGCGCGACTTCACGCCGTCCTCCTCCGAGTTCGCCTCGGTGCCGATCGGCAGTGCCTCGTATCCGGTCGAGGGCATCGGCTCCACCGTGAAGTGGGACGAGCCGAAGGCCGCCAAGCTCTTCCAGGCGCTGCGCGAAGACCGGCCGCTGTCCCCCGTCCGGCCTCCGGCTCCGGCCGGCCGGCCGGAGGCCGTGCCGGTGGACGTGCCCCCGCAGCAGATCCGGGTCCAGGTGGAGAACGGGACCCGGATCGACGGGCTGGGCGGGCGGGTCGACGCGGCGCTGCGGGCCACCGGCTTCGACACCACCGGGGCCCCGGGCAACGGCGCCAGCCGCGAGATCAAGCGCACGGTGGTGACGTACGACCCGCGTTGGGACCGCTCGGCCCGGACGGTGTCGACCGCGCTGCCGGGCAGCGTGCTTCGCGCGGTCGCGGGCCGGGGGCGGACGGTGCTGGTGACCGCGGGCGCCGACTACCGCCAGGTGGTGCCGGTGCGGGCGCAGGACCCGCAGGGCGAGTTCGGCGTGGTCACCGGCGACCAGGTGATCTGCGGCACATGACCGCGGGCGGGTTCGGGCAGCGGCCCGGATCAACGGGCCTGGATCAGCGGGCCGTTTGGGGCGCGCGCGGGCGAGGTCAGCCGTCGAAGCCCTGGGCCGACCGCTCCTCGCGCAGCGCCATGATCGCCTGGCGGCGGGCGAGCCGGTGGGTGCGGCGGATCTGGGCCTCCTGGTAGCGCCGCTCGTCGCGCTCGGTCTCCGGCAGGACGGGCGGGACGTGGCGGGGCTTGCCCTCGGCGTCGACCGCCGCGAAGACGAGGTAGGCGCTGCCGACCTGGGTGGCGGGGGTGGACTCGTTCCACCGCTCCGCGAGGACCCGTACGCCGATCTCCATGGAGGAGCGGCCGGTCCAGTTGCACTGGGCCTTCACGTGGACCAGGTCCCCCACGCGTACGGGCGCGAGGAAGGCCATCTCGTCCATGGAGGCGGTGACCGCCGGGCCCCCGGAGTGGCGGCCCGCCACGGCGCCGGCCGCGTCGTCCACCAACTTCATGATCACGCCGCCGTGCACGGTGCCGAGGAGGTTGGTGTCGTTGGCGGTCATGATGTGGCTGAGGGTGGTCCGGGAGGCCGATGTCGGCTTCCCGGGCAGTTCGCCCCGTATCTCTGTCATACAGACACCTTAGAGCCGTAATAGAGGCATCAGCTCTGCAACAGCCCCGGTACGGACCCACCCCCGGGCTGTCGGACGACACGCCCGGCCAGGCATCCTTGGCGCATGAATGACTGGCCAGCAGGGTGGGACGGCGACCGCGACGACCGCGGTCGCCGCGACGACGGGTACGGGCGGGGCAGCGGGCAGGCGCAGCCCGAGGGCGCGCAGCGGATGCGGCACGTCCGGCGGCAGCAGCCGCAGCGGCCCGCTCAGCCGGTGGTCCCGCCGCCCGCCCGGCCGGCGGGACCGCCCGCGTACGGCGTGCCGCCGCAGCAGTCGCAGAGCCACGACACCTACGGCGGCTACGACAGCGGCTACAACACCGGCCAGGTCTACGGCGCTCCCGCGGGCGGCCAGGGCCCCGGCGGGCCGCCGCTGCCGCCGCCCGCGCCCGGCGGCCCCGGGCGGGCGCCCGGCCCGGCACCGGACTGGCGCCGGCGGATCAAGGTCGGCTCCATCGTGCTGGCCTCCGCGCTGCTGGTGACCACGGTCGCCACCTACTTCTGGGCCGACTCCAACGTGCGCCGCGAGGTCGACCTCTCCAAGGTCATCGAGCGCCCGAAGGAGGGCGACTGCACGACCTACCTGATCGTGGGCTCCGACAGCCGCGAGGGCATGTCCGCCGAGGAGAAGAAGAAGCTGCACACGGGCTCGGCCGACGGCAAGCGGACCGACTCGATGATGATCCTCGCCAAGTGTTCCAGCGGGAACACGATGATCTCGCTGCCGCGCGACTCGGACGTGGAGATCCCCTCCTTCGTCGGCTCGCAGTCGGGCAAGAAGTTCCCCGCGCAGGGACGGCGGGTCAAGCTCAACGCTGCGTACGCGGAGGACGGCCCGGAGCTGCTGGTGCGGACGGTGGAGCACAACACCGGTCTGCGCATCGACCACTACGCGGAGATCGGCTTCGCCGGCTTCGCGAACATCGTGGACGCGCTGGGCGGTGTGGAGCTGGACATCGAGAAGGCCTTCAAGGACGAGAAGTCGGGCGCCGATTTCCAGGCCGGCCGCCAGACGCTGAACGGCGAGCAGTCGCTCGCCTACGTCCGGACCCGGTACGCCTTCGCGGAGTCGGACCTCCAACGCACGAAGAACCAGCAGAAGTTCCTCTCGGCGCTCGCCAACCAGGCGGCCACGCCGTCCACCATCCTGAACCCGTTCACGCTGTATCCGACGCTGGGTGCGGGGCTGGACACGCTGATCGTGGACAAGGACATGTCCCTGTGGGACATGGGCCAGATGTTCTTCGCGATGAAGGGCATCAGCGGGGGTGACGGGGTCTCGATGAACATCCCCATCTCCGGCCAGCGCGGCGGCAACCTGGTCTGGGACAAGGCGAAGGTGCAGCAGCTGGTGAAGCAGATCCAGAACGACGAGAAGGTCACCGTCCGCGGCGAGTGAGCACGCTGGGGGCGTACGTCCGCGCCCCCAGCGTCGCGCGATCAGGCGTCCGGGGAGAAGCGGATGGCGGCCGCGGGCAGCCGCGCCCCGCACCACACCCGCGCACCGGTGCGGAGTTCGTTGTCGGCCCCTACGACGGCGTCGTCGCCGATGACGGCACCTTCCAGCACGGTCCGCGCGCCCACGGAGGCACGGGCTCCGATCAGGCTGGCGCTCAGCTGGGCGTCCGCGCCGATGACCGCGCCGTCCAGGACGATGCACCCCTGGACGATGGCCCCCTCCTCGACCCGGGCTCCGGCGCCCACGACGGTGCCCCCCGACAGCTTGGCCCCGGCCGCCACATGGGCGCCGGGCAGCACCAGGGACTCCCCGCGGCGTCCGGGGACGGCCGGGGAGGAGACGACGCCGCGGACGAGGTCGGCGGAGGCCTGGATGATGGACTCGGGCTTGCCGAGGTCCATCCAGTACGTGTTCTCCGTGACCCCGTGCAGCGTGGCACCGGAGGAGAGCAGACCGGGGAAGGTCTCGCGCTCCACGGAGACCGGGCGGCCGGCCGGGATGGAGTCGATGACGCTGCGGCGGAAGACGTAGCAGCCGGCGTTGATCTGGTCCGTGATGATCTCTTCGGGGGTCTGCGGCTTCTCGGTGAAGGCCAGCACCCGCCCGGTGGAATCGGTGGGCACCAGGCCGAAGGCGCGCGGGTCGTCGACCCGCACCAGGTGCAGGGAGACGTCGGCGTCGGCCGCCTTGTGCGACTCGACCAGACCGGCGATGTCCAGGCCGGTGAGGATGTCGCCGTTGAAGACGAGGACGGAGGAGTCCGGGTCGCCGGTCAGCCGCCGGGCGGCATTGCGGATGGCCCCGCCGGTGCCCAGGGGCTCGTCCTCCACGACGTATTCGAGGGTGACGCCGAAGCCCGATCCGTCGCCGAAGTAGGGCTCGAAGACCTCGGCGAGGTAGCAGGTGGCCATCACGATGTGCGTGACACCGGCGGCGGCGGCCCTGGCTATCTGGTGGGCGAGGAAGGGAACACCGGCCGTGGGAACCATCGGCTTCGGCGTGTTCACCGTCACGGGACGCAGCCGCGTCCCTTGTCCGCCGACCAGCAGGATCGCTTCCGTCATTGCGTTCTCCCCAACCGATTCGGCGTACGAAGGTCCAAATTTAGCCCATGCGAAGGGCACGCCAAGGCCGGAGGCGGCTGAACCCACCGCCTCCGGCCGGGACGCCGCCTACGGCAGGTTGCGGGCCATGACGATCCGCTGGACCTGGTTGGTGCCCTCGTAGATCTGGGTGATCTTGGCGTCGCGCATCATGCGCTCCACCGGGTAGTCGCGCGTGTAGCCGTAGCCGCCGAGGAGTTGGACGGCGTCCGTGGTGACCTCCATGGCCACGTCGGAGGCGAAGCACTTGGCCGCGGCGCCGAAGAAGGTGAGGTCCGCGTCGACCCGTTCGGACTTCGCCGCCGCCGCGTACGTCAGCTGGCGGGCGGCCTCGATCTTCATGGCCATGTCCGCGAGCATGAACTGCACGCCCTGGAAGTCGCCGATCGGCTTGCCGAACTGCTTGCGCTCCTGGACGTAGCCCTTGGCGTAGTCCAGGGCGCCCTGCGCGATGCCGAGGGCCTGGGCGGCGATCGTGATGCGGGTGTGGTCGAGGGTCTTCATCGCGGTGGCGAATCCGGTGCCCTCGGCGCCGATCATGCGGTCGGCGGGGATGCGCACGTTGTCGAGGTACACCTCGCGCGTGGGCGAGCCCTTGATGCCGAGCTTCTTCTCCGGGGCGCCGAAGGAGACGCCCTCGTCGCCCTTCTCGACGACGAAGGCGCTGATGCCCTTGGAGCGCTTCGAAGGGTCGGTGACGGCCATGACCGTGTAGTACTCGGAGACGCCCGCGTTGGTGATCCAGCGCTTGACGCCGTTGAGGACCCAGAAGTCCCCGTCGCGCACGGCGCGCGTCTTCATGCCCGCGGCGTCGGAGCCCGCGTCCGGCTCGGAGAGGGCGTACGAGAACATCGCGTCGCCCTTGGCGAGGGGCCCGAGGTACTTGGCCTTGAGCTCCTCGGAGCCGGAGAGGATCACCGGGAGCGAGCCGAGCTTGTTGACGGCCGGGATGAGGGAGGAGGAGGCGCAGACGCGGGCCACCTCCTCGATCACGATCACGGTGGCGAGGGCGTCGGCGCCGGCGCCGCCGTAGGTCTCGGGTACGTGGACCGCGTGCAGGTCGCTGGCGACCAGGGCGTCGAGGGCCTCCTGCGGGAAGCGGGACTCCTCGTCGACCGCGGCCGCGAACGGCATGATCTTCGCCTCGGCGAGCGAGCGGACGGACTCGCGGAGCATGTCGTGCTCCTCGGCCGGGCGGTACAGGTCGAAGTCGGCAGAACCCGCCAAGATCTCTCACTCCCCAGGGTGATGCGTGATGCTAACTACCGTTAAGTAACCGAAGCCTAGTGTCTGACGTCCCGGCAGCGATATGTCGGGCGTACGTGAGCTGCGTGACAGCAGGGGTGCCTGCTGGTGAGCGTCCCCGCTGACGGCGGCGACTATGCTCGGTGCCGCAATCGGCCCGCACCCCTCTGGAGCACGCATGGCCCCCCTCAAGATCACTGTGATCGGCACCGGATACCTCGGCGCGACCCACGCCGCGGCGATGGCGGAGCTGGGGTTCGAGGTGCTGGGGCTGGACGTCGTACCGGAGAAGATCGAGATGCTGGCGGCGGGCCGCGTCCCCATGTACGAGCCCGGGCTGGAGGAGCTGCTGGCGTCACACGTGGCGGGACTGCCCGGCTCCTCGGGACGGCTGCGGTTCACGACCTCCTGGGAGGAGGTCGGCGCCTTCGGCGACGTGCACTTCGTCTGCGTGAACACCCCGCAGAAGCGCGGCGAGTACGCCTGCGACATGAGTTACGTCGACTCCGCGATCTCCTCGCTGGCCCCGCACCTGACGCGGCCGGTGCTGGTGGTCGGCAAGTCGACGGTGCCGGTGGGGTCGGCGGAGCGGCTGGCGGCGAAGCTCGTGGAGCTGTCCCCGGCCGGCGAGGACGTGGAACTGGCCTGGAACCCGGAATTCCTGCGGGAGGGCTTCGCGGTCCAGGACACCCTGCACCCGGACCGGATCGTGGTCGGCGTACAGGGCGAGCGCGGCGAGAAACTGCTGCGCGAGGTGTACGAGGCGCCGATGTCGGAGGGCACGCCGCTGGTCGTCACCGATTTCCCGACGGCCGAACTGGTGAAGACCGCCGCCAATTCCTTCCTCGCCACCAAGATCTCCTTCATCAACGCCATGGCGGAGGTCTGCGAGGCCGCCGGCGGTGACGTGGTCAAGCTGGCGGAGGCCATCGGCTACGACGAGCGGATCGGCGCGAAGTTCCTGCGGGCCGGGATCGGCTTCGGCGGGGGCTGCCTGCCCAAGGACATCCGGGCGTTCATGGCGCGGGCCGGCGAGCTCGGCGCGGACCAGGCCCTGACCTTCCTGCGCGAGGTCGACTCGATCAACATGCGCCGCCGCGGGCACATGGTCGAACTCGCCCGCGAAGCGGTGGGCGGATCGTTCCTCGGCAAGCGGGTCGCCGTGCTGGGCGCGACCTTCAAGCCCGACTCGGACGACGTCCGCGACTCGCCCGCGCTGAACGTGGCCGGGCAGATCCACCTCCAGGGCGGCCAGGTCACCGTCTACGACCCCAAGGGCATGGACAACGCCCGCCGGGTCTTCCCCACCCTCGGCTACGCGGACTCCGCGCTGGAGGCCGCCCACGGGGCGGAGGTCGTCCTGCACCTCACCGAGTGGCGCGAGTTCCGCGAGCTCGACCCGGTGGGGCTCGCCGAGGTCGTCACCGACCGCCTCGTCCTCGACGGCCGCAACGCCCTGGACGTCGACCGCTGGCGCGCGGC
The DNA here is from genome assembly GCF_053591375.1 of Streptomyces sp. NPDC003034. NCBI lineage: Bacteria > Bacillati > Actinomycetota > Actinomycetes > Kitasatosporales > Streptomycetaceae > Streptomyces > Streptomyces sp. NPDC003034. The sequence continues at coordinate 38,652 of NZ_JBSFTS010000029.1, forward strand.
GGGCTGGACCTACCGCGCGATGGGCCGCCCCCGCGCCTGAGCCCCCGCCGGGGCCCGCCGGACGGAGTCCGGCGCCGGCTGGTCCGGGCCGGCGCCGACCGCGTCACGTCTCGACCGACGGAGTCCGGCGCAGCGGCCCGAAGCCGCCGAGGCCCCCAGGGCCGAGGGGCGCGAGGGGTGCGAGGGGTGCGTCAAGGCGTGGCGCGTCAAGGGGTCGTGCGGTGGTGCTGGGCGGCGCGGGAGATGAACTCCGCGTCGCGCACCACCCGTTGGGCGTTGCCCCAGGTCAGCAGGGCCAGGTCCGCCTCCGGCCAGCCCCGTGCCAGCAGTTCGGCGAGCAGCCTCGGGTAGCCCGAGGCGTCGGTCAGGCCGGCCGGGCGGGGGGTGCCCGACTCGGCGCCGAAGGCGGCTCCGAGTCCGACGCTCTGCGGGCCCGCCACCGCCCGTACGTGGTCCACGTGGTCCGCCACCGCGTGCAGGGAGTCCCCGGTCCGCGCGGTGTCGAAGGTGACCATCGCCAGGCCGTTCGCCGCGCCCAGCGCGCGCAGGACCTCGTCGGTCGCGTTCCCCGGATGCGGGTTGAGCGCGGCCGCGCCCGTGTTCGAGATGAGCACCGGCGCCTTCGAGGCGTCCACGAGCTGGCAGGCCGCCTCCGGCGGGCAGCCGGTGAGGTCGAGCAGCATCGCGAGCCGGTTCATCTCCCGGGCCACCTCGTGGCCGAAGACGGTCAGGCCGTCTTCGGCCCAGGGTGCTCCGGCGGGCGCGAGGAGCCGTACGCCCAGCGTGTGGAAGGCGCGCAGGGCGCCCAGGGAGCCGGTCAGCGTACGGCCGGGCACGGGGCCCAGGAAAGACGCGATCCGGCCGCGGTTGCGGGCGTCGGCCATGTCATCGGCGCTCAGCGCGAGGCGCAGGCTGTCGGGGTAGCGCCGCACCAGGGCCAGCGCCGCGTCGATCTGGTCGAGGGTGTCGGAGAGGAGCTGGTCCGCGGAGCCGGTCTCGTCACCCGGGGGCAGCAGCGACCAGAACTGGGCTCCCACTCCCCCGGCGCGCAGCCTCGGGAAGTCGGTGTCGACGCCGGCGTCCGAGGTGTCGATCTCGTGGTACGGGCTCTGGCGCAGCGTCCAGACCAGGGTGTTGCACCCGTCCGCGACGGGGTGGGTGGACAGCAGGGCGGTGACCCGGTCGAGGGCGCCGGCCGCCACCGAGGCGGGGACCTCTTCGGCTCCTACGGACCCGGGGCCGACGGGGACGTGGCCCGTGTCGGGTCGTTCATCCTGCAGGTCGGCCATGGGATTCGCTCCGGTCTCGGCGGCAGCAGGGAGGGACGCTGCCACCGTGACATGTGGGACGCGGGGGTCGCCCGGCAGATGTGGCGTTCGGGTGGTACCGCCGGGTCGCACCCCTGGCCCGCACCGACGACGGAAGCCGCGGGCGCCGGAGACCGCCCCGGCCGAAGCCGCGCCACGGTGGACCCCGCCCCGGCCGGGCGCCGGCGGCCCCGGGCGACCGAGGGCCCGCCCGGTGTGCGCGGACGCCGAGGGCCGGGCCGCCCTGGGACCGGACCGCCCCGGCGCCGGGCGCCGCCCGGGGCTGACCCCTCAGCCGGCCGGGCCCGGAGGGCTACAGCACCGCGTTGGACGGGCCGCGGGACGCGGAGAGGTCGCGGGCCACCGCTTCCGCGTCGCGCAGCGCCCGTACCGCGTTGGACCAGGTCAGCTTCGCCAGCTCGGCCCGGGACCAGCCGCGCGCCAGGAGTTCCGCGATGAGGTTCGGGTAGCCCGCCACGTCCTCCAGCCCGGCCGGGGTGAAGGCCGTGCCGTCGTAGTCCCCGCCGATGCCGATGTGGTCGATCCCGGCCACCTCGCGCATGTGGTCGAGGTGGTCGGCGACCGTGGCGGCGGTGGCCACCGGGCGCGGGTGCTCCGCCTCGAAGGCCCGGTGCAGGGACATCGCCTCGGGCGAGGTGTCCAGGTGGTGCAGGCCGTGGGCGCGCAGGTTCTCGTCGGCGGCCCGGGTCCAGTCGACCGCCGCCGGGAGGACGAACTTCGGGACGAAGGTGACCATCGCCACGCCGCCGTTGGCCGCCAGCAGCGCGAGCACGTCGTCCGGGATGTTGCGCGGGTGGTCGCAGACCGCCCGCGCGGAGGAGTGCGAGAAGATCACCGGCGCGGTGGAGACCGCGAGCGCGTCCCGCATCGTCGTCGCGGCGACGTGCGAGAGGTCCACGAGCATGCCGATCCGGTTCATCTCGCGGACGACTTCCCGGCCGAAGTCCGTCAGGCCGCCGTGGCGCGGCTCGTCGGTCGCGGAATCCGCCCAGTCGATCGTGTCGTTGTGCGTGAGCGTCATGTACCGCACGCCGAGCCGGTACAGGGCGCGCAGGGTGGCGAGCGAGTTGTTGATGGAGTGGCCGCCCTCGGCGCCCATGAGGCAGGCGATCCGGCCCTCGGCGCGGGCCGCCTCCACGTCGTCCGCCGTCAGCGCCCCCGCCAGGTCGCGGGGGTAGCGGCCGATCAGCCGGCCGACCGCGTCCACCTGCTCCAGGGTGGCGCTGACCGCGTTGTCCCCGGTCAGCTCGGTGCTCACGTACACCGACCAGAACTGCGCCCCGACGCCGCCGGCGCGCAGCCGGGGGATGTCGGTGTGCAGGTACGCCGACTGGTCGCCCGCGATGTCCCGCTGAGTGAGGTCGTAGCGGACCTGCTGGCGCAGCGCCCAGGGCAGGTCGTTGTGGCCGTCCACCACGGGGTGCTCCGCCAGCAGCTCGCGCGCCTCGGCCAGGCGCGCCCGGGCGGCTGCCGTGACCCCGGCGCCTCCCGTGGCCCCGGTGGCCTCCGTAACCCCGCCGCCCTCCGCTCCCCCGGTGGCTCCCCCGCCGGCCGCGCCGCCCCCCGCGCTCACTTGCCGAATCCGAAGGTCTCCGTGCCCGCGACCTTCGCCCGCAGCCGCTTGCCCTTCTCGGTGGCCTGGTCGTTCAGCTCCTGCTGGAACTCCCGCATCCGCCCGAGCAGCTCCGCGTCGTGGGCCGCCAGCATGCGTACGGCCAGCAGCCCCGCGTTGCGCGCCCCGCCGACCGAGACGGTGGCGACGGGAACCCCCGCGGGCATCTGGACGATCGACAGCAGCGAGTCCATGCCGTCGAGGTGGCGCAGCGGCACGGGCACACCGATGACCGGCAGCGGGGTGACCGACGCGAGCATGCCGGGCAGGTGGGCGGCGCCGCCCGCGCCCGCGATGATCGCCTTCAGGCCGCGCTCGGCGGCCCGCTCCCCGTACGCGATCATCTCGCGCGGCATCCGGTGCGCGGAGACGACGTCGACCTCGTAGGGGATCTCGAACTCGTCCAGCGCCTGGACCGCGGCCTCCATGACCGGCCAGTCCGAGTCCGAACCCATGACGACGCCGACGACCGGACCTGCGGGGCCTGCGGAACCCGTGGGAGAGGTGATGCTCATGCGGTGATCGTTCCTCTGAGGTAGCCGGCAGCGTGACGTGCGCGCTCCAGCACATCGTCCAGGTCGTCGCCGTAGGTGTTGACGTGGCCGACCTTGCGGCCGGGCTTCACGTCCTTGCCGTACATGTGGATCTTCAGCTGCGGGTCGTGGGCCATGCAGTGCAGGTACGCCGCGTACATGTCGGGGTAGTCCCCGCCCAGCACGTTCGCCATGACCGTCCAGCGGGCACGGGGGCGCGGGTCGCCCAGCGGGAGGTCCAGGACCGCCCGTACGTGGTTGGCGAACTGGGAGGTGACGGCGCCGTCCTGGGTCCAGTGGCCGCTGTTGTGCGGGCGCATCGCCAGCTCGTTGACGAGGATCCTGCCGTCCCTGGTCTCGAACAGCTCCACGGCCAGGTGGCCGGTCACGTCGAGCTCCTTGGCGATGCGCAGGGCGAGGGCCTGGGCCTCGCCCGCCAGCGCTTCGGGGAGGTTCGGGGCGGGGGCGATCACGGTGTCGCAGACCCCGTCCACCTGGACGGACTCCACGACGGGGTAGGCCACGGCCTGGCCGTGCGGGGAGCGGACGATGTTCGCCGCGAGCTCGCGGACGTACTCGACCTTCTCCTCGGCGAGGACCGGGACCCCCGCCTTGAACGGGGCCTGCGCGTCCTCGGGGGTGCGGACGAACCACACGCCCTTGCCGTCGTACCCGCCGCGCACCGTCTTGAGGATGACCGGGAAGCCACCCACCTCCTGCGCGAAGGCCGCCACGTCCGCCGGATCGCGCACGATCCGGTGGCGGGGGCTCGGCGCGCCGATCTCGTCGAGCTTGGCGCGCATCACCCCCTTGTCCTGGGCGTGCACCAACGCGCCGGGCCCCGGCCGGACGGGGATGCCGTCCGCTTCCAGGGCCCGCAGGTGTTCGGTGGGTACGTGCTCGTGATCGAAGGTGATCACGTCGCAGCCGCGTGCGAAGGCACGCAGCGTCTCCAGATCGCGATAGTCGCCGATGACGACATCGCTCACGACCTGGGCCGCCGAGTCCTGTGGGGTGTCACTGAGGATCTTGAATTTGATACCGAGGGGGATACCCGCCTCGTGGGTCATGCGGGCGAGCTGTCCGCCGCCGACCATGCCGACTACCGGGAACGTCACTCCTCCAGAGTATCCGCCGGTATCGCGCCACCCGGACCTGGCCCGGCGCGGACCCGCCGGCGGCGGGCACAGGGGCCGGTGGGGCGGGCGTGTGCCCTGCGTCGCACGGGGAGCGAAGGCGCGGACGGAGCAACGGGGCGACACTTACCATGAAGAGTGTTGACGAGAAGGACCGAGAAGTAGCCGAGACACACCCGACGCCTCATGCGGGGCGGTGACCGACAGGGCTGAACCATCTGATGAGCACGCCGCGGGACGGATCCGTCCTCGAACGCGTACGCGGTCTGGCCCGCGAGGTCGCCAAGTTCGGGGCCGTCGGCGGTCTGGGTGTGCTGGTCAACCTGGGTGTCTTCAACCTGATCCGCAGCACGACCGACCTCCAGGTGGTCCGTGCGAGCGTGATAGCCACCGTCGTGGCCATCGCCACGAACTACCTCGGCTTCCGCTACTTCACCTACCGGGACCGCGCCAAGAGCGGCCGCACGCGCGAGCTGAGCCTCTTCGCCGCCTTCAGCGTGATCGGCCTCGTCATCGAGAACGGCGTGCTGTACACGGCCACCTACGGCTTCGGCTGGGACGGCCACCTCGCGACCAATGCCTTCAAGTTCCTCGGCATCGCCGTCGCCACCGTCTTCCGCTTCTGGTCCTACCGGACCTGGGTCTTCAAGGCCCTGCCCCCGGCCGCCCCGGAACCCGCCGCCGCGCCCGCCGCAGCCCCCGCGCCCGCCGCCACGAGGGCCCGCGAGCCGCAGCGCGAGCCCGACGCGGAGCGCGAGCCGGAGCCCCTGCGCAACTCCGCCTGACAGGGCAATACACCTAGCGCACCGTCGTCTGCGGATCCGCCTGTTCCGGCGCCGTACGGCTGAGGAAGAGCGCGAACACCGGCGGCTTCGCCTGCAGCAGCTCCAGGCGCCCGCCGTCCGCCTCCGCGAGGTCCCGGGCGACGGCCAGGCCGATCCCGGTGGAGTTGCGGCCGCTGATGGCCCGCTCGAAGATCCGGTTGCCGAGATCCGGCGGCACGCCCGGCCCCTCGTCCGTGACCTCCAGCACGGCCTGGTTCCCGATCACCCGGGTGCGCAGCGCCACCGTGCCGCCGCCGTGCATGAGCGCGTTCTCCACCAGGGTGGCGAGGACCTGCGAGACCGCGCCGGGCGTGCCGACCGCCCGTACGCCCTGCTTGCCGGAGCGGACGATCGCGCGGCCCGCGCTGCGGTAGGCCGGCCGCCACTCCTCCACCTGCTGTTTGACGATCTCGTCCAGGTCGAAGGGGACCGCCGAGCCCGTCCGGGGGTCCCGCGAGTTCGTCAGCAGCCGCTGCACCACGTCCGTGAGCCGCTCCACCTGGGTGAGGGCGATCGTGGCCTCCTCCCGTACGGTCTCCAGGTCCTCGGTGACCGTGATCTCCTCCAGCCGCATCGAGAGGGCGGTGAGCGGGGTCCGCAGCTGGTGCGAGGCGTCGGCGGCCAGGCGCCGCTCGGCGGTCAGCATCCGCCCGATCCGTTCCGCGCTGGAGTCCAGTACGTCCGCGACGCGGTCCAGCTCGGGGACCCCGTACCGCTTGTGCCGGGGCCGCGGGTCGCCCGAGCCGAGCCGTTCCGCCGTCTCGGCGAGGTCGGTGAGGGGGGAGGCCAGCCGGTTGGCCTGGCGTACGGCGAGCAGTACGGCCGCCACGACGGCCAGCAGCGCCACCGCGCCGACCACGGCCAGGGTCCGCACGACCTCGTTCGTCACCGTGGAGCGGGACTCCTCGACGATCACGACCTCGCCGTGCTCGCCCTGGGCGGTCCCCCGGATGACGCTGTCCTCGATCCGCTCGCCGATCTCCACGGGCGGCTGCCCGGGCACCGTGATCCGCGCGTACCGGCCGGCGTCCAGCTGTTCGGCGAGCGCGCCGGCGTCGATCGGCTCCTTCTGCAGGATGTTCGCCTCGACCAGGCCCACGAGCCACATCGCCTCGGACTCGATGCGGTCCTGGGCGCTGCTCGTGATGGTGCGGGTCTCCACGATGACCAGGGAGACGCCGAAGACGGCGATGACGACGAGCACCACGGCGAGCGTCGAATTGATCAGGCGGCGGCGCATGCCCGAGGGCTCAGCTCTTCTCGAAGCGGAAGCCGACGCCTCGCACGGTGGCGATGTAGCGCGGATTGGCGGCGTCGTCGCCCAGCTTCTTGCGCAGCCAGGAGATGTGCATGTCGAGGGTCTTCGTCGAGGACCACCAGGTGGTGTCCCAGACCTCGCGCATGAGCTGGTCGCGCGTGACGACCCGGCCCGCGTCCCGCACCAGGACCCGCAGGAGGTCGAACTCCTTGGCCGTGAGCTGGAGCTCCTCCTCGCCCATCCAGGCGCGGTGCGATTCGACGTCGATCCGCACGCCGTGGGTGGCGGGCGGGTGGCTCGCCTCGGTGGCGCCGCGCCGCAGCAGGGCCCGTACGCGCGCCAGCAGCTCGGCGAGCCGGAAGGGCTTGGTCACGTAGTCGTCGGCGCCGGCGTCCAGGCCCACGACCGTGTCCACCTCGTCCGCCCGGGCGGTGAGCACCAGGATCGGGAAGCCGTGGCCCTCGGCCCGCAGCCGGCGGGCGACTTCCAGGCCGTCCATGCCCGGCAGGCCCAGGTCCAGGACGACGAGGTCGACGCCGCCCTGCAGTCCCGCGTCCAGGGCGGTGGGGCCGTCTTCTCTCACCTCGACCTCGTACCCCTCCCGGCGCAGGGCGCGGGCCAGAGGTTCCGAGATGGATGCGTCGTCCTCGGCGAGCAGTACACGCGTCATGTGGGTGATGGTAGTCCGCGGTGACACGGAGGAGGGGCGCCCCTGTGGGCCCCTCTGCTTGTGGGCTCGCGGCCTGCGGGCCGCCTTCGAATATGGTCGAACGGTTCCCGCCACACCTGTGATCCATATCTCAAGTCCTTCCATATGCCGCAGTGTCGTGTCGTATGGTGGCGAGACGCCTGATGCACTACTCAGGGACCTTTGTGCCGAAAACCGAGCCGAAGGTCTCTCTTTCTGTCCTGACGGGCCGGGCAGTCCTGCCGGACTGACCCGTCCCGGCGTGATGACAGTGAATGACCTGTGGGCCGGGCCCGTCGCGCGATGGTGCGTGACGGGCGTGGATCCCGGTGACGGCCGACCCTTCGCCTCCGGTACGCCGGGGGCGGGACCCCGGGGCGTGGGGTGGGACGTCCGCCGCCGGTGCCGGCCTCCCCCCACCGGGCGCTGATGAGCTCACGAAGCGAAGGCGTCCCGACCAAGCAAGGATCGACGATGGCTTCCAGCCTGACGAAGGACTCGGCGGATCCGTCCACCGAGCCGACCTTCTTCGGCCACCCCCGTGGTCTGGCCACCCTGTTCATGACCGAGATGTGGGAGCGCTTCTCCTACTACGGCATGCGGGCCCTTCTCGTCGTGTACCTCATCTCGGGTGGACCCGACGCCGAGGAAGGCGCGCTGGGCGGCGGCCTGGCCATGAAGGCCGCCGTCGCCGGCGCCATCTACTCCATCTACGTCGCCATGGTCTACCTCATGGCGCTGCCGGGCGGATGGTTCGGCGACCGCGTGTGGGGTGCCCGCAAGACGGTCACCATCGCGGGCTGTGTGATCATGGCCGGCCACTTCGCGCTCGCCGTCCCGGGGCAGGCGGCGTTCTTCGCCGGTCTGGTGCTGGTCGCGATCGGTTCCGGTCTGCTGAAGGCCAACATCTCCACGATGGTCGGCCACCTCTACGACGGTCCCCAGGACCCGCGTCGCGACAGTGGCTTCACCCTCTTCTACGTGGGCATCAACCTCGGCGCCTTCATCGCGCCGCTGGCCATCGGCACCGTCGGCCAGACGGTCAACTGGCACCTCGGCTTCGCCATGGCCGGTGCGGGCATGGCGATCGGTCTGCTCCAGTTCGTGCTCGGCACCAAGCACCTGGACGCGAAGAGCAGCGTGGTCCCGAACCCGCTGTCCGCGCAGGAGCGCTCCGCCGTGATCACCAAGGCCCTGGTGATCACGGGCATCGTCGCCGTGTTCTACACGGGCGTCGGCATGGCGGGTCTCTTCTCCCTGCCGTGGGCCACGGTGCCGCTGGCCGTCGTGGGTCTGCTGATCCCCGTCGGCGTCCTGGTGCGCATCAAGCGCGACAAGGACCTCAGCGCGCCCGAGCAGTCGAAGATGAACGGCTACATCTGGTTCTTCATCGCCGCCGCCGTGTTCTGGATGATCTACGACCAGGGTGGTTCCACGCTGGCCGCCTTCGCCGAGACGAAGTCCGCCAACAGCGTCTTCGGCTTCGACTTCCCGTCGACCTGGTTCCAGTCGCTGAACCCGCTGTTCGTGATGGCGCTGGCGCCGGTCTTCGCCTGGCTGTGGCTGTGGCTGGCCCGCAAGAACCAGGAGCCGAACACCATCGTGAAGTTCGCGATGGCCCTGGTCCTGGTCGGTGGCTCCTTCTTCGTCTTCGTCGTCCCGATGAGCATGGCGGGCGACGGCACCAAGGTCAGCCCGCTGTGGCTCGTGTCGATCTACATGATCCAGACGATCGCCGAGCTCTGCCTCTCCCCGGTGGGCCTGTCCGTCACCACGAAGATGGCGCCGCAGAAGTACGCGAGCCAGATGATGGGTGTCTGGTTCCTCGCCGTCACCGCCGGCGACTGCACCATGACCCTGCTCTTCGAGGCCGGTGTGGACCTCAACGGCACGGGGGTCATCGCCGCGCAGGCGACGCTGGCCGCCGTCGCAGGTTTCGCGATCCACATGTACCGCAAGAAGGTCCAGACCCTGATGGGCGACGTTCACTGACGTGACGTGACGTGACGTGACCGCGTGGCCTCCCCGTCTGCTGACCTGCTGGCCTCCGCGTCTCCTGACGTACGGGTCTCCTGATGTACGGGCAACGGCCCGGCGCACCGCATGGTGTGCCGGGCCGTTGCCTTGTGCGGTCGCTCCCGGCCGGTCCTCCCGGTGGTCGCCGTTACCGGGCGGTGCCGCGCAGGCGGCGCCACGGGGTGAAGGTGAAGACCGCGCCGCCCAGGAGGATCACCGTGCCGGCCACCAGGGCCAGTGCCCTGATGCCGCCCTCGTCCTGCGCGCCGGTCTCGGCGAGACCTCCCGAGGCGGTCGTGGCGCCGGTGCTGGACGGCGAGCCGGAGCCGCCCGACTGGGCGGTGGTGTCCAGTTCCAGCGAGACGCCGCTGCTGGCCGCCTTGCAGGGCACGGTGAGCGGCTGGCCGCCCGCCACCATCGTCACGTCGATCGACATGTCGGCCGGGCTCAGCGTGACCTTGCCGGTCTTGCCGGGCTTGTAGGTGCCCGTCATGTCGCTCAGGCTGACCCCGCCCTGGGCGGGGATCGGTTCGGCGTTGGCCGGTCCGGTGACTTTGACCGCGCCGCTGTCGGCGCCGCCGAGCTTGATCTCCATCGACGGCTTGAGTGCGCCCTTGGGCAGTGCAAGGGGCGCCTTCATGGCGTCCTTGGCCGTCTTGACCGTCAGGTCGTAGCTGCCGCCGTTCTTCTTGGCGTTGACGGTGACCGGGGTGGTGATGCCGCCGGGGACGGTGGCACCGCAGTCGAACTTCACGTCGACGGCCTTGCCGGGGAAGTCGGTCTGCCCGCCGGATCCGCCGCTGGTCGTGCCTCCGCTCGTAGTACCGCCGCTGGTGGTACCGCCGCTCGTGGTACCGCCGCTCGTGGTGCCACCGCTGGTCGTGCCACCGCTCGTGGTACCGCCGCTCGTCGTACCGCCGGTGGAGCCGGCCGACACGTCGATGGTGGCTCCCACGCCCACGTCCCCCTGGGGCGCGCACTTGGTGACGAAGGTGCCGAAGGAGAAGCTGACGGCGACGTCGTACTTGCCGGGCGCCAGAGTGATCTTGCCGGGCTTGGTGAGCTTCAGCTTGCCCTTCATCGGGGACATGACCATGGGGGCCTTCTTGGGGATCGGCGGGTTCTTCTTCTCCCCGACCACCTTGAGCTCGCCCAGCCCGCCGCCCACGGCGATCCAGCCGGTGGGCTGGACCGAGTCCTTGGGGATGTCCATCAGGTCGGTGTTGTTGGAAGCCGGCCTGACGGTCTCCCAGACCACGTCGACCTCGTCACCGACCTTGGCCGTGGCGGGGGCCGTGATCCTGGCGGTGGTCTGGCCCTCCACCGGGTCGCCCCCGCCGGCCGGCGGAACGCACTTGACCTTGTACGTGGCCTCGGCGGCCAGGGCGGGAGAAGCCGATGCGGCAAGGCCCGCGCCGCCGAGCAGCAGCGCGACCGCGGCCGCGCTCACCCTCCGTTGGGTCTTCACGATGGTCCCTTCGTCGTCGAACGGTTCTCAGACGGTGCGGGCGTCTGCGGTGCTGCCTCCGGCGCGCTGTCCGGGGTGGACCACGGCTGAACCGCCGTGGTGGTCTGGGGGGATCGCGCCGCCTGCCCGGAGCGGCCCGGCGCGGGTCCTCGTACGGGCGCCTCCCGATCTCGCGGGCCCCGGTGGCGGCCTGCCGCGAGCGCGGCGCGCGGCCGGACCCGGTCGACCACGGCCATGCCGGTACGGAAGACCGCGGCCGGGATCACCAGCAGGAGCAGCCCCCAGAACAGCAGGACCCCGTACGGGCGGTCGACGCCCCAGGGCTGCGTGGCCAGGACCGTCTCGCCGTACTTCAGGGAGATCGTGTAATCGCCGTGCGCCCCCGCGGCGAGGCTGACGTCCAGCGCGATCTCGGCCTTGCCGCCCGGCGGGATGGTGCCCTTCCACCGGGCCTCCTCCCACAGGGGCGCGAACACCCCGTGGGCGGTGCCGAGCTGGAAGACCGGGTCCTTGACGGGGGCCGAGCCGAGATTGCCGACGGTGGCGGTGAACTTGCGGCCGGGCGGGGCTCCGAACCAGGTCAGCACCCCGTCCTCCCCCTCCAGCCGGACACCGGTCAGCATCGCGAGGCGGCCGGTGCCGGACTCGGCGGGCAGTTCGGCGACCGGATGGCCGGTGACCTTCAGGGGGAGGGCGACGGTGGACCGGTCGCCGTTGACGGAGGTGACGTGGACGACGCAGGGGCACGGCCTGGGCGGCGCCACCACGGGCAGCTGGGCGGCGAACCGCCCGTCGTCGGCGACGGATACCGCCACCCCGTCGGCATTGGCGCAGCTGTTGGTGCCGCCGATCATGTTCTGCCCGCAGACCAGCAGCATCACCACTGTCCCGGGCCGCCAGCCGGCGCCGGTGACGGTGATCTCGGTGCCCTGGACGGCCTCCTGGAGCGAGAGCGCCGCGGTCGCTCCGCCTTCGTCGGCGGCGGTCGGCGCCGCGGGCAGCAGCACCGTCATCAGCAGCAGCAGCGCCACGGTGAGGAGGGCCCGGAGGCGTCCCGCGGCGCCGGCCCGGGCATCGTCGGCGCCCGCGCTCACTGGGAGGCTCCCGTCAGTTCGGGTTCCGCCGCCCGGGCGGCCCGCGTCCGTACCGGCGCCGCCACCGTCTCCTGGCCGCCCGGCGGGCCGTCGCCGCCCGTCGTCCGGCGGCGGCGTACGAGGAGCAGCGCGGCCGTGGCCGTCCCCCCGAGGGCCAGCAGCCCGGCCCCCGTCCAGCCCGCGATCCGCCACGGCACGAACCACGCCGAGGTGGTGGCCGTGGCCCGGGCGCCGCCGGGGGCGGTGACGGTGAGGGTGAGGTCGATCCGGTCGAACAGGGGGGCGCGGGGCCAGGGTTCGGTCAGCTCGACCCGCTGGCCGGGCAGCAGTTCCACGGGCAGCGCGCGCGGCGCGCTGCGGCCGGGCACCTCGCCGAGGCGGCCCTCGGGGCGGATCGCCAGTTCGGGGGCGGCGAGGGTGACGTTCCCGCGGTTGACCAGCGTGTACGCCACCTTCGCGGAGGCGCCCCGGCCGCGGACGGCGACGTCCTCGACGGTGAGGGCGGCCAGGGTGGGGCCGCTGACGCGCAGGTGGATCCGTACCGCCACCTCGCGGCCGCCCTCGGCGGCGACCACCGCGGCGGGGTGATCGCCCGGCGTGGAAGCGGGCGGCACGGTCAGGGTGAAGGGGACCACGGCGCGGGTGCGGGGCGGGAGCTTCACCGTCGCGGCGGCGCCGAAGCTGATCCAGGCAGCGGCCCCGGTGGTGGCCCCTGCTCGGGGCGCTTCGGCGGTGGGGTCGCCGCCGGCCCCGCGCAGGCTGATGGTGCGCTCGTGGTCGGTGGGGTTGACCAGGGCGAGCCGGTCCTCCAGGACGGTGCCGGCCGCCCCCGCCAGGTAGAAGGAGGGGCGGGCGGGCGCGGTCGCCGTCGCGGAGGCGGGCTCGGCGCTCCAGCCGGATCCGGCGGCGGTCGCCGAGGGGGCGGGCACCGCGTACAGCACGGTGGCGGCCAGCAGCAGCCCTAGACCGGTGGCTGTGGGGGTGTGGAGGACGGGCATGGCGGGTCGCTCCCGTTCAGGACCGGGCCCGTCGGCCGCGCCGGGTCAGCCAGAGCACACCGGCGGCGCCGGAGAGCAGCACGGTGCCGCCGAGGGTGCCGAGGGCAAGGGCGGAATCGGTGGGACCGGTCTGCGGGAGGGTGGCGCCTGGCGCGTCGGGCGGCGGGGCGGCGCCGCCGGCGGCCGTGACGTCCAGTTCCAGGGAGGGCCGGGGGCTGTTGCCGGGGGTGCAGGTGGTCGTGGTGCCCATCGCCTTGATGGTGAGCACACCCGCGGTGAAGGTCACCTTGCCGCTCTTCTTGGGCGTGTAGGTGCCGGAAAGATCGGTGATCTTGATGGGAGTGTCGGCGGGCGCCGCCTCGGGATTGGGCGGTCCGGAGACGGGTGCGGAGGCCTTCTCGGCGCCGTCGACGAGGATGACCGCGCTGGGGGACATCGCGCCCTTGCCGAGCTCGATGGGGCTGGAGGAGACGCCTTTCTGGAAGGACATCGTGAGCTTGTAGGCGTCGCCTTCCTTGACGGCCTTGATGTCGATGGGCGACACGGCCGACTTGTCCCCGATCGGTGTCTTGCAGTCGTACGCCACGTCGATGACGGTGGCGTGGGCTGCGGGGGCGGCCAGCAGGACCGCCGGTCCGGCCAGCGCGGAGGCCAGCGCGAGTGCGGTGGAGCGTTTCCGGTTGGACACCTTCGTCTTCCCCTCGGCCACAAGTTACTGACGACGCATCAGATGGGTGGCTCAAGGTACGCCCGGGCCCTTGCGGAGGGAAGACACGGGACGGCCCGGATCGACGGGCCCGGACGGGCGGCCGGACCGACGGGCCCGCCGGGCGCCCCGGATGACGGCTCCGCCACGGGCCGCGGCGGTCAGGCCGCGCGTACGCCTCGCTGCCAGACGCCGCAGACCAGCGGGACCCCGGGGCGGTAGGCGAGATGGACGTGGCTGGGTGCGTCCAGGAGGGCCAGGTCGGCGCGGGCGCCGGGGGTGACGGCCCCGATGTCGGTGCGCCGCAGGGCGCGGGCGCCGCCCGCGGTGGCCGACCAGAGGGCCTCGTCGGGGGTCATCCGCATGTCGCGGACGGCGAGCGCGATGCAGAACGGCATGGAACTGGTGTAGGAGGAGCCCGGGTTGCAGTCGGTGGACAGCGCGACGGTGGCCCCGGCGTCGAGGAGGCGGCGGGCGTCCGGCCACCGGGCTCGGGTGGAGAACTCGGCGCCGGGGAGCAGCGTCGCGACGGTGGTGGCCGCGGCTTGGCCCAGGGCGTCCACATCGGCGTCGGTGAGGTGGGTGCAGTGGTCGGCGGAGGCGGCTTCAAGCTCGACCGCGAGCTGCACGCCGGGGCCGTGGGTGAGCTGGTTGGCGTGGACGCGCGGGATCAGCCCGGCGGCGGCGCCCGCGGTGAGGATCGCCCGGGCCTGGTCCCCGTCGAAGGCGCCCTTCTCGCAGAACACGTCCACCCAGCGGGCGTACGGGGCGCAGGCGGCCAGCATCTCGCCGGTGACGAGGTCGACGTAGGCGGCGGGATCCTCCGCGTAGTCGGGGGAGACGATGTGCGCGCCGAGGTAGGTGACCTCCTCGGTGTGCGCGGCGGCGATGCGCAGCGCCCGGGCCTCGTCGGCGACGGTGAGGCCGTAGCCGGACTTGGTCTCGAAGGTGGTGGTGCCCTGGCGGCGGGCCTCGTGGAGGTGGCGTACCAGGTTGGCTTCGAGCTCGGCGTCGGTGGCGGCGCGGGTGGCGGCCACGGTGGTGCGGATGCCGCCCGCGGAATAACTGCGTCCGGACATCCGGGCGTTGAATTCGGCGGTCCGGTCGCCCGCGAAGACCAGATGCGAGTGGGAGTCGACGAAGCCCGGGATCACCGCCCTTCCGGCGGCGTCGAAGGCGTTGTCAGTGGCGGGTGCTTTGCTGGATTCACCGACCCAGGCGATGCGGTCGCCGTCGATGACGACCGCCGCGTCCTGGATCAGACCGAGAGGGGAACCGTCACCGAGGGAGGGGTCGTTGGTGACCAGGCCGGCGATGTTCGTGATGACCGTGGTGTTGCTCATGCTGGGGCGCTCCTTCGACCACGTCAGCCGCGTACGGCTGCGATGGATTCGGCCAGGGCCGCGGGGACGTCCGGGACCAGGGTGTGGGCCCCGTCGCGGACGATGTGGCGACCGCCCACGACCGTATGGCGTACGTCCGCCGCGGAGGCGGCGAATACGGCGGTCTCCGCGCCCAGCCGGGGCAGCGGGCCCGCGGTCCTGACGGAGTCCAGGGCGATCGTGGTGAAGTCCGCCGGCGCGCCGGGCTCCAGGCGGCCCGCATCGGGCCGGCCGAGGGCCGCGTGGCCGCCGGTGGTGGCGGCGGCCAGCAGTGTGTTCGCCGTCCAGTGGCCCCGGGTGCGGCTGCGCAGGCGCTCGTTGAGCTCCATCGCGCGGGCCTCCTCGAACAGGTCGATCACGGCGTGGCTGTCGCTGCCGAGGGAGAGCGGGCTGCCCGCGTCCTGGAGGCGGGTCGCCGGGCCGATGCCGTCGGCGAGGTCGCGTTCGGTGGTGGGGCACATGCAGGTGCCGGTGGCGGTGGCGCCGATCAGGGCGATGTCGGCGTCGGTGAGGTGCGTGTTGTGGACGCCGGTGGTGTGCGGGCCGAGCACGCCGTGGTCGGCGAGGAGCTGGGCGGGGGTGCGGCCGTGGGCGGCGCGGCAGGCGTCGTTCTCGGCGGTCTGCTCGGAGAGGTGGACGTGCAGGGGGACCCCGCGTTCCTGCGCCCAGCGGGCCACGGTGGCGAGCTGGCCCGCGGGCACGGCGCGGACCGAGTGGATCGCGGCGCCGATCAGGGCGTGCTCGCGGGGCCGCAGGGCGCTCGCGCGCTCGGCCCAGGCGTCGGCGGTGCCGTCGGAGAAGCGCAGCTGGTGCGGGTTCGGGGCCTCGCCCCGGTGCTCGTCCACGATGCCCGCGGCGAGGTAGGCCGTGTCCAGCAGGGTGATGCGGATGCCGGCCGCGGCGGCCGCCTCGATCAGCGCCTCACCCATGGCGTTCGGATCGGCGTAGGGGGTCCCGCCGGGGGCGTGGTGGACGTAGTGGAACTCGCCGACGCCGGTGATGCCGGCCAGCGCCATTTCCGCGTAGACGGCCCGGGCGAGCGCGAAGTAGCTGTCGGGGGTCAGGTTCTGGGCGACCTGGTACATGACGTCGCGCCAGGTCCAGAAGGTCCCGGAGCCGACCTGGACGGTGGAGCGCAGGGCCCGGTGGAAGGCGTGGCTGTGCGCGTTGGCCATCCCCGGCAGGGTCAGGCCGCGCAGGACCTCCGCGCCGGGCGGCGGCGTCGCCGTCCCCGTGCTCAGGGAGGCGATCCGGCCGTCGCCCGAGACGGCCAGGGCGACGCCCGGCTCGACACGGGTGCCGAGCCAGGCGTGCTCCAGCCAGTACGTCTTCTGCGCCTGGTGCGCGGCGGTCAGCGGCACGCGAGACCTTCCAGTACGTCGGCGAGGGCGAGGACACCGGCCACGCAGTCGTCCTCGGCGGCGAATTCCCGCGGGGAGTGGGAGACGCCGGTGGGGTTGCGCACGAACAGCATCGCGGTCGGGACGGAGGCGGAGAGGATGCCGGCGTCGTGTCCCGCTCCGGTCCCGAGGACGGGCACGGCGCCGCCCAGGATCCGGTTCAGCTCGTCGCGCAGGGCGTGCTCGAATTCGACCACCGGGGTGAAGGACTCCCGGACGATCGCCAGGTCGACGCCGTCCCGGTCGGCGCGCTCGCGGGCGGCCTTCTCGATGGCGGTGACGACGGTGTCGAGGGTGGCCTGGTCGGCGGCGCGCGAGTCGAGCCAGCCGCGCACCAGCGAGGGGATCGCGTTGACGCCGTTGGGCTCCACCGCGATCTTCCCGAAGGTGGCGACGGCTCCCGCCAGGGCCGCCTCGGCGCGGGCGGCCAGCACGGTCTGCGCGAAGGTCAGCATCGGGTCGCGGCGGTCCGCGAGGCGGGTGGTGCCCGCGTGGTTGGCCTCGCCGTGGAAGTCGAACCGCCAGCGGCCGTGCGGCCAGATCGCGGAGGCGATGCCGATGGGGTCCCCCGACAGGTCGAGGGCCCGGCCCTGCTCCACGTGCAGTTCGACGAAGGCGCCGATCCGGGCGAGGCGTTCGGAGTCGGGCCCGATGGCGTCGGGATCGTATCCGGCGGCCTCCATGGCCTGGGGCAGGCGGATGCCGTCGGCGTCGCGCAGTTCGTACGCCTTCTCCTTGGTCAGCTGCCCGGCGGCCAGCCGGGAGCCGACGCAGGCCAGGCCGAAGCGGGCCCCTTCCTCGTCTCCAAAGTTGGTGATGGCCAGGGGACGGGCGAACTCCGCACCCCTGCGGCGGAGTTCGTCCAGGGCCGCGAAGGAGGACACCACCCCGAGGGGGCCGTCGAAGGCCCCGCCGTCGGGTACGGAGTCCAGGTGGGAGCCGGTGACCACGGCGTCGCCCGCGAGGGGGTCGCCGAGCCAGGCCCACTGGTTGCCGTTGCGGTCGGTCTCGTACGCGAGCCCGCGCGCCCGCGCCTGCTCCTGGAACCAGGTGCGGCAGTCGGCGTCGGCGCCGGTCCAGGCGTACCGCCGGTATCCGCCGGAGCCGGCGTCGCGGCCGATCCGCGCGAGCTCGTCCCACATCGCGTGGAAGGAGCCGCCGGAGGCGGGGCGGTCCGGGGGCCCCGGCAGCGGGGTCGCGGCCGGGGAGGGGGCGTCGTTCACGAGGGGTCACCCTCGCGCATCGGGATGCGGACGCCTCGCTCGTCCGCCACCGACTCGGCGATGTCGTAGCCGGCGTCGACGTGGCGGATGACGCCCATGCCCGGGTCGTTGGTGAGGACGCGGCGGATCTTCTCCCCCGCGAGGGGCGTGCCGTCGGCGACGGTGACCTGGCCCGCGTGGATGGACCGGCCCATGCCCACGCCGCCGCCGTGGTGGAGGGAGACCCAGGAGGCGCCGGAGGCGACGTTGACCATGGCGTTGAGCAGCGGCCAGTCGGCGATGGCGTCGGAGCCGTCGAGCATGGCCTCGGTCTCGCGGTACGGGGAGGCCACCGAGCCGCAGTCGAGGTGGTCGCGGCCGATGACCAGCGGCGCGGCCAGTTCACCGCTCGCGACCATGTCGTTGAAGCGCTCGCCGGCCTTGTCGCGTTCGCCGTAGCCGAGCCAGCAGATGCGCGCGGGCAGGCCCTGGAAGTGGACGCGCTCACCCGCCATCTTGATCCAGCGGTGGAGGGACTCGTTCTGCGGGAAGAGGTCGAGCATCGCCCGGTCGGTCTTGTGGATGTCGGACGCCTCGCCGGACAGGGCCGCCCAGCGGAAGGGGCCCTTGCCCTCGCAGAACAGCGGCCGGATGTAGGCGGGGACGAAGCCGGGGAAGGCGAAGGCCCGGTCGTAGCCCGCCAGCTGGGCTTCGCCGCGGATGGAGTTGCCGTAGTCGAAGACCTCGGCGCCGGCGTCCATGAAGCCGACCATGGCTTCGACGTGGCGGGCCATGGACTCGCGGGCGCGGGTGGTGAAGCCCGCCGGGTCCTTGGCGGCGTAGGAGGCCATGTCGTCGAAGTCGACGCCGGTCGGCAGGTAGGCGAGCGGGTCGTGCGCGGAGGTCTGGTCCGTCACGATGTCGATCGGCGCGCCCTCGGCGAGCATCTGCGGGAGCAGGTCGGCGGCGTTGCCGAGCAGGCCGATGGAGAGCGGCTTGCGGGCATCGCGCGCCTCGACGGCCAGCTGGAGCGCGTGCCGCAGGCTGTCCGCCTTGACGTCCAGGTAGCGGTGCTCGATGCGGCGGTCGATGGCGCGGGGGTCGACGTCGATGCAGATGGCGACGCCGTCGTTCATCGTGACGGCGAGCGGCTGGGCGCCGCCCATGCCGCCGAGGCCGGCCGTCAGGGTGATCGTCCCGGCCAGGGTGCCGCCGAACTTCTTGGCGGCGACGGCCGCGAAGGTCTCGTACGTGCCCTGCAGGATGCCCTGGGTGCCGATGTAGATCCAGGACCCGGCGGTCATCTGGCCGTACATGGTGAGACCGAGGGCCTCCAGCCGGCGGAACTCCTCCCAGTTCGCCCAGTCGCCGACGAGGTTGGAGTTGGCCAGCAGGACGCGCGGCGCCCATTCGTGGGTCTGCATCACGCCGACCGGGCGGCCGGACTGGACGAGCATCGTCTCGTCCTGCTTGAGGGTCTGGAGGGTGCGGACCATCGCGTCGTAGGAGCGCCAGTCGCGTGCGGCCTTGCCGGTGCCGCCGTAGACGACGAGCTTGTCGGGGTGCTCGGCGACCTCGGGGTCGAGGTTGTTCTGGAGCATCCGCAGCGCGGCCTCCTGCTGCCATCCCAGGGTGCTGAGTGCGGTACCGCGCGAGGCCCGTACGGGGCGAGGTCCTGACATGGCTTTGCCTCCTCCGATGTTGGTCGATCCATTCACATCCTCGCTCTATGAATAGATTCAGTCAACAGCTGCACGCACGGCTCCCCGGGCGGCGCGGTAGGCGGACGGCGCGGTAGGCGGGCGGCGCGGCCGTCGCTGAGGACGGGCGCGCGGTTACTCGACGAAGAGCCCCCGCGCCGCCGCCCGCGCGTCGAACGCCTCCAGCCGCGCCTGCGCGTCCGGCAGCGCGTCCGCCATCGCCTCCAGCAGCACCCGGCCCAGCAGCATCGGCGCACACGCCGTGTCGAAGGCCAGCCCCGTCCCGACCGGCGCCGGAATCAGCAGGTCGCTGTGGCGGGCCACCGGGGCGAAGGCGGAGTCGGCGACCGTCACCACGGTCAGGCCGGCCCCCCGGGCGTTCTCCAGCGCCTCCACGACCTCCCGGGGATGGCGGGGCAGCGCGAAGCAGAGCAGCGCCGAGGCCCCGGCCCCGGCCGCCGCGTCGATCCGGTCGGCGAGCATCGAACCGCCCTCGTCCAGGAGCCGTACGTCCGGGTGCACCTTGGCGGCGAAGTACGCGAACCCGCGCGCCTGTGAGGAAGCCGCCCGCAGCCCGAGCACCGGCAGCGGGGCCGAGGCGGCGAGCAGCCGCCCCGCCTCCCGCACGGGCGCGGGATCGGCCAGCATCGCCGCCAGCCGCCGCAGGTTCTCGATCTCGCCCTGGACGGCCTGCTGGTACTCGTTGTACGCGTCCCCCTGCTCGCCGCCCGCCCCTTCGGCGGGAGCCACCTCGCGCAGGTGCCGCCGCAGGGCGGGATACCCGTCGAAGCCCAGCGCCACCGCGAACCGGGTCACCGAGGGCTGGCTCACGCCGGCCAGCTCGGCGAGCTCCACGCTCGACAGGAAGGGCACCTCCGCGGCCCCGCGCACCATGCAGTGCGCGATCCGCCGCTGGGTCGGCGTCAGCCGGTGCCCCTCGAACAGCTTCTGCAGCCGCGCGGCCGGGCTGTCGCTCATGCCCATCCCCTCCGTTCACCTGAACTATTCAGTCACGGAGCACTCTGCATGCGGCTATGCAGCTCGGCAAGCCACGGCCGCTCCGCGAGACGCGGGCCCGGAGCCGGGGCCCGGACAGGGGGCTAGGGCGTGTCTTTCGGATCTTGTCGGCCGAGCCCGCGTTGTCCGGCGCCTTGCATCGCAAGGCGGAGGAGCTTCCTCGTACTGGACGTACTTGGTCCCCGGCCGCGGCCAGGCCGGCAGAGGACAGGCGCGGGGAGGCGGCGCACCCCGGTTACTCAGGAGTGGCACACGGCACGACCGCGCCCGCGGAGGGATATGCGCGGGGACCGCCGCACCCCGGTTGCCCGGGGGCGGGACGACGGCGGTCCCCGCGTCGGGACACGGGCCGGGTCAGGGCCGTCCGCGTCCGCGACGTCCACGCGGTCCGGGAGCCGCTCCGGAATGCGCAACGCCGTTCCTGGCGCCGGCCGGATGCCCGGTCTCCCGGCCCTCCCGGCGACGGCGTTCGTGGCGCCGGCCGGGTGTCCGGTTTCCCGGGGCTCCCTGCCGACGACCACCACTGTGCCGGAGGCGTGTTAAGCCGGTACTGCCGTCACGTGTCGGGCCCGTACCGTTTGCGCGACGGCCGGACCACGGCCGCGCCGACCGGTGACTTCCCTCGCGTTACTTCCCCTCGCGCGCCAGGAACGCCAGCAGGTCCTGACGGCTGACCACGCCGGTCGGCTTGCCCTCGACCAGGACGATCGCCGCGTCGGCCTCCCCGAGCACCGCCATCAGCTCGGACACCGGCTCCCCGGAGCCGACCTGCGGCAGCGGCGCGCTCATGTGCTTCTCCAGCGGGTCCCCCAGCGAGGCCCGCTGCGCGAACAGCGCCGACAGCAGTTCCTTCTCCACGACCGAGCCGATCACCTCGGCGGCCATCACGTCCGGGTGGCCGGCGCCCGGCTTGACGATCGGCATCTGGGAGACGCCGTACTCGCGCAGGACCTCGATCGCCTCGCCGACGGTCTCCTCGGGGTGCATGTGGACGAGGGACGGCATCGCGCCGGCCTTGTCCGCGAGCACGTCGCCGATGCGGGCGGCGGGGCCCGCCTCCTCCAGGAAGCCGTGCCCGGCCATCCACTCGTCGCTGAAGATCTTGCTCATGTAGCCGCGGCCGCTGTCGGGCAGCAGGACGACGACCACGTCGTCCGGGCCCAGGCCCTCGGCCGCGCGCAGGGCGGCGACGACCGCCATGCCGCAGGAGCCGCCGACGAGCAGGCCCTCTTCCTTCGCCAGGCGGCGGGTCATCTGGAAGGAGTCCTTGTCGGACACCGCGATGATCTCGTCGGTCACGTCGCGGTCGTAGGCGCTCGGCCAGAAGTCCTCGCCGACGCCCTCGACCAGGTACGGGCGGCCGGAACCGCCGGAGTACACCGAGCCCTCGGGGTCGGCGCCGATGACCTTGACCTTGCCGCCGGAGACCTCCTTGAGGTAGCGGCCGGTGCCGGAGATCGTGCCGCCCGTGCCGACGCCCGCGACGAAGTGGGTGATCTTCCCTTCCGTCTGCTGCCACAGCTCGGGACCGGTGGTCTCGTAGTGCGAACGGGGGTTGTTCGGGTTGCTGTACTGGTCCGGCTTCCAGGCGCCCGGCGTCTCGCGCACGAGGCGGTCCGAGACGTTGTAGTACGAGTCCGGGTGGTCGGGGTCGACGGCGGTCGGGCAGACCACGACGTCGGCTCCGTACGCCCGCAGCACGTTGATCTTGTCCAGGGACACCTTGTCAGGGCAGACGAAAATGCACTTGTAGCCCTTCTGCTGGGCCACGATGGCGAGTCCTACCCCGGTATTGCCGCTCGTCGGCTCCACGATGGTTCCGCCGGGCTTGAGGGCTCCGCTCTGCTCGGCGGCCTCGATCATCCGTACGGCGATGCGGTCCTTGACGGACCCACCGGGATTGAAGTACTCGACCTTGGCCAGCACGGTGGCCTGAAGGCCTTCGGTCACACGGTTGAGCTTCACCAGCGGGGTGTTGCCGACGAGGCTGATCATCGAGTCGTGGAATTGCACCATGTTCTCCAAGGAGGGGACTCCACGGGTTCTCCGGGAGGTCTGGCCAGGGTATGCGGAAAGGGATTGACCGACCGGCCGTACGGGGCAGGTAGGTCAACAAAGGCCCAGTCGAAGAAGCGAGGTGGCCTGAAGGGTGTCCAGGGCGAGAACGGCCCGCCGGATCGCGGCGGGGGCGGCGTACGGCGGGGGCGGGCTCGGGCTGGTCGGGGCCGCCACGGTCGGTGTGGTACTGGCGGAGATGCAGTTCGCCAAGCGTACGGTGGGCACCGGCCTGCCCGACCCGCCGCGGGCGGACGGGCTGTACGGGAGCGAGTTCTCCGGGCCGGAGCAGAGCCCCGGCCCGCTGCGGCTGGGCATGCTCGGCGACTCCACGGCCGCGGGTCTCGGCGTACGGCGGGCGCGGCAGACGCCGGCCGCCCTGCTGGCCTCCGGGCTGGCCGCGGTGGCCGAGCGGCCGGTCGTACTGCGCAACGTGGCCCTGTCGGGGGCCATGTCGGACGACCTGGACCGGCAGGTGGGGCTGCTGATCGACGGTGCTGCCGGGAATGACGCGCCACCGCCCGACGTCTGCGTGATCATGATCGGCGCCAATGACGTGACGCGCCGGATGCCGCCGACCCAGTCGGTGCGGTTGCTGACCGCGGCCGTACGGCGGCTGCGCCTCGCGGGCTCCGAGGTCGTCGTGGGCACCTGCCCCGACCTGGGCACCATCGAGCCGGTGTACCAGCCGCTGCGCTGGATGGCCCGGCGGGTCTCGCGCCAGCTGGCCGCCGCCCAGACCATAGGAGTGGTCGCGCTGGGCGCCCGTACGGTCTCGATGGGGGACCTGCTGGGCCCCGAGTTCGCCGCGAACCCCCGTGAGATGTTCGGCCCGGACTCCTACCACCCCTCCGCGGAGGGGTACGCCACCGCCGCCATGGCCGTGCTGCCGACCCTGTGCGCGGCGCTCGGGCTGTGGCCGGAGTCCGACCGCCTGGACGTCTCCCGGGACGAGGACATGCTCCCCGTGGCCAAGGCCGCGTCCGCCGCGGCGGGCCAGGCCGGTACGGAGGTCACCGCTGCCCGTGGCCCCTGGGCCCTGCTCAAGCACCGCCGGCGCCGCCGGGTCCCGGCCACGGATCCGGACCCGGCGCACGTGCCGGCGGGCGCCCCGGCCGAGGCACCCGCGGCCTCTCCGGAGGCCCCCGTGCCGTGAGCCCGTGTCGTGAGCCCGTGTCGTGAGCCCGTGCCCTCACCCCGTGTCCGGAGCGCCCTGGCGCGGGCAGGGAGACGAGCGCTCCGGACGCGGGCACGGACCGGCGTCCCGGACCCGGGCCGCGGAGCGGGCGCCCAGTGCGGTCCGCATCACACGCCCCGGCCGGTGACCTCGACCCTACGGGGCGGTAACTTCGCTTGCGGTCCCGGTACGACGACCACCGCGCCACCGCAGCCGCAACCGCAACGCACCCCTGGGAGTCCCGATGCCCGAAGCCGTCATCGTTTCCACCGCCCGCTCGCCCATCGGGCGCGCCTTCAAGGGCTCCCTCAAGGACGTCCGCCCCGACGACCTGACCGCCACGGTCATCGAGGCCGCGCTCGCGAAGATCCCCGGGCTGGACCCGCGTGAGATCGACGACCTGATGCTCGGCTGCGGCCTGCCGGGTGGCGAGCAGGGCCACAACCTCGGCCGCATCGTCGCCGTACAGATGGGCATGGACCACCTGCCGGGCTGCACGATCACCCGGTACTGCTCCTCCTCGCTCCAGACCTCCCGCATGGCGCTGCACGCCATCAAGGCCGGCGAGGGCGACGTCTTCATCTCCGCCGGCGTCGAGATGGTCTCCCGCTCCGTGAAAGGCTCCTCCGACGGCCTGCCGGACACCCACAACCCGCTCTTCGCCGACGCGGAGGCCCGTACGGCCGCCGTCGCCCAGAGCGAGGGCGCGTCCTGGCACGACCCGCGCGAGGACGGCCTGATCCCCGACGCGTACATCGCGATGGGCCAGACCGCCGAGAACCTGGCCCGCCTCAAGGGCGTGACGCGTCAGGAGATGGACGAGTTCGGCGTCCGCTCGCAGAACCTCGCGGAAGAGGCCGTCAAGAACGGCTTCTGGGCCCGCGAGATCACTCCGGTCACCACCCCGGACGGCACGGTCGTCTCCACCGACGACGGCCCGCGCGCCGGCGTGACCCTGGAGGGCGTCCAGGGCCTCAAGCCCGTCTTCCGCCCCGACGGCCTGGTCACGGCCGCCAACTGCTGCCCGCTCAACGACGGCGCCGCGGCGCTGGTCATCATGAGCGACACCAAGGCCCGCGACCTGGGCCTGACCCCGCTGGCCCGGATCGTGTCCACCGGTGTCACCGGCCTCTCCCCCGAGATCATGGGCCTGGGCCCGGTCGAGGCCTCCCGGCAGGCGCTGCGGCGGGCCGGCCTGACCATCGACGACATCGACCTGGTCGAGATCAACGAGGCCTTCGCCGCCCAGGTGATCCCCTCGTACCGCGACCTCGGTGTGGACCTGGACAAGCTGAACGTCAACGGCGGGGCCATCGCAGTCGGTCACCCCTTCGGGATGACCGGTGCCCGTATCACCGGCACGCTGATCAACAGCCTGCAGTTCCACGACAAGCAGTTCGGCCTCGAAACGATGTGCGTGGGCGGCGGCCAGGGCATGGCCATGGTCATCGAGCGCCTGAGCTGAGCCCCGGCCCTGAGCGGGGCCCGAACCGCGCCCCGTCGCGCTCCGGCGTGCGCCGCCCCAGGCCCCCCAAGGGATCCGGCGCGTGCCCCGCGGCCCGCGCCACCGGATTCAACCGCGTCGCGGCCGACCTGTGACCTAATCTCCCCCAGGATGTGACCTACGTCCTGGGGGAGTGTCATATGACCAGGTCAGAGGGTGTAAAGAGGGAACCGGTGTGACGAAAGGCCTGTCCAATTCGTGACGTAATGCACTGCACGCCATTCCCAGGTCAGGACACTCTGATGTAGGAAGTCGGGGGACCGAATCACATCAGGAGTTAGTCAGTGAGCGCCATGTCTCTTGCCCTGCTGCTGACCACGGCCGCTGCCACGGCCGTGGGCGCTGCTGCGCTGCACGCCGTCCACGGACTGCGCAAGCAGGTCACGGCCCTGCGCGGTGAGCTCGCGGAGCCGGTCCACCGGCGCGGTGCGGCCGTCCCGCACGCCCGCAGCGCCGCGGAATCCCCCGCCTCGGAGATACGAGCCGCGGTGGCCGAAGCCCTGGCCGAGGAGCGCGAGCGCGAGCTGGCCGAAGCGCGGGCCTTCTGGGCCGCGCAGGAGGCCCGCGACGCCGCCGACGCCCCCTCGCTGCTGGGCGGCCTGCCCGGCCCCGGCGAGGACAGCCCCGTCTTCCTGCCCCGGCAGGCCGACATGGTGGGTCTGGAGCCCGCTCTCGGCGAGGACCTCCTCGACGAGTACCCGGAGGACTCCGCCGAGCTGGCCGCCGCCCGCCGGCGCCACCCCTCGCACCCGGACTTCGTACCGGTCCAGGCCTCGCACCACGGAGCCGACCACGAGCGCACGGTGAGCCGCCTGGAGGAGCTCGCGCAGGCCCGTACGGCCCTCGCGGACGTCCGCCCCGGCCCGCTGGGCACGCTGGACGTGTACGTCTTCACCGACGGCACCACGCTGTGCATGACCCCCGGCCACCGGGAGACCGCGGAGCGTCTGGCCGAGGCCCTGCGCTCGGGGACCGCGCCGGTGCTGCTGGGCGGCTCGGGCATCTCCGGCGCCTACGCGCTGACCTTCTCCTGCGGCAACGCCGAGGACCCCGACGGCAACGTCTACATCCTCGCGGACCGGGTCATCGCATCGCTCTGACTTCCGCCCGTTCCACCAGCCGCACGGCCTCGTCCAGCATCTCGGACGGGGCCTGCGCGCTGTCGGGGCCCGGCTGCGGGTCCGCTGCCGGGTGCGCTGCCGGGTCCGCCTGCTGTAGACCGGCGGCGGCGGTGCGCAGCGCCTCGGCGAGGTCCAGCCCCGCCACCGCGACTTGGTCGCCGACGACGAAGATCCCGGCGTCCGGCATCTCACGGAGCCGGCTCGCCCCCTCCAGCCGCTGCGCCCGTACGGAGAGCTCGCGCGCCAGTTCCAGGGCCACGGCGGCGGCCCCCTGCTGGAGCCGGCTCTGCGGAGCGGCCCGCAGCCGGTCGGCGAACCGTTCCACGACGGCGGTCAGGGGTGAGGTATCGAGCACGCGGCCGACCTTACGCGGGGCGCGGGCACCATTGCCAACGGGCGAACGCTCAGGCACGGTGTCGTGAAGAGAACAGCACAGCACGGCGATACCTCCGGAGGCGCCCATGTCCGTAGAGTTCTCCGAGCAGACCCACCGCAACATGATCGACAGAATCCCGCAGACCACCGGTCGTGAGCTCTCCGACTGGCTCCGCACCGTCGACGACGGCCCGTCCCTGGTCCGGTTCGAGGAGAAGGTCAGCTGGCTGCGCGGCGCGCACGAACTGTCGTACGGCCAGGCGAAGGCCATCATCCACGAGTACGACCTGCGCAGAGCGGCCCGCCGGCTGCGCTGACCGTCCGCCCCGCACCCCGACCCCAGTCGGCCCCCTCCCCTCTTACTCTCCCTCTCACCTCTCCCTCTTCACCTCTCCCTCTTCACCTTCCTCCGTCCGCATGCGGGAAGGCCCCGCGAGCGGTGCGCTCGCGGGGCCTTCCCCATGCTGTGGACCGGGCAGCCGTCAGCGGCCGCCGGTCCTGCTAGTCGTCGCCCGAAAGGATCGAGAACAGGCGCAGCATCTCCAGGTAGATCCACACCAGGGTCAGGGTGAGGCCGAAGGCCGCCAGCCAGGACTCCTCGCGCGGAGCGCCGTACGCCACGCCGTCCTCGACCTGCTTGAAGTCGAGGGCCAGGAAGCAGGCGCCGAGGATGACACCGATGACGCCGAACAGGATGCCGAGGCCACCGCTGCGGAAGCCGAGGCCGTCACCACCGCCGAAGAGCGCGAACAGCGAGTTCGCGACCATGAGCAGGATGAAGCCCATGGCAGCGGCCATCACGAAGCCCGTGAAGCGGCGGTTCACGCGGATCCAGCGCATCTTGTACGCGAAGAGCACGGCGGCGAAGACGCACATCGTGCCCATCACGGCCTGGATGACCACGCCGGGGCTGATGTAGGTGCTGGTGGCCGAGCTGATCACGCCGAGGAAGACACCCTCGATCGCCGCGTAGCTCAGGATCAGCGCCGGGGACGGCTTGCGCTTGAACGACTGCACCATCGCCAGGACGAACGCCACGAGGGCGGCGCCGATGGCGATGCCGTACGACTTGCCGATGTTGGCCGGGTCGACGGGCAGCAGGACCCAGGACAGGGTCGCCGTCACGATGAGCGCGCCGAGCGTCATGGCCGTACGGCTCACGACGTCGTCGATGGTCATCGCCTGGGCGGCGGCCGGAGCCTGCGGCATGCCCGTGGTCGGGTCGATCGCATACGGGTTCGTCGCGTACGGGTTGGCGGCGGTCCCGGCCTGCTGGTGCTGCTGCGCGTCAAACCCCGCGTAGCCACCGTTGTCGCGGCTGAACCCCCGTCGCGAGAAGACCGGGTTACTGCTCCTCATCTCACTCCTCCATGGCCACCGGGCGCGGCCTTGACTCCAGAGTAATGCGCTCGCAAAGAAAGCACCCTACTGCTGGAGGAGGATCTTAGGAGAAGGCGCGGCGAAGCGCAGGGTATGAAGGAGCGAGCTTGGCCAGAGCTCCCCAGTGCCCGGAACCGGACTTGAACCGGTACGACCCGAAGGCCAGCGAGGTTTAAGCTCGCCGTGTCTGCATTCCACCATCCGGGCAGGCGTGGCGGCCCCCGTTGAAAAGCCTTGAACGCCGGGGCGAGCCTATCCGGAACAGCCTCGTGACCACTCGGCCGTTTTTCCGATGTTGTCTGATTTTATTGGCGCTTGAGGGGCCATCAGAGCCCAGAACTCAGGGTCGGCCCCATCTTGGCGGCCGTCACCTCCGGTACGGGAATGACGGGATTTCGATGGCCGCGCCACCCCCTACGCCACCCCGCACGCCACCCCCCGCCGCAGCACGCTGCCCGCCCCGCCCCGCCGCCCCCGCATCAGGGGCGGCGTCATACCAAAGGAGGAGGCGGGAGGCGCCGCGGTCAGACTCCAGTGGGCCGGGGAACGGTCACCGCGGCTGATCCCGGGCCGGGCGGGCGCGGCGAGGATGGAAGGGTCCCGCCGATCCGCAGACGCAAGCCGAGGAGTCGCTCCCGTGACCACCATGAACTACGCCCCGCACACCACCCAGGCCGTGGCCGCCCGCGCCACCGGCCTCTCCAAGGTGTACGGCCAGGGCGAGACCCAGGTGGTCGCCCTGGACAACGTCTCCGTGGACTTCGCCCAGGGGCAGTTCACCGCGATCATGGGCCCCTCGGGCTCCGGCAAGTCCACCCTGATGCACTGCGTCGCCGGTCTGGACACCTTCTCCGCCGGCTCCGTCCGCATCGGCGAGACCGAGCTGGGCTCCCTGAAGGACAAGCAGCTCACCCGGCTGCGCCGGGACAAGATCGGCTTCATCTTCCAGGCCTTCAACCTGCTGCCCACCCTGACGGCCCTGGAGAACATCACGCTCCCCATGGACATCGCGGGCCGCAAGCCCGACCAGCAGTGGCTCGACGACGTGATCCGGATGGTCGGGCTCTCCGACCGCCTAGGCCACCGCCCGACCCAGCTCTCCGGCGGCCAGCAGCAGCGCGTGGCCGTGGCCCGCGCCCTGGCCTCCCGTCCCGAGATCATCTTCGGCGACGAGCCCACCGGCAATCTCGACTCCCGCTCCGGCGCCGAAGTCCTCGGCTTCCTGCGCAATTCGGTGCGCGAGCTCGGCCAGACCGTCGTGATGGTCACCCACGACCCGGTCGCCGCCTCCTACGCGGACCGCGTCATATTCCTCGCCGACGGCCGGATCGTCGACGAGATGCTCAGCCCCACCGCCGAGGGCGTGCTGGACCGCATGAAGGCCTTCGACGCCAAGGGCCGCACCAGCTGAGACACCCGCTGGGCACCAGCCGAGGCCCCCACGGGGCATCCACTGAGGCGCCCCTGGCACCAGCCGAGGCAGCCGCCACGCCACCGCCGAGGCGGCCGCGCCTCCCGTCCGTCCTGCGCCCGTTCTCCGGTCGCGCCGAGCCACCCCGACCTCTGGACTCCTCCACCATGTTCCGTACCGCCCTGCGCAACGTCCTCGCGCACAAGGCCAGACTGCTGATGACGGTCCTGGCCGTCACCCTCGGCGTCGCCTTCGTCTCCGGCACCCTGGTCTTCACCGACACCCTCAGCAAGTCCCTCTCCAGCCAGTCCGCCAAGAGCTACGACGGCGTCGCCGTCTCCGTCACCTCGTACGGAGAGACCCGCGACGAGGACGGCAAGAAGCAGGGCGAGCCCGGCATCAGCCAGCAGACCCTCGACAAGGTCAAGGGCCTCGACGGCGTCGACACCGTCTCCGGCCGGGTCTCCGGCTTCGCCGGCGTCGGCGACGAGAACGGCAAGCTGATCGGCTCCGGCTGGGCCAACAAGGGCTCCAACTACGCCCCCGTCAAGGACGGCAAGGACCCCCGCTACGCCTTCACCGAAGGCGGCGGCCCGGTCCAGGCCGGCCAGATCGCCCTCGACAAGGACACCGCGACCAAGGGCGAGTACCAGGTCGGCGACCGGGTGCGGGTGGCCGGCGACGGCGGCCTGGCCAAGGAGTACAGCCTCGTCGGCGTCTTCACCACCGAGGACGGCGCGGTCAACGCGGGCGGCAGCCTCGTGCTCTTCGACACGGCCGTCGCCCAGGAGCTCTACCTCAAGCCGGGCTACTACCAGGAGCTCTCGGTCAGCGCCCGGTCGGGCACCTCCGCCGACCAGTTGCTCTCCCGGATCGAGCCGCTCGTCGACGGCGAGAACACCAAGGCGCAGACCGGCGCATCCCTCGCCCGGGAGCAGGCCAAGATGATCGAGCGCGAGATGAGCGGCATGAGCACCATGCTGCTCGTCTTCGCCGGCATCTCGCTCTTCGTCGGCATCTTCCTCATCTACAACACCTTCACCATGCTGGTCACCCAGCGCACCAAGGAACTGGCCCTGCTGCGCGCCGTCGGCGCCAACCGCGGCCAAGTCATGCGCTCGGTCCTCGCCGAGGCCCTGGTCGTCGGCGCGATCTCCGCGGCCGTCGGTCTGGGCACCGGCATCGGCCTCGCGGTCGGCATGCGGTCCCTGATGGACTCCCTCGGCGCGAAGATCCCGGCCGGTGACCTCGTCATCGCCCCCTCGACCGTCATCGCGGCCCTGGTCATCGGTGTCCTCGTCACGACGATGTCCGCCGTGGTGCCCGCCTGGCGCACCGGCCGGATCGCCCCGGTCGCCGCCATGGGCAGCGCCCACCTCCCGGCCAGCGCGAAGTCCCTCGTCCTGCGCAACAGCTTCGGCTCCGTCCTCGTCCTCCTCGGCGTCGCCGCGGTCCTCGCCGGGGTGTCCAAGGGCGGCGAGGACGGCCGCATGATCCTCGGCGCGGGCGCCTTCTTGCTGGTCATCGGCCTGATCGTGCTGCTCCCGCTGCTCTCCCGGCCGGTCATCGCGGCCGTCCGCCCGCCGCTGGCGCGGGTGTTCGGGGTGCCGGGCAAGCTGGCCGCGCAGAACGCGGTGCGCAACCCCCGTCGCACCGCCGTCACCGCCGCCTCCCTGGCCATCGGCCTCACCCTGGTCACCACGCTGTCCGTCCTCGGCATCACCATGGGCAAGGCCGTGGACCGGATGAGCACGGACAAGATCAAGGCCGACTACAAGATCTCCATGGCGGCCGGCGGCGGCAGCCTCGACAAGGCGGCGGTCGAGGCCCTGTCGAAGGCGCCGGGCATCAAGGCGGTCTCCCCGCAGACCGCCGGCGCCGTGAAGATCGGCGACGAGTTCAAGTCCACCTCCGGTGTCAACCCGGCCACCATCGGCGACCTGCTCAACGTGGAGGTCCTCAGCGGCTCGCTGAGCAGCCTGGGCGGCGGCGAGCTCGCCGTCGCCGAGAAGACCGCGCGGAACAACGGCCTCTCGGTCGGCTCCACCGTCCAGGTCCAGTACGACGACGGCGCCACCGCCTCCCTGAAGGTCGGCGCCGTCTACAAGGACCTCGAAGGCCTGCTCTCGCCCTACGTCATGGACGACAAGGTCCTGAGCGCCCACTCCGAAGACCCGTACATCCCCGAGGCGTACGTCAACACCGGTGGCGAGTCGAAGGCGGGCGAGAAGGCGGTCCTCGACGCGCTCGGCAACAACCCGGCGATCAGCATCGCCACCCGGCAGGACATGCGCAACGAGATGGGCGGCATGATCAACATGGCGCTGAACATCATGTACGGGCTGCTCGGCATGGCCCTGATCATCTCGGTGCTCGGTGTGGTCAACACCCTGGCGATGTCCGTCTTCGAGCGGACCCAGGAGATCGGGATGCTGCGCGCGATCGGCCTCGACCGGGGCCGGGTCAAGAACATGATCCGCCTGGAGGCCGTGGTCATCTCGCTGTTCGGCGCGGTGCTCGGCGTCGCCGTGGGCGTCTTCCTCGCCTGGGCGGTCGGGACCACTTTCGCCGACCAGGTGCCCGGCTACGCGCTGGTCCTCCCGTACGAGCGGATCGGCGTCTTCCTCCTGCTGGCCGCACTCGTCGGCGTGCTGGCCGCCATGTGGCCGGCCCGCAGCGCCGCCCGCCTGAACATGCTGACGGCCATCAAGACCGAGTGACCGCCGCGTCGGCGACGCGCGGAGCGGAACGGGACACGCGGTAACGCGATACGGAGGGGCCCCGGGGCAGCACCTTGGGTTCTAGGAGTCGTTGCAACATCCCAGTTCAGGGGATGCGATGGACTTCGAGATCCGTAGGGACCGGACGCCTCAGGGCCCTCGGAA
>NZ_JBSFTS010000030.1:0-65754 GCF_053591375.1 Streptomyces sp. NPDC003034
CCACCCCCCCGGGCCGCTACGGATGACCCACGAGGATGCAAAATGGGGTCTGGGGGGGGGCGGGCCGCACGGCGGAGCGCTCCGCCGTGCGGCTGGCCGCGTGGAGGGGTCGGCGCGGAGCCGCTCCAGGGGGCCGGGCAGGTGGGGGGCTGCGAGGTGGTAGCCCTGGCTGTCGCGGAAGGTGCCGCCGGTCACCCGTCGTTGCGGCCCACCGCCAGCCGGGCCACCTGCGCGGCATGGGGGATGAGGTAGAAGTGGTCGCCCTCGAACACGTGGGACGCGAAGGGTCCCGCGGTGACCGCGGACCACTGCTCCACTTCCCGGGGAGTGGCCCGGGGGTCTCGGTCGCCCGTGAGGGCCAGGACCGCCGCGTCCAGCAACGGGGCGTCCTCGCGCGGGCGGTAGCCGTCGATCAGGCGGTAGTCATTGCGGAGGATCGGCAGGAACATCTCGCGCAGGTCCGGGTCGTTCCAGACCTCCGCGTTCGTACCGCCCAGGGAGGTGACGGCCGCGATCAGGTCCGCGTCCGTGCGCGGAGCCACATCGGCCGCGCCGGTGGCGGCGGCGGCCGGCCTGCGGCCCGAGACGCACAGGCGCGTGAAGTGGTCCGCACCCGCGCCCTGCAGGCGCAGGAGGGTCTCGTACGCCACGGCCGCGCCCATGCTGTGGCCGAACAGGACGGTTCGCAGGGGCGGCTCGGCCAGCAGTTCCGCGGTGATCTGCCCGGCCAGCTCGTCCATGACCGGGATCAGGGGCTCACTGAAGCGGCCTTCGCGGCCCGGGTAGCAGACGGCCGTCAGTTCCACCGACGGGTCCAGGTGCCGGGACCAGCCGCGGAAGAAGCTGGGGCTGCCGCCCGCGTGCGGGAAGCACACCAGGCGCAGGGCGGGCCGCGCCGGGCACGCGTGGCGGACCAGGTAGGACATGTGGACTCGATTCGTCAGCCGAGGATGGCCTCGCCCAGCGGGGTGAGGCTGTGGACCGCGGAGTTCTGCCTGCGTTCGGTGGTCACGAATCCGGCGCGGCGCAGGACCGTGATGTGCTTGCTGGCCGATGGACTGGAGATGCGGAGGCGGTCCGCGACCTCGCCCGTCGAACGGGTCTCCCGCAGGCTGTCCAGGACGTCCGCCCTGGTACGGCCGAGCAGGGCCCGCAGCACCGATTCGCCCTCACGCCCCTGCCACAGGGCGGCCGTGGCCTCCTGGTCGGGCGTGACGTTGTAGACGAGGATCGGCGGACCCGGCCAGCCCATGTGGGAGTCGATGAGGAACGGATGGGGAGCGAAGAGCGAGGGGACGAGGGCCATCCCCCGCCCTCCGAGGTCGGCCCGCCGGGCCGGCTGGATGTTGTCGATGCGCAGGATGGGGGACTCCCATCGGACCGCCGCGTGCAGGTTGTTGAGCACCTGCTCGATACCGCCCGCGAGCATCGCCCGGCCGCAGGCGTCGCGTTCCGCCTTCAGCGAGCGCAGGATCCGGTCCCAGAACGGCTCCACGGCCACGGTGTGGAACAGGTCGCCGTCGCGCGGCAGGGCTGAAGCCACGGTTTCCAGCAGGGAATACGGAGGTTCCAGCAGCTTGTGCGCGACCGCCAGCCTGCGCATTCTGAGCCGGGTGATGCGACGCCACTCGGCTAACCCGTCACGTCGCTGGTCCGACAAGCGCCCCCAGGCAAAGTGGGTTTCGAACAGCACGCCCAGCGTGCTGATGATGCGGATCCGGGACAGGTCCTCGACATTGAGACGCAGTTCCAACACGCTAGGGCACCCCCGCCGCGATTTCTACATGATCATATGCAAATCGGATGATCATCGCCAGTCCACCGAGACGGGCAGACTGCTGTATCCCTGCACGAGGTTCGAGCGCATCCAGCCGACCTCTCCCCGCAGTCGTACGGACCGCGCTTCGGCCGAAAGCCGGTGGAGCAGCTCGCGCAGCTCCACCCTGGCCAGCGCCGCGCCCAGGCAGTGGTGCGGGCCCGTCCCGAAGCCGAGGTGCCGGTTGGGCGTGCGTCCCGGCAGGAAGGTGTGCGGATCGGCGAAGACCCGCTCGTCGCGGTTGGCCGCGGCCAGCCACGCCACCACCGCCTGGCCCTTGCGGATCTCCTGGTCGCCGATCACGCAGTCCTGCGTCGCCACGCGCAGTACGTGCGCCGCCGGTGAGGTCCAGCGGACGAGCTCCTCCACGGCCCGGTCGGTCAGCTCGGGATGCGCCTGCAGAGCGTCCAGCGTCCCGGGGAACTTCTGGAACACGTGGAAGGCACCGGTGATGGAATGCCGCGTCGTCTCGTTGCCACCGATCAGTACGTTGTCGCAGTTGATCAGTACATCCTCGGTACTCAGCCGGCCGTCCGCGAGCAGCGCCGTCACCAGATCCGGGCCGGGCTCCACGCGCCGCCGCTCGATCAGTTCGTGGAAGTAGAAGAGGATCTCCGTGTGCGCCTCGGCGGGAGTCATCTTGTCGAAGCCGCTGTCCGCGCCACCGAAAGCGTGGTTCGTCAGCTCGATCAGCTGCTCGCGCTCGCTCAGCGGCACGCCGATGACCTCACAGACGATGGCCGCGGGCAGGCGGGGGCCGACCTCCACGGCCACGTCGGTCGACTCCTCGGACTTCATCCGCTCGACGATGTCGGTGACTTCCTGCGACAGCACCGACTGGAGCTCGGGGGCCCTCAGCCGGGACAGGAAGGGGCCGATGAGCCGCTTGAGCACGGAGTGCCAACTGCCCTCGCTCACGACGAGCATCCGTCCGCCGGAGCTGTCGCAGTGTTCGGCGTCGAAGCCGATCATCATGCCGTGCTCTGAGGTGAAGGGAGCCTTGGGGGAAAGGACCGCGGCCACGTCCCGGTGCGAGAACACCGACCAGAAGCCGCTCGGGGAGACGCCCGGCTCGCTCCATACCTTCGCGTCCGAGGCGGCGTACCGCTGCCACATCCGGAAGCGGTCGTCGGTGGTGTAGAGGTCGGGGTGTGCCAGATCGATGGTCATGGGGACCTGTCTTTACCTGTCTGTAAGAAACGGTGGACCCGTGAGGTGGAGGGAGCGGGGGTTACGCCGGGGTCTTCTCGGGGGCGGCCGCGGGGTCCGCTCCCTCACCCGGTGCCATGACGCGGGCGGCCGGGTCCGCGGACTGGTTTCGGTCCGTGTCCTGGTCGGGGTCCCCGACCTCGTCCGGGACGCCCCGCATCACTGGGCTCAGCACCGCCGACAAGGCGACGGCCGTCATCACGGCCGCGCAACCCATCAGACCTGCGAACCGGCCCGTGAAGTCCAGCAGCAGCCCGCCCGCGAGCGGGGCGATCGCGCCACCGGCCCCACTGCACAGCGCCGCGACGCTGACCACCCGGCCGCGGTGGCTGTCGGGCGTGAGGAGCAGTTGGTACGTGGTGAAGTACGCGTTCGCCGTCGGCGCGGCGAAGGCGATCGCGCCCAGCAGGATCCCCGGCGTGTAACTGCCCGGCAGCACCGCGATCCCCGCGGTGAGCAGGGCGAAGAGCCACAGCACGACGAAGATGGGCCGCGAGCCGGTCAGTACGCGCCGCAGCAGTGGCGCCGCCAGGGCTCCCAGCAGGCCTCCGACGCCCAGCAGGGCGGCCATGACGCCGATGAGCCCGGAGTTCATGCCGCTGCCCTGCGCCGAGGCGATGACGATGAAGTAGATGGCGCCGAAGAAGAAGTTCGTCGCCGTCGCGTAGCAGAGCCCCAGGCGCAGGAAGGGGTGCCGGGCTATCCAGCGCACGCCCTCCAGGAGTGCCCGCTGTCCGCCCGGTCCTGATCCGGGTCCCGGCCCTGGCCCGGACCCGGCGCCGAAGCCGGGACCGGCGCCCGCCGGAGGACCGGCCGGCGGCTGTCGTTCGAGGAACAGCAGCAGCACCAGCCCGATGAGGTGCGCCGCACAGCCGACGACGAACGGGAACGCGTTCTTGACCGCCAGCAGGAACCCGCCGGCCGAGGTGCCGACGAGCTGGCCGGCGTACGTCCGCGCCGAGTTCATGGCGACCGCCTGCGAGAGCCGGTCCCGCGGCACCAGGCCGGGGATCATCGCCTCACCGGCGGCCATCGTCATCGCCGTGGCGGCGCCGTTGACGAGGGCGAGTCCCACCAGCGCGGGGAGTGAGACCGCCCCCGCCCACAGCAGCAGGGCCAGCCCGCCGAACACCGCGACGAGCGCGGCCTGGCACCACAGCATCACGGTTCGCCGGTCGTACCGGTCGGCGACCGCTCCGGCGGGCAGCCCCGCCAGAAGCATGGCCGCCGCGTCCACGAAACCGATGATCCCCGCCTGGGAGGGTGAGCCGGTGATGGCCAGGACGAGCAGGGGCAGGACGATCAGCGAGGTGCTGTACGCGAATTCGCCGAAGGCCTGGCTCGTCCACAGAAGGGTGAACCCGCGCCCGCCGCCGGGCTGCGCGGCCGTGCTGCCGGGCATCAGGCAATCAGCCTGGAGCGGGACTTCGTGTGGACGAAGGTACGGCGCAGGTCGCGCACCATGCTCGTGCGCTTGAGCCAGCGGTCCGTGCCATCGTAACGGGGCGTGAAGGTGTCCCTGCCGTGGATGACCCGGTAGTTGTCGATGAACGCCGCTTCGC
The DNA here is from genome assembly GCF_053591375.1 of Streptomyces sp. NPDC003034. Classification (NCBI taxonomy): domain Bacteria; kingdom Bacillati; phylum Actinomycetota; class Actinomycetes; order Kitasatosporales; family Streptomycetaceae; genus Streptomyces; species Streptomyces sp. NPDC003034. The sequence goes on from NZ_JBSFTS010000030.1 coordinate 4,588, forward strand.
CGGGGCTCAGCACGATGCGCTCAGCGGCCCCGGCCAACCGGGCCGCTGCCTCGTTCATCGCCCGCTCCGCCTCCGCGTCCCCGGGGAGCGGGCTGGTGAAGTCCGCGTCGATGCGCAGGTAGGGCGCATCCTGCGGCCCGAAGAGCACCGAGGCCACCTCGTGCGGGCGCTCCTCCAGCGCGGACGGGTGCTCGGCGCTGTGCAGCGGCACCACGTCGTGCGAGTCGTCCGGGAAGAACCGAAACCGGTCCTGGTGCAGCACCTCGCGCAGGGGCTGCGCGAACTCCACCGAGTCCACCGTCGCCACCGTGGTGCCCACCCCGTCGGGGTTGCGCAGGCACATCAAGGCGACGTAGTCGCCCCGGCAGCTGTGGAAGACGTCCTCGGTGTGCAGGGTCAGCTGCTGTTGGCTGCTGGCGCTGGTGAGGGAGGCCTCCTGCCCCTTGGCGGGGCAGACGTCGTGCACGAGACGGCCGTTCTGCTGGTTGGACCAGGCGAACGGGTCACCGAGGACGGAGGCGACGAGGAGCAGCACCAGCTCCTCACGGACCGCGGCGCCCTCCTTCTCCGCGACCTGCCAGTTCGACGGCGTGGGGACGAGGTGCTCGTCCACGGGCAGGTTCGCCACCGCGATCACCGCGTCCTCCGCGGCGCGGGAGGTGACGAGAAACTGCCGCAGGCCGACCGGCAGTCGCTCCGCCTCGACGCGGATCTCGTCCGCGTAGTCCATCGGCGCCCACACCGGATGGCCGGCGCGGAAGCCGTCGGCGATCGCCGCTATCTCGTTCTTCTCTTCGTCGTTCAGTACGTAGCGAGCCACAGGAACATCTTTCTGGTCGGTCAGCTGCCGTTGCCGGCAGTGGCGGCGATCTGCCGCAGCGCGGTGAGGAACTCCTCCGCGAGCCGGCGGACGGTGGTCGGTGTGTGCGTGGTCGGAGAGTGCATCCAGTCGACCCGCAGCTCGCCGTCACTGACGGCGGCGACGATGTCGATGAGGTGCGGGCGCGGCTGGTCGGGCGCCTGGTCGGCGCCGAGGCCGTCGAAGCGGTCCCGGACGAGGCCGCTCCCGCTGGTCGCGGCGCCCCACTGGCCCAAGTAGTTGAAACTGATCTGCGGCTGCGGGGCCCCCGCGAGGGCGGTGTGGGCGGCGCTGCCCGGTGCGGACAGGTAGCGCAGAGCCCCGTAGCCGACGCCTCGGCCGGGGACCTTGCGCAGAGTCCGCTTGACCGCCTTCAGCGCCGGGCTCCAGTCGCCGCTCGGTACGTCGAGGGTGACGGGGTAGATGGTGGTGAACCACCCGACGGTCCGGGACAGGTCCACGTCGTCGAACAGCTCCTCCCGGCCGTGGCCTTCGAGCGCGATGGTGACCGCGGCGCCCGCCCAGTCGCCCAGTACCCGGCCCAGCGCGGCCAGCAGCACGTCGTTGATCTGCGTGCGAAAGGCAGCCGGCACCCGGTGGAGCAGGGCCGCGGTCTCGGCGCGGTCCATTCGTACGGATTCCACCGCGAGCTCCCCGTACGTACCCGGACCGGAACCGTCCGCCCGGCTCTCCGAGGGGGCGTCGCAGGGGATGCCCCCGGCGCCGGAGGCCTTGTGCCAGTACGCCGTCTCGTGGTCGAAGCCGCCCGAGCGCACGTGTTCGGTGAGGCGCCGCGACCACTGCTGGTAGCTGCTGGACCCGGGCCCCAGGTCGACGGCCCGCCCGGCCGCCAGCTGGTCGTACGCCGTCGCCAGGTCCTCCAGGACGATCCGCCAGGACACGCCGTCCATCACGAGGTGGTGGACGGCGAGGAAGAGCCGGGGCGCCGCGCCGTCGGGCAGGAGGAGGAAGGCGCCCTTCACGAGGGTGCCGTTCTCCAGGTCCAGGGCGCGCTGCAGCTGCGAAGCCACGTCGTGCAGCGCGCCTTCCACGTCAAAGGCGCCGGTGAGGTCCCTGACGGCGAGCAGTTCGCCGGACCGGTCTGCGTACTCCTGGTGCCAGGAGCCGGAGGCGTCGCGCGAGTAGCGCATGCGCAGGGCGTCGTGGTGGTCGACGACCGCGGTCAGGGCCCGCTCCAACAGGGCCGCCTCGGTGCCATGGGCCAGGGAGACGTGGACGGACATCGCGTACTGATGCGGGTTGACCGTGTGCGCTTCGAAGAACCACCGCTGGATGGGCGTGAGGGTGACGCGGCCCGACGCCTCGGCCGGTGCGGCCGCGGGCGCCGCCGGGTCCGAGTGCTCGACCACGGACGCGAGTTCGGCCACCGTCTGGTGGACGAACAACAGCTTGGAGGTGAGTCGCAGGCCGGCCCGGCGGGCGCGTGAGATGACCTGGATGGAGAGGATGGAGTCCCCGCCGAGCTCGAAGAAGTTGTCGTGGACGCCGACCCGCCGGACGCCCAGCACCTCGGCCCACACCGCGGCCAAAGCCTCCTCGATCCCCTCACGCGGGGCCACGTACGGAGTACCGGGCCGCTCCGCCCGTACCTCGGGAGCGGGCAGCGCACGCCGGTCCACCTTGCCACTGGGGGTCACCGGCAGCCGCTCCAGCGGGACGAAGACGGCCGGGATCATGTGATCGGGAAGGCTTTCCGCCAGATGGGCCCGCAGCTCCCGGACCGGCAGATCACCCTCCGGAACCAGATAGGCGACCAGCCGGCGGTGACCGTCACCGCCCTCATGGGCCACCACGACCGTCTCCCTGACCCGCTCGTGCCCCACCAGAGCGGTCTCGATCTCACCGAGCTCGATGCGGAAGCCACGGATCTTCACCTGATCGTCCGCACGGCCCAGATACTCCAGCGTCCCGTCCGCCCTCCAACGGGCCACATCACCCGACCGGTACATCCGCTCACCCGGGGCCCCGTACGGGTTCACCGGGAACCGCTCCTCGGTCAACTCCGGCCGGTGCAGATACCCACGAGCCACCCCGCCACCCGCGACGTGAATCTCCCCCGCCACCCCCACCGGGACGGGATGGCCCAGCGGATCCAGCAAGAACACCCGGTAGCCCGGCAACGGCCGCCCCGCCGGCAGGCGGCCACCAGCGGCCACATGCCCGGCCTCGATCTCCTGGTACGTCACGTGCACGGTCGTCTCCGTGATGCCGTACATGTTCACCAGCCGGGCACCACCGGATCCGTACCGCCCGAACCACGTCAGCACGTGCTTCGGCTCCAGTGCCTCACCACCGAAGATCACCCAGCGGAGGTCTCGAAGGACCGGCGCGGCGGACCGGGCGGCCTCCTCCACGAGTTCACGGAACATCGACGGCGTCTGGTTGAAGACCGTCACCCGCTCCCGGCGCAGCAGCTCCCACATCGCCTCCGGACTACGGGCCGTGTCATGCGGCACGATCACCGCCCGGCCGCCCGTGGCCAACGCACCCCACAACTCCCACACCGAGAAGTCGAACGCGTACGAATGGAAGACCGTCCACACGTCACCCGCGCCGAAGCCGAACAGCGGCGCACAGTTCGCCAGCAGATTCAGTACCGTCCGGTGCTCGACCGCCACACCCTTCGGACGGCCCGTCGAACCCGACGTGTAAATGACATAGGCGAGATGCGCAGCCGTCGCCTTCGTCTCTGGGGCGGTCTTCGGATACGCGCTGATGGTGGCCCGGTCCGCATCCAGGTCCACGACCACGGCGTCCACCACCGGCAGCCGCGCGTCCAGCCCCCGGTGCGTCACCAGCAACTCGGCGCCACTGTCCCGGAGCATGTACGCCAGCCGGTCCACCGGATACGCCGGATCCAACGGCACATAAGCCGCCCCCGACTTCATGATCCCCAGCAGACCCACCGCCATGTCCAGACCCCGCTCCACCGACAGCGCCACCAGCCGGTCAGGACCCGCTCCCAACGACACCAGACGATGCGCCAGCGCATTCGCCCGCGCGTCCAACTCCCGGTAGGTCAAAGACTCGTCACCGAACGAAACCGCCACCGCATCCGGCACCGCGGCCGCCCGCTCCGCGACCAGCCCGTGCACGGTCCCCTCCGCGACCGCGACCCCGCCCGTCTCGTTCCACTCCCGCACCACACGCTCGAACTCACCCGGCGTCAGCAGGGGAAGGGCGGCCACGGGCTGCTCCGGGTCGGCGATGATCCCGGCCAGCAGCACCTTCAGGTGTTCCCCGAAACGTGCGATCGTCGACGCGTCGAACAGCTCGGCGCTGTATTCGACCAGGGCGCGCAGAGTGCCGGCGTGCTCCTCGAACTCGATGGTGAGATCGAACAGCGCGGTGTCCCGCTCCAGCCGGTAGTCCTCGACCTTCACCTCACCCAGGTCCGGCCGCATGCCGGGCGCGTTCTGGAGCACGACCATGGCCTGGATGAGCGGCGTCCGGCTGGTGTCCCGCTCCGGCCGCAGCGCCTCCACCAGGCGCTCGTACGGCACCTCCTCGTGCGCGAAGGCGTCGAGGACCGTCTCCTTCACCTGGTCGAGCAGCGCTCCGTAGGTCATTTCGGGCTCGACGTGTGAGCGCAGCACCACCGTATTGACCAGGAAGCCGACGAGCTGCTCCAGGTCGCTGTGCCCGCGCCCCGCCGAGGCGGTACCGACCGCGATGTCCTGCTGCCCGGTGTACCGGGCGAAAACTGTCTGGACGGCCGCCGTCAGCACCATGAACAGCGTCGCGCCCCGCTCGTGCGCCAGGGTCTTCAGTCCGTCGACCGTGGCCGACGGCAGGTCGAAGCCGTGAACCGCTCCCTTCGAGGAGCGCACCGCCGGGCGGGGACGGTCGGTGGGCAGTTCGAGCGGGGAGATGCCCGCGAGGCGCTCACGCCACCAGGCGAGCTGCTCCTCCAGCAGTCCCCCGTCCTCCAGCCGCTCGCGCTGCCACGCCGCGAAGTCCGCGTACTGCACGGGTACGTCGGCCAGTCCGGCCGGCCGGCCGCTGACGCGCGCGGCGTACAGCTCGCTCAGCTCGCGAGCCGCGACACCCATGGACCACCCGTCCGTCACGATGTGGTGCATTCCGAGGACGCACACGTGGGCGTCGTCCGCCAGCCGTACGAGCAGGACGCGTACGAGCGGGCCGTTCCTCAGGTCGTACGGGCGCGCCACCTCTTCCCGGGCCAGCGCGCGCAGGTGCTCCTCGTCCGCCGCGTCGGCCGTACGCCACTGCGGTGCGAGGACGGGGTGCACGATCTGCACGCCCCGGCCGCCGACCACGTCGAACGTCGTCCGCAGGGACTCGTGCCGCGCCACCAGGTCGCCGACGGCAGCGCGCAGGGCGCTCGCGTCGAGCGGACCGGTCAGGCGCAGACCGGCGGCGGAGTGGTATTCCGTGCTGCCCTCGTTGAAGTCCTCCAGGAACCAGAGGCGCTGCTGGCCGAAGGACATCGGCAGCAGTCCGTCGCGCGGGGCCACCGGAATGCCATGGTTTCCGGTCGGCTCCTGCGGCACGACCGCGGCCGCGAGTCGGGCGACCGTCGGAGCCTCGAACAGCAGCCGCGGCGACAGGCTGGTGCCCAGGGCCCGGCGGGCGCGTGAGATGACCTGGATGGAGAGGATGGAGTCGCCGCCGAGTTCGAAGAAGTTGTCGTGGATGCCGACCTTTTCGACCCCCAGGACCTCCGCCCACACCGCGGCGAGGGCCTCCTCCGTCGCATCGCGCGGGGCGGCGTAGGCGGTGCCGAGCTGTTCGGCCCGGACCTCGGGAGCCGGCAGGGAACGCCGGTCCACCTTCCCGCTCGGTGTCAGCGGGAGCCTCTCCAACGGCACGAACACGGCCGGAACCATGTAGTCCGGAAGACTCAGCGCCAGATGCGCCCGCAGATCAGCCGTCGACAGATCACCGTCGAAGACGACATACGCCACCAGCCGCCGGTGACCGTCGATGCCCTGATGGGCCACGACCACCGTCTCCCGGATCGCCTCGTGCCCCACCAGAGCCGTCTCGATCTCCCCGAGCTCGATCCGGAACCCCCGGATCTTCACCTGGTCGTCAGCCCGCCCCAGATGCTCCAGCGTGCCGTCCGGCAGCCAGCGGGCCACATCGCCCGAGCGGTACATCCGCTCGCCCGCAACCCCGTACGGGTTCACGGGGAACCGCTCCTCGGTCAGCTCCGGGCGGTGCAGGTAGCCACGGGCCAGACCAGCACCGGCGACATGGATCTCACCCGCGACACCCACGGGCACCGGAACACCGTGCTCGTCCAGCAACAACACCCGGTAACTCGGCAGCGGACGTCCGGCCGGCAGCCGCCCACCCCGGGCCACATGCTCCGCACCGATCTCCTGATGGGTGACATGCACCGTCGTCTCGGTGATCCCGTACATGTTCACCAACCGCGCCCCGCACGAACCGAACCGGTCGAACCAGGTCAGCAGGTGCTTCGGCTCCAACGCCTCTCCGCCGAAGATCACCCAGCGGAGATCGGGAAGACTGGGAGAGGCCGACTGCGCCGCCTGCTCGACAAGTTCGCGGAACATCGACGGGGTCTGGTTGAAGACCGTCACCCGCTCCTCGCCCAGCAGCCGCCACATCGCTTCCGGACTGCGGGCCGTGTCGTGCGCGACGATGACCGCGCGGCCACCGGAGATCAGCGCACCCCACAGCTCCCACACCGAGAAGTCGAACGCGTACGAGTGGAAGACCGTCCAGACGTCGTCCGCACCGAAGTCGTACAGGGGCTGGCAGTTGGCCAGCAGGTTCAACACCGTGCGGTGCTCGACCGCCACCCCCTTCGGACGGCCCGTCGAACCCGAGGTGTAGATGACATAGGCCAGGTCGGAGCCGGTGACACCGGTCCGCGGCGCCGCCGTGCGCCCCTCGCCCCCCTCCAGCCCCACCGCGTCGAGGTCCACGACGACGACCCCGTCCGGAGCGGGCAGCGGACGGTCCGAGCCACGGTGCGTGACCAACAGCCGCGCACCACTGTCCTCAAGCATGTAGGCCAACCGGTCCACCGGATAGGCCGGATCCAACGGCACGTACGCCGCACCGGACTTCATGATTCCCAGCAGCCCCACCACCATGTGCAGGCCGCGCTCCACGGACAACGCCACCAGCCCACCAGGACCGGCACCCGAGGACGCGAGTCGATGAGCCAGCGCATTCGCCCGCTCCTCCAACTCCCGGTACGTCAAGGACACACCCTGGAACGACACCGCGACCGCATCCGGCGACGCCAGCGCACGCTCCGCGACCAGCCCATGCACCGTCCCCTCCGGAACCGGCACACCACCCGTCGCGTTCCACTCGTGCACCACCCGCTCGAACTCCCCCGGCCCCAGCATCGCAACCGCGGACACGCGCTGCCCGGGGTCGGCCGCCATGCCGTCCAGCAGTGCGCCGAGGTGGCCGGCCATGCGCTCGATGGTGGCCGCGTCGAACAGCTGCGGGTCGTAGGCCAGCGCGTACGCCAGCGCGTCCCCGGCGTAGGCCACGAGGTTCAGCGGGAAGTTGGTGACGTCGGCGCCCTCCAGGCTGTGCAGCCGTACGTCATCACCGCCCTCCGCGGTATTCGGCGCCCCGTTCACGGGAAAGTTCTCGAAGGCCACGAGGCTCTCGAAGAGGTTGGAGCCGCGTTCGATGCCGCTCCAGCCCTGGATCTGCGGCAGGGGAACGTACTCGTACTGCCGTGCCTCCACCTGCGCCTGCTGCACTCCCGCCAGCCACGTGGCGACGGGCGCCGCACCGTCGATCTCGACGCGCACCGGCAGCGTGTTGATGAGCATGCCGACCATCGAGTCCGCGCCCGCCAGATCGGCCGGGCGGCCGGAGACCGTCGCGCCGAACACCACGTCCGGCTCGCCCGAGTACCTCGACAGGAGCAGTGCCCATGCGCCCTGCACGACGGCGTTCACTGTCAGCCGGTGGGCGCGGGCGAACCCGTACAGCCGCTCGGAGGCTTCGGCGGTCAGCCAGGTCACCAGCCGTTCGGACGACTGGGCGCGGTGGGTCTCGGCCGGGCGGCGGTCGAAGGGCAGCGAGGTGGGCTCCGTCACCCCGCCCAGCAGACCACGCCAGTACTGCTCGGCCTGGGTCAGATCCTGGCGCTCCAGCCACTCCACGTACGCGCTGAACGGGCGCCGCGCGGGGAGTACGGGTGCCTCGCCGGCGGCGAGGGCCCGGTAGGCGGTGCCGAGTTCGTCGAGCATCTGGAAGGTGCTCCAGCCGTCGAGCAGGACGTGGTGCGAGGTTCGCACGACCCGCACCGAGGTGTCCGACAGCCGTATCAGAGCGAGCCGCATCAGCGGCGCGGCCGACAGGTCGATGCCCCGGGCGCGGTCCTCGGCCAGGTAGCGGTCCAACTCCGCGGCCCGGGCGCCGGCGGACAGTCCACGCCAGTCCAGGTGCACGACGGGCAGTGCGGTGCGGCGGTGGACGACCAGCAGCGGGCGGTCGACCCGCTCCCACTGGACGGCGGCGCGCAGGATCTCCAGGTGGTCGCTCACGTGCTGCCAGGCACGCTCCAGCAGGCCGGGCTCGCGCACTCCGTCGAGGACGAAGCTCATCTGCTCGAAGTAGGCACCGGAGCCGGGTTCGGCGAGGGTGTGGAAGAGCATGCCGCTCTGCATGGGCGTGAGCGGGTAGACGTCCTCGACGTCCCGGCCGTCGCCCGCGATGCGGTCGACGGCCGCCTGGTCCAGCCCGGCGAGCGGGAAGTCGGACGGGGTCGCCCCGCCGCTCTGCGGCAGCAGACAGTGCGCGATCAGGGAGCGCAACGCGGTCACGAACGCCTCGGCGAGCCGCTCGACGGTCGCGGTGTCGAGGACTTCGCCGGAGAAGATCCAGGTGAAGCCGAGGGTGCCGGCTTCGACCATGCCGACGACGTCGAGGAGGTACGGGCGGGGCTCGTCGGCGGCGTGGTCGAGGCCCAGGGCGCCGAGGCGGTCGCGGATCAGGCCGCTGTCGCTGGTGGTGCCGTCCCACTGGCCCAGGTAGTTGAAGCTGATCTGCGGCAGCCGGTCAGCGCGCAGCGCGTGCCCCGGCGTGCCGGGCGGCGAGAGGAAGCGCAGGGCGTCGTATGCGAGGCCGCGGGTCGGGACGGCCCGCAGCTGCTCCTTGACGGACTTGATGGTCTCGTCCCAGGCGTGGCCGCTCGGGAGGTCCAGGGCGACGGGGAAGTGGGTGGTGAACCAGCCGACGGTGCGGGAGAGGTCGATGTCGTCGAAGAGTTCCTCGCGGCCGTGGCCTTCCAGCCCGATGACCAGGCGCTCCGAGCCGATCCAGTCGGCCAGGGTCCGGCCGAGGGCGCTGACCAGCACGTCGTTGATCTGGGTGCGGTAGACGGACGGGACCTGCTGGAGGAGGGCCCTGGTCTCGGCGTGGCCGAGGCGGACCTCGACGGTCCGCTCGTGCGCGGTGGTGTTCTCCCCGGCCGGGTGGTCAACGGGCAGGGCGGGAGCGTTGTTCGGGTCCACGGCCCGCCAGTGGGAGATCTCGTGGTCGAAACCGCCGGAGCGGACGTGGTCGGCGAGCCGCTGCGACCACTCCTGGTAGCTGCTCGACTTGGCCCCCAGATCGACCGGGCGCCCCTGCGCCAGCTGGCCGTACGCGGTCGCCAGGTCCTCCAGCACCACCCGCCAGGACACCCCGTCCATGACGATGTGGTGGACGGCGAGGAAGAGCCGGGGGGCGGCGCCGTCGGCCAGGCGGAAGTACACGCCCTTCACCAGGGCGCCGCTCGCCAGGTCCAGGGACCGCTGGGCTTCCAGGGCTGCCGCGTGCATCGCGCCGTCGGCGTCCGCGCGTTCCGTCAGGTCGCGTACGGAGAGGATCCCGGTGGGCCGGTCGCCGTACTCCTGGATCCAGTCGGCGCCGCTGCGCGCGTACCGCAGGCGCAGTGCGTCGTGGTGGTCGGTGACCGCGTCGAGTGCCCGCTCCAGCAGTCCGGCTTCCGTGCCGGGCGCCAGCTCGACCTGGACGGACATCGCGTAGTGGTCGGGGTCGACGGTGTGCTCGGCGAGGAACCAGGCCTGGATGGGCGTCAGTTCGGCCCGGCCGCGGGCCCGCACCTGCCCGGTGCGCACGGCCTGGCCGGCCGCGGTGACGACGGTGGAGAGGGCGGCGATGGTCTGGTGCAGGAAGAGCTGTTTCGAGGTCAGCCGCAGGCCGGCTAGCCGGGCGCGCGAGACGACCTGGATGGACAGGATCGAGTCGGCGCCCAGGTCGAAGAAGTTGTCGTGGATGCCGACCTGCTCGACGCCCAAGACCTCCGCCCATACGGCGGCGAGGACCTCCTCGGTCGCGTCGCGCGGCGCGGTGTACTCGGTGCCGAGCCGTCCGGGCTGGGCGTCCGGCTCCGGCAGGGCGCGCCGGTCCACCTTGCCGTTCGGCGTCAGCGGGAGCCGGTCGAGGGCGACGAACGCCGCCGGGACCATGTAGTCCGGCAGCAGCCCGTTCATGTGGCCGCGCAGGCCGGCGGTGTCCAGGACGGCTTCAGAGGCCGCGCCGGCGCCATCGCCGGTTTCCGCGCCGGCTGCGGCGTCCGTCACCACGTACGCCACCAGCCGTCGCCGGCCGGAGTCCTCCTCCCGGGCCAGCACCACGGCGTCCCGCACGTCCGGGTGGGTGAGCAGGGCGGATTCGACCTCGGCCAGTTCGATGCGGAAGCCGCGGATCTTCACCTGGTCGTCGGCGCGCCCGAGGAACTCCAGGTCCCCCGAGGGCAGCAGGCGGGCCCGGTCGCCGGTCCGGTAGAGGCGGTCCCCCACCACGAAGGGGCTGGGGCGGAACCGCTCGGCGGTCAGGTCGTCGCGCCCGTGGTAGCCGCGCCCGACGCCCTCGCCGCCGATCCAGATCTCGCCGGGTACCCCGACGGGGACGACGTTCATGTGCGCGTCGAGGACGTACACCCGGGTGCCGGGCAGGGGCCGGCCGATCGGGACGTAGGTCCGGCCCTTCAGGGCGGCTTCGGTAGGTACGAAAACGGTCGAGTCGACGGTGGCCTCCGTTCCGCCGTACGCGTTGACGACCACGGCGTCGTGCCGGATCTGTCGCAGCAGGTCGCGGCAGTCCTCCACCCGCCAGCCCTCGGAACCGACGGAGATCAACCGCAGCGGCGGAAAGCCGTCGCCGCGCCGCTCGACCTCTTGGAGGACGGCGTTGAGCAGCGACGGGACGATCTCCAGGCCGGTCGCACCGCTCTCCGCGATGAGGTCGAGAAGGGCGGCCGGTTCGGTGGTCACGTCCTTCGAGGCGATCACCAGGGCCCCGCCGAAGGGCAGGGACCGGATGAGGTCGGCGAAGAAGAGGTCGACGGAGAGACTGGAGACCGACAGGAAGCGCAACTTGAGCTCGGCGAGCCCGTACCGCCCGTCCCACGCGGTGAGGATGTGCCGTACGTTGCGGTGCTCGACGGCGACGCCCTTGGGGTTGCCGGTCGACCCCGAGGTGTAGATGACGTAGGCGAGGTCGTGCGCCGACACGGCGGTGTCCGGTGCGCGGGCGGGCAGGCGCTCGATCTGCTCCCGCTCCGCGTCCAGGTCCACGAGCCGGACGTCTGCGGCCGGCAGCCGGTCGCGGACCGCGGACTGGGTGACGGCCAGCCGCGCACCGGACTGCGCCAGCATGTAGGCGATGCGGTCGGCCGGGAAGGCCGGGTCGAGCGGTACGTACGCCGCGCCCGCCTTCAGGATGCCCAGGAGGCCGACCGCCATGGCGGTGCCGCGCTCCACGCTCAGGCCGATCAGCGCACCGGGGCCGGCTCCCAGGGAGACCAGGTGCTGTGCGAGCCGGTTGGCCCGTTCGTCCAGCTCCCGGTGGGTGAGGGTGCCGTCGTCGGCGATGACGGCCACCGCGTCGGGTGTACGGGCTGCCTGCTCGGCCAGTCGCTCGTGGATGAGCGGCCCGTCGGGCGCGGGGAGCCCGGTCGCGTTCCAGTCGGTGACGACCTGCCGGTGTTCCTCTTCGGAGAGGAGCGGCAGCGCGGACACGGCGGTGTCGGGACCGGCGAGCGCCCCGGCGAGCAGGACGCGCAGGTGGCCGGTCATGCGGGCGATGGTGGCCTCGTCGAAGAGCTCGGTGCTGTACTCGACCAGGCCCAGCAGTCGTCCGTCGCGCTCCTCGAACTCGAAGGTCAGGTCGAAGAGCGACGCGTCCCGTTCCAGCGGGTATGCGCAGGTCCGCGCACCACTCAGTTCCAGGGCGTCGGCCGGCGCGTTCTGCAGCACGACCATGGCCTGGACGAGTGCGGTACGGCTGGGGTCGCGCTCCGGCTGGACGGCTTCGACGATCTTGTCGAAGGGGATGTCCTCGTGGGCGAAGGCGTCGAGAACGGTGTCCCTGACCCGCTGGAGCAGCTGGGCGAAGGACAGTCCGGGCTCCACCCGTGAGCGCAGCACGACGGTGTTCACCACGAAGCCGACGAGTTGCTCCAGCTCGCGGTGGCCGCGGGCCGCGGATGAGGTGCCGACCGCGATGTCCTCCTGGCCGGACCAGCGGGCGAAGACCGCCTTGACGGCTGCCGTCAGGACCATGAACGGGGTGGCGCCCCGCTCGCGGGCCAGCTCGGTGAGACCTGCGACGGTGTCCTCGGGCAGTTCGAAGCCGTAGACGGCTCCGGCGGACGAGCGTACGGCGGGCCGGGGACGGTCCGTGGGCAGCTCCAGCGGGGCGATGCCCTGAAGCTGCTCCCGCCACCAGCCGAGCTGCTTCTCCAGCAGCCCGCCGTCCTCCAGCCGGCTGCGCTGCCAGGCCGCGAAGTCGGGGTACTGCACCGCCGGTTCGGGAAGTCGGTGGTTCCGCCCGTGAAGTCGCGCCGCGTACAGTTCGCCCAGTTCCCGGGCGACGATTCCCATGGACCAGCCGTCCGTCACGATGTGGTGCATCCCGAGGACGCAGAGGTGCTCGTCCTCGGCCAGGCGTACGAGCAGGACGCGGACCAGCGGGCCGCCCGCGAGGTCGTACGGGCGCGCCATCTCGGCCCGTACGACCTCCCGCGCGTCCTGCTCGCCGTCCGCTTCGGCCACCGACCAGCCGGGAGCGAGCTCCTCGTGGAGGACTTGGACGCCGCGCCCGTCGCGCGTCTCGAAGGTCGTACGCAGCGCTTCGTGGCGTGCCACGAGATCGCCGACGGCGGCCCTCAGAGCGTCCGCGTCCAGCTTTCCGGCGATCCTCACGGGAAGCGCCGAGTGGTAGTCGGCGCTCTCCGGTTCGAAGTCCTCCAGGAACCACAGCCGCTGCTGCCCGAAGGACATGGGCAGCCCGTCCTCGCGCGGGACGGCGGGGATCAGCGGCCGGGCGCCGCCCGCGGGGGCGGCCTGGGCCCGGCCGGCGAGGCGCTCGGCGAGCGCCTCCCGCAGCCGGTCGGGAAGGGCGGCTATCCGGTCCGCGCGGGAAGACGGCGTGTTCATGTGAGGATCCCCCAGGGAGTGCAGGTCAGCGGGTCGAGGCGGCGGGCCGGAGGTCAGCCGGCGGTGATGAGGCTCTGCGGCCGCATGTCGGTCCAGTGGGCCTCGACGTACGCGAGGCATTCCTCGCGGGGCCGGTCGGCAAGGGCGGTGTGCCAGCCCGCCGGGACGGCGATGGTCGCGGGCCACAGTGAGTGCTGGCCCTCGTCGTTCACCAGGACGCTGTACGAACGGTCCGACTGCTCAAAGGGGTTGGACATGGAGAGGTGCCTTTCGAGGGGTGAAACGTGGGGAGGAAGGAGACGGGGAGCAGGGGCAGGAGGGGACGCTCGCGGATCAGGACGTCGCGGCGGCCGCCTCCAGCTCGGCCAGGACGAGTTCCTCGACGCCGTGCGCGGTCTCGGCGACCGTCGGCCGGTCGAAGAGCTCCCGCGGCGAAAGGTCCGTACCGAAGAGCGCGTTGATCCGCGACGCCGCACGCAGGGCGAGCAGGGAATCGCCGCCGAGGGTGAAGAAGTCGTCGTGGACGCCCACCCGTTCGACGTTGAGGAGCTCTTGCCAGACCTCGGCGATCAGCACTTCCGTGGCCGTGGCCGGCGGTTCGTACCGCATGCCCGTCGCCACCCGCTGCGCCCCCGCGGGCAGCGCCCGCCGGTCGACCTTGCCGTTCGCGGTCAGCGGCAGCGCGGCCAGGACGTCGAAGGCCGCCGGCAGCATGTGGTCCGGCAGCGAGGCCGCCAGGTGCCGGCGCAGTGCGGCGCTGTGCGGGACCTCCGCCCCGTCCGCTGCGACCAGATGGGCGACCAGCACCGTGCGGCCGTTCTCGGTGTGCGGGACGACCGCCGCGTCGCCGATCGCCGGATGGACGGTCAGGGCGGCCTCGATCTCGCCGGTTTCGACGCGGAACCCGCGGATCTTGACCTGGCCGTCGGTGCGGCCGAGGAACTCCAGGGTCCCGTCGGCCCGCCAGGCCACCAGGTCGCCGGAGCGGTACATCCGCTCCCCCGGCCCGCCGTACGGGTCCGCGGTGAACCTTTCGGCCGTCAGCCCCGGCCGCCCGAGGTAGCCGCGGGCCAGGCCCGCTCCGGCGATGTACAGCTCGCCCGGAACGCCCACCGGAGCGGGCTCCAGCGCGTCCGTCAGGACGTACACGCGGGTGTGGGCGATCGGCGCGCCCAAGGGAACCGGGCCCGCTCCGCCCGCGCCGCGCAGGTCATGCGTGGCGGTGAAGGTGGTTGCCTCGGTGGGACCGTAGCCGTTGGTCAGGCGCAGCCCGGGATGGGCGTCCCGTACGCGCCGGCAGTGCTCTGGCGAGAGCCGGTCGCCGCCCGCGATCAGCTGGCGCAGCCCGGTGAAGGCGCTGACGTCCTCGTCCACGATCTGGTGGAACAGGCCGGCGGTGAGCCACAGATGGCTGACCTCGCACTCCTTGAGGAACCGGCCCAGGGCTGCGGCGGTGGGCAGCCCGGCGGGGTGGACGGCCAGCCGCGCGCCCCTCAGAAGCGCCGCCCACACCTCGAAGGTGGACGCGTCGAAGGAGAGGGAAGCGAACTGCGCGACGGTGTCGCCGGGCGCGACGTCGGTGTAGGCGGTCTCGTGGACGAGCCGTACGACGCCCCGGTGCGTGGTCAGGACACCCTTCGGGGTGCCGGTCGAGCCGGAGGTGTACATGACGTACGCGAGGTGGTCGGGAAGGAGGCCCGGGGCCGGGTCGTGGGCCGGGGACGCGGCGATCAGCGCCCGGTCCCGGTCGAGGTCCACGATCCGCGCCGGCGAGGAGGGCAGCCGCTCCCGCAGTTTCTCCTCGGTGATCAGCAGCCGTACTCCGGCGTCGCCGATCATGTACGTGAGCCGGTCGAGCGGGTAGTCCGGGTCGAGGGGGACGTAGGCCGCCCCCGACTTGACGACCGCGAGCAGCGCCGTGATGCCGTGGGACCCGCGCTCCAGGCACAGGCCCACGCGCTGGTCCGGTCCGGCGCCGAGGGCCACCAGGTGGTGGGCGAGCCGGTTGGCCCGCTCGTTGAGTTCCCGGTAGGTGAGTTCCTCGTCCCGGTAGGTGAGCGCCACGGCGTCGGGGTGCTCGGCCACCCGCGCCTCGAACAGCTCCGGCAGGCAGGCCTGAGGCAGGTCGCCGGCCGTGTCGTTCCACGCCCGTACCGTCAGCTCTGCCTCGTCGTCCGTCAGCATCGACAGCCGCGCCACCGGCTGGTCCCCGCCGCTCGCCGCGATGCCGGCGAGCAGAACCTCCAGGTGGCCGCAGAGCCGGGTGGCGGTCTCCTCGTCGTACAGCTCGGCGTCGTAGGCCAGCGTGTACGCCAGGTCGTCGCCGGCGTAGGCGATCAGGTTGAGCGCGTAGTTGGTGGCCGCGGTGCCCTCCAGGCCGCGCAGGCGCAGTCCGTGGGCGGCGGCGGCCTCCTCGTCCGTCGGGTAGTTCTCGAAGACGACGAGGCTGCGGAAGAGGCCGGCGCCCCGCTCGGCACCGCTCCAGCCCTGGATCCGGGGCAGCGGCACGTACTCGTACTGCCGGGCCTCGACCTGGCCGCGCTGTACCTCGGCCAGCCAGTCGGCGACGGGCGCGGACTCGTCGATCCGCACGCGCACCGGCAGCGTGTTGATCAGCATGCCGACCATCGAGTCGACGCCGGCCAGTTCCGTCGGGCGCCCGGAGACCGTCGCCCCGAACACCACGTCCTCCTGCCCGGCGTGGCGCGCGAGCAGCAGCGCCCAGGCTCCCTGGATGACGGTGTTGACGGTGACCCGGTGCTGACGGGCGAAGTCGAACAGCTCCCGTGACACGTCCGGGGACAGACGGCGGGCACACCTGCCGGTGGAGCGGGTGCGGTGGTCGGCGGCGGTCTGCCGTACGAAAGGCAGCGCGGTCGCCGCCTCGAAGCCCGACAGCAGATCGCGCCAGTACGACTCCGCTTCGTCCAGGTCCTGCCGCTCCAGCCACTCCACGTACGCCCTGAAGGGCCTGCGCGGGGACAGGACCGGCTGCTCACCGGCGGCAAGGGCCGCGTAGGCGGTGTACGTCTGCGTCAGCAGGTCGAAGGTCGACCAGCCGTCCAGCAGGACGTGGTGGAAGGCGCACACGAGGCGGACGGTGCTGTCGGAGAGCCGGATCAGGGTCAGCCGCATCAGCGGTGCCGTGGTCAGGTCCAGGGGCCGCTCGCGGTCCTCGGCCAGGAAGCGGCGTACGGCCGCCTCCTGCTCCCCGGCGGTCCGGGCCCGCCAGTCGAGGTGGGTGACGGGCACCTCGGCCCGGCGCTCGACGACCATGAGCGGGCGTTCGGTGTCCTGCCAGACCAGCGAGGCACGGAGCACTTCGGTGTGGTCGGCGACGCGCTGCCAGGCCGCGGCCAGCAGTCCGGGGTCGCGCACCCCGTCGAGGACGAAGGTCATCTGCTCGACATAGGCGCCCGGTTCGGCGAGGGTGTGGAAGAGCATGCCGCTCTGCATGGGCGTGAGCGGGTAGACGTCCTCGACGTCCCGGCCGTCCCCCGCGATGCGGTCGACGGCCGCCTGGTCCAGCCCGGCGAGCGGGAAGTCGGACGGGGTGGCCCCACCGCTCTGCGGCAGCAGACAGTGCGCGATCAGGGAGCGCAACGCGGTCACGAACGCCTCGGCGAGCCGCTGGACGGTCGCGGTGGCGTGGGTCCCGGGGGAATGGATCCAGTCGATGCGCAGTTCGCCGTCGCCGACGGCGGCGACGATGTCGATGAGGTGCGGGCGGGGCTGTTCGGGGGCCTGGTCCGCGCCGAGTGCTTCCAGCCGGGCCCGGACCAGGCCGCTGTGACTGGTCGTGCCGTCCCACTGCCCGAGGTAGTTGAAGCTGATCTGGGGCCGCGGGACGTCGGCGAGCGCGGTGTGCCTCGGGGTGCCGGGCTCGGACAGGTGGCACAGGGCGCCGTAGCCGAGGCCGCGGCCCGGGACGGCCCGCAGGTGCTCCTTGAGGGTCTTCAGGGCGCGGCCCCAGTCGCCGCCCGGTACGTCGAGGGTGACGGGGTGGATGGTGGTGAACCACCCGACGGTCCGGGACAGGTCCACGTCGTCGAACAGCTCCTCCCGGCCGTGGCCTTCGAGGGCGACGGTGACGGGGGCGTCCGCCCAGTCGCCCAGTACCCGGCCCAGCGCGGTCAGCAGGACGTCGTTGATCTGTGTGCGGTAGGCCGCGGGCACGCGCTGGAGGAGGTCCTCGGTGTCCGCCCTGCTCAGCCGCACCGAGGCGGTGACCGTGGTGCCGAAGGTGTTCGGGGCGCCCTGGGCGTCGCACGGCAGGGGCCGCACGGCCGCGGACACGTCCTGCCAGTGGGCGATCTCGTGGTCGAAGCCGCCGGAGCGGACGTGGTCGGTGAGCCGGCGCGACCACTGCTGGTAGCTGCTGGACTTGGCGCCCAGGTCGACGGGACGGCCCTCGGCGAGCTGTCCGTAGGCGGTGGCCAGGTCCTCCAGGACCACCCGCCAGGACACGCCGTCCATCACCAGGTGGTGCACGGCCAGGAAGAGCCGTGGCGGCCGGGCGGCGCCGAGCCGGAAGAACACGCCCTTCACCAGGGCGCCGGCCGCGAGGTCCAGGGAGCGCTGGGCGGCCAGCGCCGCCTCGCCGAGGGCAGGGTCGCGCTCCTCGTCCCCAAGGGCGGACAGGTCGCGTACGGAGAGCACGCCGGCCTGGCCGTCGCCGTACTCCTGGATCCACCCGGAGCCCTCCCGCGCGTACCTCATGCGCAGGGCGTCGTGGTGGTCGGTGACCGCGGCCAGGGCGCGTTCGAGCAGGGCGGTGTCGGTCTCGGGTGCGAGTTCGACCTGTACCGACATGCCGTAGTGGTCGGGACTGACGGTGTGTTCGTCGAAGAACCACCTCTGCACCGGCGTCAGTTCGGCCCGTCCGGAGACCTCCTTGGGGCCGGCGGCGGCATCGTCGGCCGTGGTGACCACCCCGGCGAGGGCGGCGATGCTCTGGTGGACGAACAGCAGCTTCGAGGTCAGCAGGAGACCGGCCTGCCGGGCCCGGGAGACCACCTGGATGGAGAGGATCGAGTCGCCGCCCAGGTCGAAGAAATTGTCGTGGACGCCGACCCTGCCGACGCCGAGGACCTCCGCCCAGACCGCGGCGAGGGTCTCCTCGGTCGCGTCGCGCGGTGCGGTGTAGTCGGCGCCGGGCGCGCCGTCCTGGAGCACGGGCTCCGGGAGCGCGCGCCGGTCCACCTTGCCGCTGGGGGTCAGCGGCAGCCGCTCCAGCGGCATGAACAGCGCGGGCACCATGTACTCGGGCAGTGATCCGGACAGGTGGGAGCGGAGCTCGCCGGCCGTCGGCTCGCCGTCGGTCACCAGGTGGGCGACCAGGCGCCTGCGCCCTTCGTCGTCCTGGTGGACCACGACGACGGCGTCCCGGACCTGGGGGTGACGGGCCAGCGCCGTCTCGATCTCCCCGAGTTCGATGCGGAAGCCGCGGATCTTGACCTGGTCGTCGGCGCGCCCGAGGTACTCCAGGCTGCCGTCCGCTCGGCGGCGTGCCACGTCGCCCGAACGGTACATGCGCTCGCCGGGCCCGCCGTAGGGGTCTGCGGTGAAGCGCTCGGCTGTCAGAGCCGGCCGGCCGTGGTAGCCGCGGGCCAGGTGGGGGCCGGCGATGTAGAGCTCGCCCGGGACGCCGACGGGGACCGGCTGGAGCGCGGCGTCCAACAGGTGGATACGGGTGTTGGGCAAGGGGGTGCCGATGGGCGGGACGGCGCCGCCGGCGAGCGGGTCGCTCATCGCGGCGACGACAGTGCTCTCGGTCGGGCCGTAGGCGTTGATCATCCGGCGGCCCCGGGACCAGCGGGCCACGAGGTCGCCCGTACTGGCCTCGCCGCCGACGACCAGCGTGCGCAGTCCCTCCAGCCCGTCGGGGACGAGGGTGGCCACGGCGGAGGGCGCGAGCAGCGCGTGGGTGATCCGTCGCTCGCGCAGGAAGGTCTGCAGCGCCTCCCCGACGACCGGCCCGTGTGGCGGCAGGACGAGGGTCGCCCCCGCGGGCAGCGCCATCAGGAGTTCCATGACGGCGCCGTCGAAGGAGGACGAGGCGAACTGCAGGACGCGGCTGTCCTCGGTGACCTCCAGCCGTTCGATCTCGGCTGAGGCGAGGTTGCCGATCCCGCGGTGCGGTACGAGTACGCCCTTGGGCGTGCCGGTCGAACCCGATGTGTAGATCACGTACGCCAGATCGGCGGGGTGGGGCGTCACCCGTGGGGCGGTCCGGGGCAGGGCCGCCAGCAGGGCGCGGTCCCGTACGAGGTCGACGAGGGTGGCGTCGGTCCGCGGTAGTTCGCGCAGGAGTTCCGTCCGGGTGACGACGATCCGGGCGCCGGAGTCACGGAGCATGAAGTCGAGGCGCTCGGAAGGATAGTTGGGGTCCAGCGGCAGGTAGGCGGCGCCCGCCTTCATGATCCCGAGCAGGCCGACGACCAGGTCGGCGCCGCGCTCGACGCACAGGCCGACGAACCGGCCCGGGCCCGCGCCCTGTGCTGCCAGGTGGTGGGCGAGCTGGTTGGCGCGCTCGTCAAGCTCCCGGTAGCTGAGGGTGGTGTGGGTGTCCTCCACGGCGGGCGCGTCGGGACGACGCCGTGCCTGCGCCTGCACGAGCTGCGGGATGGTCCCTTCCAGGGCCGCCGCACGGGGGCCGCGGCCGTCCCGCGCGGCCTGGCGCAGCTCGTCCTCGGTCAGCAGGGGCAGTGCGCTCAAGGCGCGGCCGGGCTCGGTCAGGGCGGCGAGCAGCAGGGTGTTGAGGTGGCCGGCGAAGCGGGCGATGGAGGCTTCGTCGAACAGGGCCGTGCTGTAGCCCACCCGGGCGGTGAGTCCGTCACCGGTGTCGAAGAACTCGACGGTCAGGTCGAAGGGCACGGCCTCGCGGTGCACCGGGTAGTCGGTGACGCGGACGCCGGGCAGTTCGAGTTTCCCGTCGGGGGCGTTCTGCAGGACGATCACGGCCTGGACGACCGGGGTGCGGCTGGTGTCGCGCTCGGTCTGGACGACCGGGGCCAGGCGCTCGAAGGGGACGTCCTCGTGGGCGAACGCGTCCAGGACGGTCTCCTTGACCTGTCCCAGCAGCTCTTCGAAGGACAGGTGGGGTTCGACGCGGGAGCGCAGGACGACCGTGTTGACCAGGAACCCGACCAGGTTTTCCAGGTCGCGGTGGCCCCGGCCGGAGGAGGCGGTGCCGACGACGACGTCCTGCTGGCCGCTGTAGCGGGCGAAGACCGTCTTCACTGCCGCGGTCAGGGCCATGAAGAGGGTCGCGCCCCGCTCCTGGGCCAGCGCCTTGAGGGCTGCGGTGGTCGCGGCGGGGATCCGGAATTCGTGGACCGCACCGGCGGAGGAGCGTACGGCCGGGCGCGGCCGGTCGGTGGGCAGCTCCAGCGGGGCGACGCCGTCGAGGCGTTCGCGCCACCAACCGAGCTGCTTCTCCAGCAGCCCGCCGTCCTGCAGGCGGCCCCGCTGCCAGGCCGCGAAGTCCGGGTACTGCACGGCGGCGTCGGGCAGGGAGGCAGGGTGTCCTGCGGCACGGGCCGCGTAGAGCTCACCGAGCTCGCGGGTGACGATGCCCATGGACCAGCCGTCGGTGACGATGTGGTGCATGCCCAGCACGCACACGTGCTCGTCGGGGCGCAGGCGTACGAGGAGTACGCGGACCAGAGGTCCTGCCTGGAGGTCGTAGGCGCGGGCGGTTTCGGCGCGGACGAGGTCGCGCAGCCGTTCCTCGCGTGCCTCCTCCGCGGTGTCCGTCAGATCGGCGGTCGTCCACTGCGGGGGCAGTTCAGGATGGACGACCTGGACGCCGCGACCGCCGACGACGCCGAAGGTGGTGCGCAGCGACTCATGGCGGCCGGTGAGGTCCACGGCGGCGGCGCGCAGGGCGGCGGTGTCCAGGTCGCCGGTCAGCCGCAGGCCTACGGCGGTGTGGTACTCGGCGCTGCCCGGGTCGAAGTCCTCCAGGAACCAGAGCCGTTGCTGACCGAAGGACATCGGCAGCACGTCATCCCGGGGGGACGCGGGGATGGGGGCTTCCTCGAAGGACTCCTCGGGCGTGACGGAGGCGGCGAGTCCGGCGATGGTCGGGGTGTCGAACAGGACGCGGGGGGACAGTTTGATGCCGAGGGCCTGCCGCATCCGGGAGACGGCGCGAACGGAGAGGATCGAGTTGCCGCCCAGGGCGAAGAAGTCGTCGTGGACACCGACGGGTGCGACGCCCAGGACCTCGGACCAGACTCCCGCGACGGTCTCCTCGACGGCGGTGCGGGGAAGGACGCGGTCGGTGGCGGCGCTGTCGGCGAGCGTGCCGGGTTCGGGCAGGGCCTTGCGGTCCACCTTGCCGTTCGGCGTCAGCGGGAGGGTGTCGAGGACGACGACGGCCGAGGGGACCATGTGGTCGGGCAGTGTGCCGGCGAGGTGGGCCCGCAGCCCGCCCGGGGACGGGCGGCGCCCGGCGGCGGGTGAGACGTAGGCCAGCAGGTTGCTGTTGCGGGTGAGGACCACGGCCTGGGCGATGTCCGGGTGGAGCGCGAGCGCGCTTTCGATCTCGCCCAGTTCGATGCGGAAGCCACGGACCTTGACCTGGTCGTCGGCGCGGCCCAGGTACTCCAGGGTGCCGTCGGACTTCCAGCGGGCGATGTCACCGGAGCGGTACATGCGCTCGCCCGGGGCCCCGTACGGATTGGCGATGAAGCGCTCGGCGGTGAGACCGGGCCGGCGGTGGTAACCCCTCGCCAGGCCCGTACCCGCGATGTACAGCTCGCCGCGCACGCCCGCCGGGACCGGTTCCAGGGCGTCGTCGAGGACGTAGATCCGGAAGTTGGCGATGGGCTTGCCGATCGGCGGTACGGCCGCCCCGCCGAGCGGGGCGCTCATGGTCGCGCAGACGGTGCTCTCGGTCGGACCGTACGCGTTGACCATCCGGCGGCCCCGGGACCAGCGCGCCACGAGGTCGCCCGTACTGGCCTCGCCGGCGACGATCAGCGTGGCGCCGGCGGGCAGGCCGCGGCCGTCGGGCAGGACGGCGACGGTCGCCGGGGTCAGGGTCGCGTGGGTGACGCCGTGCTCGGCCGCGTAAGCGGCGAGCGGCTCACCCGGCGCGAGGGTCTCCTTGGAGCCCATCACCAGCGCGGCGCCGGTCAGGAGGCCCATGCAGACCTCCCAGAAGGCCGCGTCGAAGCTGGCCGAAGCGAACTGCAGAACGCGGCTGTCGGACGTGACGTCGAAGGCCTCGGCCTGCACGGCGGCGAGGTTGCCGATGCCGGTGTGGGAGACCAGCACGCCCTTGGGCCGGCCGGTGGAGCCCGAGGTGTAGATGGCGTAGGCGAGGTCCTGGGGTGCCGGGGCCACGTCGGGGGCGGTGGCCGGGTGGGCCTCCAGGGCGGCCCGGTCGGCGGTGAGGTCCAGGAGGGCGGCGTCGGTGGCGGGCAGCCGGTCACGCAGTTCTCGCTGGGTGACGACGATCCGGGCGCCGGAGTCCTCCAGCATGTAGGCGAGCCGGTCGGCCGGGTAGGCGGGATCGAGCGGCAGGTAGGCGGCGCCTGCCTTCATGATGCCGAGCAGGCCTGCGGCCATGGCGGCGCCGCGTTCCACGCAGAGCCCGATCAACTGGTCACGCCCGGCGCCCAGTCCCAGGAGGTGGTGGGCGATCTGGTTGGCCCGTTCGTCCAGCTCGCGGTAGCTGACCGGACCCCGCTCGTCGATGACGGCGGTGGCGTCTGGGCGCGCGGTGGCCTGGGCGGTGAACAGCTCCGGGAAAGTGGCGGTGGGGACCTCGCGCGCCGTGTCGTTCCACTCCCTGACGACCTGCTCGAACTCGGCGTCGGTGAGCATCGGCAGCGCCGTCAGGGGGCGGGACGGGTCGGCGGCGGCCCCGGTGAGCAGCACGGTGAGATGGCCGGCCAGCCGGGCGGCGGTGGTCTCGTCGAAGAGGGCGGTGCTGTAGCGGACGCGGACGCGCAGCTCCGCTGCGGACACCTCGACGGACAGGTCGAGGGGATCGAACTGCCTCTGCTGCGGCGTGAGTTCGTCGCAGGCCGTGACCATGGCGCAGGTGAAGGGGGTGGTGCTGGTGTCCGGCTGCGGGGCGAGCGCCGCCACGAGGTCAGCGAACGGGAGGCCGTCGTCGGAGAAGGCGTCGCGCTCGCTGCGGACGGCGTCCCGCAGCAGCGACTCGAAGGGGGCTGCCGCGTCGACGGCGGTGCGCAGCACCACGGTGTGCCCGGTGCGGGGGGAGACGGCACCCAGGGCTATGTCCTCCTGCCCGGAGTAGCGGGTGAGCACCGCGGTGAAGGCAGCCGCCAGGACCGCCGACGGCGTGGCCCCGGCTGCGGCGGCGAGCCCGGTCAGGGCAGCGGCGGCGGAGCGGGGAAGAGGGCACTCGTGGACCGCGGTGCTGGTGGAGCGGATGACCGGGCGCGGTCGGTCGGTCGGCAGATCGAGAGGGGCGACGCCCTTCAGCCGGTCTCGCCAGCGCTCCACCTGAGCGGGGAGACCCTGGTTTACCGACGCGTCGGCGCGAGCCACGTTGTACCTCCAGACGGGGCGGCTTCCAGATGTAGGACATGGGCATGCCAACGGTGTGGCAGCCCGGAAGCCGGCAAAAGGGGATGCGGAGCGGGGGGCGGGGAGAGGGGTGGGGAGCCGGCCCGCCGAACGCGTCGGCCGGGCGGGACGGTGTACCGCGGTGACTCGACTCGGCGCCGGTGGAACCGGTGACGGGAGGCGGGGGCGAAGGTGGGGGGCGAAGGTGGGGCGGTGCGGCTCAGGCAGCGGCGGCACGCCGGGCGGAACGGCCGCCGAGTTGCATGAGGGTGGCCTCGCCGGTGTCGGGGTCGGTGACGAACCGGCCCGTGTACGGGGCCTCCTCGGCGTCCAGGCGCCGGGCGGTGAAGACCAGGTGGTCGTGCAAGGTCATGTCGGCGACGAGGCCAGTGCCGTCGGACAGGCGCAGGCCGGTGGCGCCCTTACCGTCGGCCCAGCGGACCGAGAAGTACGTGTCGCCGTTGCGGTACTCCCCCAGCAGGCCGCCATGAGCGCTCGTAGCCGCCGCGGTCGCGGTGGGCACGCTCGGCCGGTAGTCGCCGACCGGCACGCCCCGCGCGCGCAGTTCGTCCACGACGTCGGCCCACATCAGGGTGCCCGTGGTGGAGTTGGTGGTCAGCGCCACGGCGGTCCCGGTACCGGGATGGAAACGCAGGTGGGCGGTTGCCCCGTCGACGGTTCCGTCGTGGCCCAGCCAGTCACCCTCGGGGGAGGCGTAGTGGGCCAGGCCCAGGCCCCAGCCGTCGGCCATGCCGAAGGCTTCGGCGGCGGGTTCCCGCACGTGCATCGCGGCGCGCAGCTCCTCCTCCAGCAGGCTCTCGGAGGCCGGGTGGGTTCCCAAGTGCAGCCGGGCAAAGGCGATCAGATCGTCGGCGCTGCCCGCGAGTCCGCCGGCCGGCGCCCAGGTGCGCGGCAGGAACAGGCCCACCGGCTGCGCTCCACCCCGGCCGGGCCGGACGACGTGGCAGGTGGCCGACTCCCGGGTGACGGAATCTCCGCTGCCCAGGAACAGCGGCTCGATACCGAGCGGACGGAGAAGGAGATTGTCCATCGCTGCCTGCCACTTCATGTCGGCGACGGACTCGATGACCCGGCCGAGAATGTTGTAGCCGGAATTCGAATACGAGAAGCAGGCGCCGGGAGCGTACAGGGGGGACGTGGTCGCGAGACTCGCAGCATAACGGGCCAGCGAGGACTCCTCGGCATTGTCGAGCTCGTGGTCCGCGACCAGTCCGGCGGTGTGGGTGAGCAGATGCCGCAGAGTGATGGAGGACGGGAATTCGTCCGCCGCTCCGTCGAACTCGGCCAGGTACTCGCCCAGCGGGTCGTCCAGGTCGAGTTCGCCGTCGGATACGAGCTGGGCCACCACCGTCGCGGTGAAAGCCTTGGTCACGGAACCGAGAGGGAACGCGGTAGCCGTGGTCAGCGGCTCCGCGGTCCCGGAATGTGCCACCCCGACGGCCTCGGACCGGGTCCGGCCCGCCTGGTGGACGGTCAGCTGCACGCCGGGAACCGAATGGCCGTGCGCGATCTCACGCAATCGGGCGGCCGGGAATTGCCCTTCCATGTTTCCCCCTCGTCGAGCGCCTTCGGTACGGGTAGCCGCACCCCCGAGGGTGCGGCTACCCGTACCCCCTCATCTTCGGTCACTTGATCGAGTCAGGGCAAGGGCTTTCGATATAAGGCAAAGATGCAGGTCAGATAGGGTTCTTCGACCACGGGAGAGTGGCCTGGACCCTGGTGGGTCCACCGGGTGGACTGGTGACTTCCAGCCGCCCGCTGAGAGCGGCGGCACGGTCCTCCAGACCGCGCAGGCCCGTTCCGGACCGCACGCAGGCCCCGCCGGCGCCGTCGTCCGTGACGGAGACGACCAGGTGGCTGTCGTCCTGCTCCAGACTCACGTGAATGGACGTGGCGTACGCATGCTTGACCGTATTGGCCAGACATTCGGCGATGATGTAATAGGCCGTCGATTCCACGTCGACGTCCGGTCGCCGGTCGAGGCTGCTGGACACCGTGACGGGTACGTGGAATCTCTCGGTCAGGGCCGTGACCGCCGCGTCGAGTCCACGGTCGCTCAGTATGGGGGGCTGGATTCCCCGGACCAGGTCACGTATCTCGTCGAGCGCCTTTCGGATCTCCTGGTGCGTCTCGTCGACGAGTCGGGCAAGGTATTCCGCGTCATCGCTCCTGCGGCGTTTCGCGTGCGAAAGGTGCATGAGGAGAACGGCGAGTCTGGCCTGGGCTCCGTCGTGCAGGTCCCGTTCGAGCCGGCGGTAGTCGGCGTCGTTGACCCGCAGGGCCGCTATGCGCTGCCTTTCGGCGGCCTCTTCCCGGCGCTGCGCCTCCGCCTCGTCGATACGGCTGAGGATTCCGCGCACCATGCGGGCGCGCAGCTTCCCCATCCAGAACAACAGGCAGACCAGCACGGCGAAGGCGAGCACGGCCGCGAGCGCGACCAGCACGCGCGTGGCGGGCTCCGCCACCAGGATCGTGTTGCCGGGCCCGAAGGCCAGTTGTTCGGGCGCCCCCACCGGCAGGGCCACGATGAAGGCGACCAGGGGAATCATCAGAGCGGCGAGCGGGACCAGCCAGACCGTGCCCAGCAGCAGCAGGCCCAGGTACCCGATGTCGTCCCAGCTCGCCTCCGAGGAACGGCCGCGCTCCTCCCGCAGGGCCGCCCGGTGCGCCGGCTCGCCGGGCACGGAGTCCCCGGCGACGGAGTGGGCCAGCAGCCGTTCCAGGTCGGCGACCGCCCGTAGCAGCGGCAGGCTGAAGGAGAGGCCGTCGCGCAGGGCCGCCATCCGCGCCGGGACTTCCCGCAGGGCATCGCGCAGCGCCTGCCCCTGCCCGGGGGTCGTGCTCTTCCCCGTGCCGATCCCGGCCAGCCGGGCCAGACGCGCCCCGCCGCGCACGCACAGGGCCACCGACATCGGCAGTCCGACGAGCAGCAACCACGAGACGGCGCGCAGCACCAGGGAGATGACGACCAGTGGGGCGACCAGCAGACCGACCAGGCTGCCGACCGAGAGGTAGATGAGCCCGGCCGCGACGCGGTAAGGATTCGGCAATTTCACGGAACTACGAACCACTACATTTCACTCAGTGCCGTCGTGCGGCCGTTCTATGCCGCGCAGATAGTCGAGTACCGCCAGCACGCGCCGGTGGTTCTCCCCCGAGTTGGGGATCTTCAGCTTGCCCAGGATGGAGGTGACATGCTTTTCGACGGCGCGTTCTGAGATGCCGAGCCGGTTGACGATGCCGCTGTTCGTCAGACCTGTAGCCATGAGTTCCAGCACCTGGCGTTCCCGGGGCGTCAGCAGGTCCGTGGCCCGCTTTTCGCGCGGACTGCCGATGAACTGCTTGAAGATGTCGGAGTCCAGGACGGTTTCGCCGCGCCGGACCCGCTGCAGCGCCGAAAGGAACTCCTCGAAGTCCCCGACCCGCTGCTTGAGCAGATATCCCGTACCGCCGCGGGCGTTACGGACCAGTTCCTCCGCGTACGTGGGTTCCACGTATTGCGACAGCAACAGGACGGCGGTGTCCGCGCAGCGCCGCTGGATCTCGATGGCTGCTCGGATGCCCTCGTCGGTGTAGGTGGGCGGCATGCGCACATCGAGAATCACCACATGGGGCCGAGTGTTCTCCACCACGTCGAGCACATTCGTGGTGTCACCCATGGAAGCGACGACCTCTATTCCCTCGTCCGCCAGCAGCCGCGCTATTCCTGCGCGCAAGAGCGCGGAATCCTCGGCGATCGCGACGCGCATGAAGACTCCTGCTCGTGAGGATCGTGCCATTGGGCGGACTCGGCCGCCGAACGGTGCCCTTGAAGTAGATCTGAGTGTCTGGGGGCGCTCAGCATAGGGGCGGCCGGGCGGGGAACGCTACGCCAGCCGCCGCACCACACCCTATGCCCCAGTTCACTGACGCGAAGTGATGGCAGCCACGCCTCCCCGCCGCACCAGTCGTCCGACGGCCGACAGGCTCACCACCACGCCCACCAGGAGGCAGGCTCCGGCCAGTGTTCCCAGCAGAGCCCACGGCACGCTCAGCGGCGCCTCGCCGCCGAACACCGTGAGCGCTCCCCGGTAGGCCCGCGCGCCGAGAGCCACCACGGCCGCTGCGATCGCGACCCCGACCAAGGTGGTGCCGAGTGTTTCCCACCATGCCATCCGGCGGAGTTGTCCCGTACTCACGCCGACCATGCGCATGCCGGCGATCTCGCGCCCGCGCCGGCTGTACGACATCACGAGCGTGCTCGCCACGGCGATCAGCGCGTACAGGGAGGCGGGGCCCGTCAGGACCAGCAGCACGAGCTGATTGAGGCGGTCCTGGTCGGTGGCGGCGTGCTGGAACCAGAGGTCCGTCGGGGTGACCTTCACGCGCTCCGGGCCCAGCCGCCGGGTCAGTTCCGCGGCGACCGACGCGACCGGGCCCCCCGATGCGGCGTCCAGCACGACGTCCGCCCGTGCCGGCGCCGCCGCCGTGTCCGGAGCGCCGGCGGGCAGCAGCAGATGCGGTACGGCGGACCCGCCGTCCAGGACCGCGGTCACCCGTGCCCTGACCGGTGTGCCGCCGAACAGCCCGTAGGTGATCTCGCTTCCCGCGTGGTGCCCGTACCAGTCGGCGAACTCTTTGGAGACCGCGACCTGACCGGGTACGAGCGGCCCGAGAGCCCCTTCCGTGACGGTGATCCGATGGGCGCGTGCGAGGGCGAGAGGGTCGGCGACCGCGGCCTGGTCCTTCCACACCGAGTGTGGTCCGGCCACCGCGACGTCCACCGGCGCGGGCGCCGACACCGCCGCGACCCGCACGTCGGCGCGCAGCAAGGCCAGTTCACCCTCGGTCAGCCCACCGCCCCCGGCCGGCTCGACGACGAGCTGAGCCGCCGTGCGGGCCCGGTCGTCGGCCTCGGTGGCCGCGCGGGTGGTGGACATCACCGTGGTGAACACCCCGACGATCGCCACGATCGCCAGGACCGGCCCCACCAGTGACGCGGTTCGGCGCCGGGAGGTACCGGCCGCCTCCACCGCGAGCCGCCCGGCGACGGGGTCGGCCCAGCGCAGCGGTAGCGACACGAGGCGCAGCAGCGCCGGAAGGTAGAGGGGACCCAGCAGGGTCGCCGCGACGGCCAGCGCCATCGTGCCGAAGAGCGCCAGCGGAGTAGCCGCCTCGGCACCCGTGTTCGGGGCCAGAGCCAGCATCACCGCGCCGGTGACGAGCGTCAGCACGCCCATCACGGCGCGTCCGGCGGTCATCGTGTGAGAATCCAGGTCGGCTTCCCGCAGCGCCTCCGTGGGCCGCACCCGCGCCGCGCGCTTCGACGCGGCGAGCACTCCCGCCACCGCGATGACCAGGCCGCTGCCCGCCGCCAGCATCAGCGGCCCGAACAGCGGTCCCGGTCGCAAATCCACCGGTGACAGACCGGTGCCGTTCAGAGCGTCCACCGCGTGGGGCGCCGCCACTGCCGCGACGGCGCAGCCGATGAGAGCGGCGGGCACGGCCACCGCGAGGGACTCGCCCATCACCATGCGGCGCACCTGCGCACCGCCCGCGCCGACCAGCCGGAGCAGACCCATGTCACGGCGCCGCAGAGCGATGCTGAAGGCGCAGGTGCCGGCGATGACGAAGACCGTCACGAACGCCGAGACCACACCGGCGATGGCCAGCACGCTCTGCACCCCGCCCATGTCCAGCGCGCCGCTGGAGAGCGTGCGGGCCGTGCCCGTACCGTCCGTGAGCGTCACGGACGCCGCTGCGGCGCCCGAGGGCTGCTCCACCGCCCAGGTGGCGGCCAGCGCGGAGGCCGAGACCCCGATCAGCGCAACACCGAGGGCGAGCGCCACGAACGTACCGGCGAAGAGCGCCCAGTAGTGGCGCACCGACTGGAGCGAGATGCGCCACATCAGCCCTC
Organism: Streptomyces sp. NPDC003034; assembly: GCF_053591375.1. Classification (NCBI taxonomy): domain Bacteria; kingdom Bacillati; phylum Actinomycetota; class Actinomycetes; order Kitasatosporales; family Streptomycetaceae; genus Streptomyces; species Streptomyces sp. NPDC003034. The sequence continues at coordinate 34,346 of NZ_JBSFTS010000030.1, forward strand.
CCACAGGCTCAGCTGGTGGGCGACCGCGTCGGCGGTGGGATGATCGAGCCGCCCGACGACCTTGCCGTCCGAGAGGAAGATCACCCGGTCCGCGCATGCGGCGGCCGCCGGGTCGTGCGTGACCATGGCGACCGTACGGCCGGCCCGGTCCACGGTGTCCCGCAGCAGCGCCATGATCTGCCGCCCGCTCCGCCGGTCCAGGGAGCCGGTGGGCTCGTCGGCGAAGACGATCTCCGGCTCGGCCACCAGCGTCCGCGCGATCGCCACCCGCTGCTGCTGCCCGCCGGACAGCTGCGCCGGCCGCCGGCCCGCCTTGTCCTCCAGGCCCACCTGGCGCAGCGCTGCCATGACCTGCGCCCGCTTGACGCGGCCGCCCCGGAGGCGGAGGGGCAGCGCCACGTTCTCGTAGGCCGTGAGCATCGGCAGCAGGTTGAACTGCTGGAAGACGAAGCCGATGCGATGACGCCGGACCTCCGTCAACTGCCGCTCGCTGCACGCCGCCAGATCCGTGTCGCCGAGGAGGACCTTCCCGCTGTCGGGCCTGTCCAGACCTGCCGCGCAGTGCAGCAAGGTGGTCTTGCCGGAGCCGGAGGGGCCCATCACCGCGGTGAGGGCGCGCGTCGGGAAGCCCACGCTGACCTCGTGGAGCACGGGCACGGGGCCTGCGGCGCTGGGGTAGCTCTTGGAAACGGATGCGAGGTGGACGGCGGGCAGCTGGATGTCGGTGAGCAGTGACATAACCCCAGTTCAGCAGAGGGTCCCGGCAGACGCAGTGGCTCTGCACGGAGTCATGGGGGGAGGGTTTTCCCTACCATCGCTCCCGCGCCCCGGACGGTAGAGTCGAGGTCCAGGACAGGATCCGGCACGACCGAGGAGCAGGATCCGACGCGACCACGGGGAGATCCGCGCCATGATCGTCGCCGTCTGGGAAGCCCTGCGACGGCGGCCGTTGGGCTTCCCCTTATCGGCCTGGCCACTGCGCGCCTGGGCCTTCCTCCTGAGCGGGACCGTCCTGGGCTTCCTCGTCCTGCTCGGCCTGGCCGCCCTGCTCTTCGTCGGCGTCGGCCTGTCCGTGGTGGGCATCGGCCTCGTGGTGCTGATGGCCGCCGCGGTCTCCGGCATCCCGGTCGCCGCGCTGGAGCGGCGCCGCATGCGCATCATCGAACCGGACCCGCTGCTCGACCCGCACGGCTCGCTCCCCGGAACCGGCGCCCTGCCGTGGCTGCGGACCCGGCTGCGGGAGCGCGCGACATGGCGGGAGCTCGCCTACGCCCTGGTCTTCGGCGTGGTGTTCACCGCCACCGGGGTCGGCTTCACCGCTCTCCTGGGACTCTCCCTGATGCTGACGGTCGCGCCCGTCATCGTCTGGGCCATCGCCCCCGACACGGTGATGCTGATCCCCGGTCAGGCGATCTCGGATCCCGCCGGCGCCCTGCCGGGGACCGCCGCAGGGCTGTTCGGGCTGCTGGTCTGCGCCTACGCGGGCGGCCTGCTGGCGGGCGGGCAGGTGCGCATCGCCCAGTTCCTGCTCTCGGCCCGCGAGGAGGACCTCAGCAGCCGCGTGATCGAACTCACGCGCTCGCGGGCCCGGTTGATCGACGCCTTCGAAGCCGAGCGCCGCCGCATCGAGCGGGATCTGCACGACGGCGCCCAGCAGCAGCTGGTGGCCCTGAGCATGACCCTGGGCCTGGCCGAACTGGAGCTGCGCGGCCAGGACTCCCCCGCCGCCGCGCTGATCACCCGGGCACGCGGCGAAGCCCGCCAAGCCCTGGCCGAACTGCGCGGACTCGTCCGCGGGATCCACCCCCAGGTGCTCACCGACCACGGGCTGCCCGCGGCCGTCGCCGAGCTCGCGCTCCGCAACCCCATCCCGGTGACCGTCGACATCGACCTCCCCCACCGGATGCCCACCTCCGTCGAGACGATGGCGTACTTCACCATCACCGAGGCACTGACCAACGCTTCCAAGCACAGCGGCGCCGACCACGTCGCCGTCGTCGGCCGGTTCAAGAACGACAAGCTCGTCCTGCTGATCACCGATGACGGGCACGGCGGCGCCGATCCCACCGCCGGAGCCGGCCTGCAAGGGCTGGCCGACCGCGTGGCCATTTTGAAAGGCAGGCTCATCGTGACCAGTCCCGTCGGCGGACCCACCCAGTTGCGCGTGGAGGTCCCGTGCTCCGCCTAGTGCTCGCCGAGGACTCCGTACTGCTGCGCGCCGGGCTGGTCGAGCTGCTGTCCCGGGTCGGCCACGAGGTGGCCGCCGCCGTCGGCGACGCCGAGGAACTGGCGTGCGCCGTGGACGAGCACCGCCCCGACGTGGTCATCACCGATGTGCGGATGCCGCCGGACTTCCATGACGAGGGGCTGCGGGCCGCGCTCGAACTGCGGGCCCGGCACGAGGGCATGCCGGTGCTGGTGCTCTCCCAGTACGTCGCCACCGCGTACGCCACCCAGTTGTTCAGCGGCGGCTCCTCCGCCCGAGGGGGCCTGGGCTACCTGCTCAAGGACCGGGTCGGCGAGGTCTCGGAGTTCCTCGACGCGCTGGACCGCGTGGCCGGCGGACAGACCGTCATCGACCCCGAGGTGGTACGCGTCCTGCTCCTGCAGCAGACCGCCGACAAGCCGCTGGCGCGGCTCACGCCCCGGGAGCGGGAGGTGCTCGCCCGGATGGCGGAGGGCTTGAACAACCAGTCCATCGCGGAGCGGCTCACCATCACCGAGGCCTCGGTGGTCAAGCACTCCAGCAACATCTTCATGAAGCTGGACCTCGACCCGACCGAGGGCAACCGTCGCGTACTGGCCGTCCTCGCCCACCTGCGCGGTGAGAACCCGGGCCGCTGACGGTCAGTCGGCCCGTCCCGGCGCGCCCACCCGCTCCGTGTCCGGGGTGAGCAGCCGGGTCAGCCGGTCCGCCGACACCTCCCACGACCACTGCTTCTCGACCCAGCGTCGGCCCGCCTCGCCCATCTGTGCCCGCTCGGGCGAGAGCAGGGTCCGGGCCACGGCGTCGGCGACGGCCCGTACGTCCGTGCCGTCGACGACCGTGCCCGTCACACCGGCGAGCACCGTGTCCGGCGCTCCGCCGGAGTCGCCGACCACGACCGGCAGTCCGCTGGCGGCGGCCTCCAGGAACACGATGCCGAGCCCCTCGGCCTCCAGGCCCGCCTTCCGGGTCCGGCACGGCATCGCGAACACGTCGGCGGCCGCGTAGTACCCGGCGGTCGCCGCGTGGTCCCGGCCCCCGGCGAACACCACGTGCCCGTCTGCGTGGCGCCGGGCGAGGTCACGCAGCCGCGCCTCGTGCGGGCCCTGCCCGACGATCACGAGGACCGCGTCCGGTACGGCCCGCCGGATCAGGGGCAGTGCCCGGATCAGCATGTCCTGGCCCTTGCGGGGCACCAGCCGCGAGACGCACAGGACGACCGGCCGCTCCCCGAGGCCGTGCCGCTCGCGCACGGCGCGCCCGGAGCTCGTACCCGGCTGGAACATCGTCGCGTCCACGCCCGGCACCAGCCGCTCCAGGCGGGCCCGGGGCCCGAGCGCCGGGGCGATGCGGCGCCGCGTGTACTCGCCGAGGTAGGTCACGACGTCGACGTGGTCGCCGATCCGCCGCATCAGCTGCCGGGCCGCCGGTGTGCGGGCCCACCAGATCTCGTGCCCGTGCGTGGTCGCGACCATCCTGCGGATGCCGCCCTCGCGCAGCGCGGGCGCCATCGCGGCCAGCGGCGCGGCCGCCCCGAACCAGACCCGGTCGCAGCCGTGCGCACGGGCTATCTCCAGGGTGCGGCGGGTGACGCGGGAGGTCGGCAGCAGCATGCGGGTGCGATCCCGTATCACCGGGAAGGGCAAGGTGGCGTCGTACGCGGCCGCGCCCGGCTCGCTCGACGTGTGGACGACGACGTCGTTGCCCGGAACGCGGGTGGCCATCGCGTGGACGAAGGTCTCGATGCCGCCCTGCCGGGGCGGGAAGTCGTTGGTGACGATCAGAGTGGTGCCCATGGGGTCGTCGCTGCCTCACGTGAGGGAAAGGGGAGGGGGAGGAGAGGGGAAGGCTCAGGCGGTGAAGAGGTAGTTGCGGCTGTCGTCCGTGATCCGCGCGGTGGCCGACCAGCGGCCGTGCTGCCACCGGTGGGCCGCGTAGCCGTAGTCGCGCAGGTGCTGTAGCAGGTCGGCGGGCCGCGATCCGTACTTCTCCAGGTGCCGGCTCTCGACCTCCAGCAGGAGCGTGGGCCGGTGGTGGCGCAGTATCCGCGATCCGCCGCGCAGGACCGCCAGTTCGGCGCCCTCGACGTCGGCCTTGACGAAGCAGATCCGCTCCAGGCCTTCCTGACGGGCCAGTTGGTCGAGGGTGCGGACCGGGGTCGCCACCGGGCGGGAGGTGCGGAACTCGGTGTTCGGACCCGGCCCGCGGGCGTCGTCCGTGAGATAGGCGCGCCCATGGACCGGAAGTCCGCGACGCCGCGGCAGGCTCAGCGTCCCGTGCCCGGCCCTCGCCCCCATGGCGGCGCGGTGCACGGTCACGTTGCCGGAGCCGAGCAGCAGCGAGGCCGTGCGCAACCACCGGGCCGGGCCCGGCAGCGGCTCCACACTGTGCACCTGGCCGGTGGGGCCGGCCAGTGCGGACAGCACCCACGTGTACAGCCCGTACTCGGCGCCGACGTCCACGCAGACCGCGCCCGGCCTCACCAGCTCGCCCAGCCCCGCCACTTCGTCCTCGACGCACGCCAGCCGGTGCGCACTCCATCGCAGAGCGGCGGCGACCGCGGCCGTGCGCCGGGAAGGGTGCGAGCCGTTCACCGTGCGCCCTCCGCCGTCAGCTGCCGGCGACCCGGTACGGCGCCCCGTACGAGGCGGCTCGCCACCAGGGCGGGCCGCTGCCCGCCGGGGACCAGCCGGGCCCACACCGCGAGCACGACCGGCAGCGCGAGGTATCCGAACCGCCCGGCGGGGGCCAGCAGGAAGGCCAGGCAGAGCCCGGCGGCCAGGCGGTCGGCGGCCGGCACCAGGCCGCAGGGGGGCCGCAGCACGAGGGACACCGCCACCGCCAGTCCGCCCGCCAGCAGCAGCCCCACCGCCGCGTACCAGCCGTAGGGGCCCAGCTCGGCGAGCAGCCGGCCCGGCAGCGGACTGCTCGCCGGAGTCCGCAGCTCGCCCCGCCCCGTGGGGAAGGCCAGCACCTGCTCGACCATGGGGCCCGGCGAGAGCAGTGCGCTCGGCAGCAGCGCCAGGGCCGTGCCGGCCAGCGACACACCGGCGCAGCGCAGGGCGGCCCGGCGCCCCGCACCGTACGCGAGCAGTGACACGGCGACCGCGACGGCCGGCCAGGCCGTCCACTTCAAGGAACAGGCGGCGGCGAGGGCCAGGCCCGCGGCGGCCGGGCGTCGACGCGCCGCGAGGGCGAGGGCGAGGCAGAGCAGACCTGTGAGGGGCAGGTCGACCCCGCTCACGCACAGGGGCAGCGCCACGATCGGCGAGGCGGTCAGCGCGCCCAGTGCCGTCCCGTAGGGAAAGGGCCGCCCGGTGGGGTCGGTCTCGGGGCCGGTGTCCGGACCGGCGGGCAGCCGCAGCACCCGGCGCCCGCTCCACAGGCAGGCGAAGAAGGCGGCCGCGCACCAGAGCCGGGCGTCACCGAGCAGCCGGAGCAGTGGGCCGTCCGTTCCGAACACGGCCCGGGGCAGGCCCAGGAGCGCCATCCCGGGCAGGTACGGAGTGACGTCACCGACGGTGCGGGGGTCGGCCAGGTAGGGAGTGGCCTGCTGGATCAGCAGCTGTCCCGAGCGCTCGATCACCGCGACCTCGCTCTGCGCGCCGCCCGTCAGCAGGAGGTACGCGAACGGCACAACGACGGCTCCCGCGAGGGCGAACGCGACGGAGACGGTCCGAGCGCCCGCCCGCGGCATCCACAGCGCGGCGGCAGCCGCGCACCCGTAACCGACGGCGGCGCTGACGCCCCAGGCGCGGTGGGTCTCCAGGGTGGAGACCAGGGGGAAGCCGGCGGCCCACACAGCGGCGAGGAGCCAGCCCCCGCACCACAAGGCCCCGTTGCTCCAAGGCTGTTGAACCCGATGAGTAAGCACCCGTCCATTCCAGCGGGGTCCTTGGGCCCCGTCATGACGGCCAGGTCGAGACCTGATGGTCGGGTTTCCCCTACCACCGTGCGCGGTTCACGGAACGGCCAGCAGCCGGGCGGCCCGGATCCGGTGCAGGTGGATGAGGACGTCGTGCGACCGTACCGGTGCGATGCGGTGTTCGGGCTCCGGGTACGCGGTGCCGATGCTCCGGGTGGGGCGGGCGGTTGCCAGCCAGCTCCGTGCGGCCGCAGGGGCCGTACGCAGGTCCGCCACGTAATCGTGACGGCTCACACGGTCGAGGAGGTGCTCGTTGCTCCCCTGGGCGGCCGGCCCCAGCGTGTGGACGCCGGTGGCGCCGTCGGGGCCGGTCGCGTTGAACGAGCCGCGGCCGAAGGTCGCACCGACACTCACGTAGTCCGCGCCGAACCGCTCGCGCAGGAAGGCCCCTTGCATGGTGGGATAGCGCGGGTCGGACGTCCGGTAGGAGACGTGGGCGTCGTGGGCGGACACCAGGATCTTCTGTCCTGTGTGGGCGTGCCACCAGGCGACGTTGTCGGCCATGAGCCGGTCCCGGAAGCGCATGGACTCCTTGAGGTCTTCCGGGTCCTCGAAGTCGAAGGCGTAGCCGCGGGCGGTCTGGGCGACGGCGGTCGCATGCTGCCGTGCCCAGGCGTACGCCTCCCGGGCTGCGACCTCCGGGCGCACCGGCTGTTCGGTGAGCAGGGCCAGGGCGCGTTCCGCGCGGTCCGCCATGTCCCGTCGTTCGGCCAAGGGGCGGTGGAGGTACCCCTTCATGTAGGGACCGGCCGCGGTGGTGGGCGGCAGGCCCCGGTAGAGCTCGCTGAAGCGGGGCAGCAGCGCCGGGTGTTCCCGGGCCACGTGGTCGAGCACTTTGTCGTAGAGCTCCGGCCCGGCGTAGGCGAAGTCGTCGCCCATGAAGCGCAACGGGTCTTGCGGATGCGCCTCGTTGTAGGCGCGCATCCATGTGACGAGGGCCAGGTACTCCTCGGTGTTCCACCACGCGTACGTGTCCTGGAACTCCTCCCGCATGATCTGCCGCAGATCGCCCTTGCCGGTCTGCAGGTACGCGTCGAGCCGCAGGCCGCTGCTCCAGCTCGCCTCCAGCGCGAAGGTCCGAAAGCCCTTCTCCTCGACCAGGTAGCGCATGACGCGGTGCTTCATGGTGAAGAACTCGTGGGAGCTGTGCGTCGCTTCCCCGAGCCCCACGACCCGCGCGTCGCCGACCATCCGCCCGAAGGGCCGCAGGTCGCTCAGGTCGCCGTCGGGCTCGGTGCTCTCCAGCGGACGGGCGGCGCGTTCCATGGCGGACAGGGCCCGCTGCTCGGGTGGTGGCAGCGCCGCCGTGAGGAGGGCGCCCAGGCAGAGCAGCAGTACGAGCAGGAGTGCGGGCCGGTGGTGTGTCATAGGGCAAGGCTCCGCCCGGGACGGGCGTCGCGGCCATCCGACGCACCCCCGGTCATTCCCCCGGGTGACCCGACCCCTGGCCCCCCGCTAAACCGGAAGGGCGGCGCGTGCGGGGGTGCGGGGAGGCCCGGTAGGGGTGGCCAGCGCTTGCGGGCGAGGGTGAGGCCGTCCGCGATGGGCAGCAGTACGGATTCGACCCGGTCGTCCGCGCGGACGTGCGCGTTGAACTCCCGGATGGCCAGGGCGTTGCCCTCGCGTCGGCGCGGACGGCCTCGCCGCCGTACAGGACCTGTGGTCCGGTTGCCGAGGCGTGGGTTCCGGAGCCTGGGAGGCGAAAGCCTGGCCGCCGCCCCGGGATCACCCGGCTGACCAACGACCTCGCCGCCGGGTGGAAACGGCGGGTTCCGGTCGTGCCGGGCCCGCGCTGCCCGGCACGAAGCCGAAAAGACACGCCCTAACCGCGGGGCACCACGGTCCCCAGGACCTGCGGAAGCGGATACCAGTCGGACGACACGACGGAGGCGTGGTGTCCGGCGAGCAGCGCGAGGCGTTCGCGGGCCTGGGCTTCGGTCGGCCGGGTGGAGTCGATGGCGGGGGCGACACCATGGGCGTCGGTGGCGATCAGCAGGTAGTGGTTGCGGTAGTACCAGGCGGTGTCGATGGAGCCGCTGGCGTACGCCCCCGCGTCCCCGTCGAAGATCACGAACCAGGGCCGGATCGAAGCGTCCGAGTACCGCCCGCGCGGATCACCGGGCTCGGCCCGGTGCACGGCCGGGAAGGCGGCGGCCTGGCCGAGCCGGCCCGCCGCGGCGAGGGAGCGCAGGTGGGTGGCGTACTCCCGGTCGGTCCACAGGGTGTCCGAGCCGTTGCCCTCCTCCACGGTGCCCGGGATCAGCTCCACGATGAACTTCCCGGCCAGGGCGGCCCGGCTGGGCCAGGCCCCTGCGCGGGCCGCGGTGTCGAGGTCGGGGTGGCCGGCGGCCAGCTGGCCGGGACGGTAGACGGCGTCCCCGAGCTTTCCCGTCAGCAGCGCGTCGAGGTCGGCGGGCCCGCGCCCCAGGTTGGCGGCGAAGCCGTCCTTGAGTTCGAGCTTCAGGATGACCGGCCGGTGACCGGGGTGGGCGTCGTGCCAGCTGCGGATGTCGGAGAGGCAGCCCGCGAGGTTCTGGTTGCGCGACTTGGTGCGCAGCTGGGCGGGGCTCGTGGCGTTCTCGCAGTTGTTGTCGTTGCCGAAGGGGTTGTCGTGGGAGACCCGCCAGGAGCTGCCGAAGAAGTTGGTCCACACGTCGAGTTCGAGCATGGCCGCGCCGGAGTCCAGCGCATCGGCGAAGTAGGGGTACTTGGACTTCTCGTAGGCGTTGTGCACGCCGACGCCGGTCGATCGCGCGTACGGGAGCCCGTCCGCGGGGGACGCGGCGGACGCGGCGGACGCGGTGGCGCCGGCCGGTGCCGTACTGAACGCGAGGGCTGCGGCCGCCAGTGCGGCGACCACCGTGCCCGCCATCCGGTTGAGCGATCTCATGCTTCGGTTCCCGTCCGTCCGGTCGAATTGCTCAAGGCGCCCGGATCGTAGGGGAGTTGGGTGACGTACGGAAGGACGGGGGATGACGCGCGGAGGTTTGTGATCATGGACACGTCCCGTCTCCGGAACCCATCTCCGCTCGCCGCCCGTCGAACGAGGCGCCGGGCGCCGCATGGGAGCCGCCCCGGACGGGTCGCCTGGGCGGGAGTGTCACATGGTCAGCAGGGGTCGGAGGCGGGCCGTACGGGTCTGCCTGCTCGCGGGCGTCCTGTGCGCGCTGCTCCTCGCGGGCGCCGCCTTCGCCTGGCAGTGGCGCGGCATCACCGCACACCTCGCCGACGGCGATCCCGAACAGGGCAGCTACCGGCAGGACCCCGAGCGCGCCGACCGGACGGCCTCCGCCGTGCTCGACGGGATCGTCCGCGAGGCTGCGGAGGCCCCCACCGACGGCAAGGACTTCGGCGACGGCGCCCCGGTGGACTGGCGATCCGCCGGCTGGCGGCCCTCCGACCCCCTGGAGGCCCGGCCGGCCCCCGCCGAACCCGCGATCGGGGCGCTGTTCTCCCCCGGCAACGACGCCGACCCCGACCACCACTGCTCGGCCGGCGTGGTCCACTCCCCGGGTGGCGACCTCATCGTGACCGCCGCGCACTGCGTCTACCGGGGCGGTTTCCGCACGAACCTCGCCTTCGCACCGGGCTACCGGGACGGCGTGGCACCGTACGGGATCTGGGTGCCCACCCGGATCGACGTCGACCCCCGCTGGGCCGAGGACCAGGATCCCGACCACGACGTCGCCTTCCTGCGGCTGCGCCGTCCCGGCCACCCCGGGCAGCGACTGGAGGACGTCACCGGGGCCGCGGTGATCGCGTTCGGGCGCGAACTCCCCGTCCCCGCACGGGTGGTGGGCTACCCGAACGTCGAGGAGCACCCGGTGGACTGCCGCACGACGGCTTTCGCGGCCGGGCGCACCCAACTGCGCCTGGACTGCGCGGACATCCCCAACGGCAGCAGCGGCGGCCCCGTCCTCACCGACGCCCGCACCCTGATCGGGGTGATCGGCGGCCGGGACGGCGGGGGCGACGACCAGACCTCGTACAGCAGCTACTTCGGCGACGGCGTCCGCGCCCTGTACGAACGTGCCACCGGGCCCCGCCCTTAGGGCGTGTGCCAGCTCCTCGGATCCTCCGCTTTTCACATCCCGCCGGCCGGCCGTAGGCGGGTTGCTGAGGCTCCTTTCTAGAAAGACTCTCTAGTTATCCGGTGCGCTAGGCTCTCGCCGTGCGGACAGCACGACGGACAGGCACGACGAGAGAGACCGGCGGGACCGAACGATGTCTCCTAAGCAGCAGCGCGGCGAGGCCACCGTCGACCTCCTCCTGACCACCGCACTGCGCGTGTACGCCGCCGCCGGACCGCAGGGCTTCACGGTGAACGCGGTCGTCGCGGCCAGCGGAGTCAGCCTCGGAAGCCTGTACCACCACTTCGGCAGCTTCGGCGGCCTCGTCGCCGCCCTCCACATCCGCTGCATGGAGGAGCTCTACGAGGAGATGACGGCGGCGCTGCGACGGACCCGCACCGCCCGCACCGGCATCCGCGCGCTCGTGACGGCCTACCTGCGCTTCACCCGGGACCACCGGGATTCCGCGCTGTTCCTGCACGCCTGCGCCTACTCCGGCTACCTGGCGGCCCACGGCGAGCGGATCGGCGCCGCCGAGGCGGCCGCCTCGGCCGTCATGACGGAGTGGATGCGGGCACGCGTCGAGTGCGGCGAGATCGCGGCCCTCCCCGGGTCACTGCTGGAGGTCCTGGTCGTCGGACCGCCCCGCGAGGCCTCCCACCGCTGGCTCTCCAGCACCTGCGACATCGACCTCGACCAGGCGGCGCGACTGCTGCCGGACCTCATCTGGCGCTCCCTGCGCCCGGCCTAGGCTCCCCCGGGCCGGGCGCTTGTGGGTGATTGTCCGGGGCGTCGTCGTCCATGCCACCGAGTCTGCGCCCGAGGGGGCGCGCGGGTCAGGTCCCCTACGGGGCGGACGGAGGCGTCGCGGGGGCGGACGGGCTCACACCGGGGCGCCCGCAGCGTCGGCGGCCGGAGCCGACCCGCCGGAGCCGACCCGCCGGAGCCGACTCGCCGTCGCCAGCCCGCCGAAGCCGGCCCCGCGAGGGCGTCCGGCGCGACCTGGAGGCTCCCGCGCGAGGCGGCCAGTTACCGGGGGTAGCCGGTGCCCGCCCGGGCGCGGCCGGCCGGGCCAGTAGGCTGCGGCCTGGCCCCTTCCCTCTCCCCTTCTCCGAGGTACCACGCAGTGAGCTCCGTACCACCCCCCATACCCGTCACGGTCGTCGGCCTCGGCGCCGACGGCTGGGCCGGGCTCACCGCCGCCGCGCGCTCCGCGCTGACCTCCGCCGAGGTGCTGATCGGCGGGCCGCGCCAGCTCGCCCTGCTGCCGCCCGATCGGTGCGCCGGTGAGCGGGTGGCGTGGCCCAGCCCGCTGCGGCCCGCCGTACCGAAGCTGATGGCCGAGCACGCGGGCCGCCGGATCGCGGTGCTGGCCAGCGGCGACCCCATGTTCTACGGAATCGGCCGCGCGCTGGCTCAGGAGCTCGGCCCCGAGGCCCTGCTCGTCCATCCGCACCCCTCGTCGGTGTCGTACGCCTGCGCCCGCCTCGGCTGGCCGGTGGAGGACACGGAGGTGGTCACGGTCGTCGGCCGCCCGGTGGCCCGCCTCGGGGCCGCGCTGTACGAGGGACGGCGCGTACTGGTCCTGAGCGCGGGCCCGGACTCCCCGGGCGAGATCGCCGCCCTGCTGCGCGAGCGGGGCTTCGGCCCGAGCCGCATGCGGGTGCTGGAGCAGCTCGGCTCCGAGCGCGAGGACGCGTACGAGGCACTGGCCGAGGGCTGGGACCGTCCGCCCGGCGACCCGCTGAACGTGGTGGCCGTGGAGTGCCGCCGCGACCCGACGAGCGGGAGCCCGCGGCTCGGCGCGACCCCCGGCCTGCCGGACGCCGCGTACGAGCACGACGGGCAGCTCACCAAGCGCCACGTCCGGGCAGCGACGCTGTGCGCCCTGGCCCCCGCACCCGGTGAGCTGCTGTGGGACATCGGCGGCGGCTCCGGCTCCATCGGCATCGAGTGGATGCGGACGCACCCCTCCTGCCGGGCGGTGGCGGTGGAGCGCGTCCCGGTACGGGCGGCACGGATCGCCCGCAACGCGGCGGCGCTCGGAGTGCCGGGCCTGCGCGTGGTCGCCGGCGCCGCCCCCGAGGCGCTCGCCGGGCTCCCGGGCCCCGACGCGGTCTTCATCGGCGGCGGGCTGACGGCGCCGGGTCTGCTGGACGCGGCCTGGGCGGCGCTGGTCCCCGGCGGCCGGCTGGTGGTCAACACGGTCACCCTGGAGTCGGAGGCGGTCCTGACCGGCCGTTACCGGCGTTACGGCGGGGAACTGGTGAAGCTCGCCGTCGCGCACGCCGTGCCGGTGGGCGGTTTCACGGGCTGGCGGCAGGCGATGCCGGTCACCCAGTGGTCGGTGACGAAGCCGGCCACGGCGTCTAAGGAGAACGATCGAACATGACCGTGTACTTCATCGGCGCGGGCCCCGGCGCCGCCGACCTGATCACGGTGCGCGGTGCCCGGACGCTGGCCGCCGCACCCGTCTGCCTGTACGCCGGCAGCCTCGTCCCGCGCGAACTGCTGGCCGAGTGCCCGCCGGACGCGCGGCTCGTCGACACCTCGCGGCTGAACCTGGACGAGATCATCGCCGAGTGCGTACGGGCCCACGCGGCGGGCCGGGACGTGGCGCGGCTGCACTCCGGCGACCCCTCGATCTTCAGCGCGGTCGCGGAGCAGATGCGGCGGCTGGACGCGGCGGGCATCCCGTACGAGGTCGTCCCCGGCGTACCGGCCTTCGCGGCCGCGGCTGCCGCCCTGAAGCGGGAGCTGACGGTGCCCACCGTCGGCCAGACCGTGATCCTCACCCGCATCGCCCAGCAGGCCACCCCGATGCCGCCCGGCGAGGACCTGGCCACCCTGGGCCGCAGCGGCGCCCTGCTGGTCCTGCACCTGGCCACGCGGTACGTGGACCGGGTCGTGGACGAACTGCTGCCGCACTACGGGCCCCAGTGCCCGGTGGCGGTGGTGGCCATGGCCAGCCGTCCCGACGAGCTGATCCTGCGCGGCACGCTGGCGGACATCGCCGCCCAGGTGAAGGAGGCGGGGCTGGTCCGCACGGCGGTCATCGTCGTGGGCCGCACCCTGGGCGCCGAACAGTTCCGCGACAGCCACCTGTACTCCCCCGAGCGCGACCGGCATGTCTGCTGAGCGGGCCCCCGGACGGCACGTCCTGATCCTGGGCGGCACCACGGAGGCCAGGCGCCTCGCGGTGGCCCTGACCGGCCCTCCGGCGGCGCCGGAAGGCGCACAGCGGCACCCGGCGGGACGGCCGGACCCGGACCGCGTGACGACCTCGCTCGCCGGGCGGGTCTCCGCGCCCGTGCTCCCGCCGGGCGAGACCCGGATCGGCGGCTTCGGCGGTCCCGCCGGGCTGGCGCGGTGGATCACCGACCACCACGTCACCCACCTGGTCGACGCCACCCATCCCTTCGCGGCGCGGATGAGTTTCAACGCGGCCGAGGCGGCGGCCCGCACGGGAGTCCCGCTGCTGGCGCTGCGGCGCCCCGGATGGACGCCCGGCCCCGGTGACGCCTGGACCTTCGCCGACTCCCTCGCCGAGGCGGCGGCCCTGCTGCCCGGACTCGGCAGCCGTGCGTTCCTGACCACCGGCCGGATGGGCCTGCACGCCTTCGCGCACCTCACCGGCACCTGGTTCCTGGCCCGTTCGGTGGACCCTCCCCCGGACCTGGTCCGCGGGGACCCCGCGGCCGCGCCGGTGCCCGCGCGCCTCGAAGTGCTGCTGGCCCGCGGCCCGTTCACCCTGGAGGACGAGCGGGAGCTGCTCGCCCGCCACCGGATCGACGTCCTGGTCACCAAGGACAGCGGCGGCTCGGCCACCGCCCCGAAGCTGACCGCGGCCCGCGAAGCCGGCATCCCGGTCCTCGTCGTACGCCGTCCTCCCGTGCCGGAGCACGTACCGGAGGGGGGATCGGTCGCCGCGGTCCTGTCCTGGCTCGGCGGCACGCAGTCCTCGTAGCTCATCCCGGGCGGGGGTGCCTGGGCGGTTGACCGCCCCGGCACCCGGCCCGCACACCACTCAGCCGGTCACGGGTACCGGCGCGGCGTCCACGTGATCCTCGAACCGTCGGCCCGGTCGGTGACCTGGGTCTGCGAGGAGCCGATCAGCAGGATCGTGCGCATGTCCACCTCGGACGGCTCCAGTTCGGCGAGCGTGACGATCCGCACCGACTGCGCCGGGCCGCCCACGTCGCGGGCGACGACCACCGGGGTCTGCGGCGAGCGCAGTTCGAGCAGCAGCTCGCGGGCCTGCGCCACCTGCCAGGTCCGGCTGCGCGAACCGGGGTTGTACAGGGCGAGGACCAGGTCCGCCGCCGCGGCCGCGCGCAGCCGCTCCGCGATGACCTCCCAGGGCTTGAGCCGGTCCGAAAGGGAGATGGTGGCGTAGTCGTGGCCCAGCGGGGCGCCGGCCGCGGCCGCCGCCGCGTTGGCCGCGGTCACCCCCGGCAGGACCCGTACGGGCACGTCCTTGTACTGCGCCTGCCCGGCCACCTCCAGGACCGCCGTGGCCATGGCGAAGACCCCGGGGTCCCCGCCGGACACCACGGCCACCCGCTTGCCGCGGCGGGCGAGGTCGAGGGCGAACTCGGCACGCTCCGACTCCACCTTGTTGTCGGAGCCGTGCCGGATCTGTCCCGGCCTGACCGGGACCCGGTCCAGGTACGTCGTGTAGCCGACGAGCACTTCCGCGTCGGCCAGGGCGCGCCGGGTCTGCGGGGTGAGCCACAGCGGGCCCGCCGGGCCGGTGCCGACGACGACGACCTCACCGGGGCCGGACGGCACACTGCCCGGGTTTCCGGTCCGGCTGGGGACGACGGCGACGGCGAAGTACGGCACGCTGTCCGGGTCGGTGGAGGCCAGGGCTCCGGTCCGCTCGCCGGCCATGGTGGCGCGCTCGACGTAACGGGCCTCGGCGAGCCGGCCGCTGCCCTCCATCGCCCGCCGCACGGCGGGGAAGGTGCGGCCGAGCTTCATGACGACCGCCGAGTCGGTGGCGGCGAGCCGGGCGGTGAGCTCGTCCTCGGGCAGGGTGCCGGGGAGGATGGTCAGGACTTCCTCGCCCTCCACCAGCGGGGTGCCGAGCCGGGCGGCGGCGGCGCTCACCGAGGTGACCCCGGGGATCACCTCGGTCTCGTACCGCTCCGCGAGCCGCTTGTGCATGTGCATGTACGAGCTGTAGAAGAGCGGGTCGCCCTCGGCGAGGACGGCCACGGTCCGGCCGGCGTCCAGGTGCGCGGCCAGGCGGACGGCGGCGGCCTCGTAGAACTCCTCCATGGCGCCCTGGTAGCCGCCGGGGTGGTCGGTGGTCTCGGTGGTGACCGGGTAGACGAGGGGCTCTTCGATGTGGTCGGCGCGCAGGTGCTTAGCGGCGATCGAGCGGGCGATGGAGCGGCCGTGGCGGGCGCTGTGATAAGCGACGACGTCGGCTTCGGCGATCACCTCGACGGCGCGCAGGGTCATCAGCGCGGGGTCGCCGGGCCCGAGGCCGACGCCGTACAGACGCCCCTGGCCGAGACGGCCCGTGTCAGGACGGCCCTCACCGAGGGGTCCCTGGTCGAGGCGTCCCTGGTCGAGGTCCTTGTCGTGGTCGCTCATTCTTCCTCGCTCGCGATCGCGTTGACGGCGGCGGCCGCCATGGCGCTGCCGCCGCGCCGGCCGCGCACGATCAAGTGGTCGAGCCGCGAGGCGTGTTCGGCGAGGGCGTCCTTGGACTCGGCGGCTCCGATGAAGCCGACGGGAACGCCGATGACGGCGGCGGGGCGCGGGGCGCCCTCCTCGATCATCTCCAGCAGCCGGAACAGCGCGGTGGGAGCGTTGCCTACGGCGACCACCGCACCTTCCAACAGACCCCGGTCGCGCCATACTTCGAGCGCGGCGGCGCTGCGCGTGGTGCCCGTCTTCGCGGCGAGGCCGGGCACGGCCGGGTCGGAGAGGGTGCAGATCACCTCATTGCCGGCGGGCAGCCGCTTGCGGGTGACTCCGCTGGCGACCATCTGCACGTCGCACAGGATCGGCGCGCCCGCCTTCAGGGCCGCGCGGGCGCGCAGCACCACCTCGGGGGTGTAGCCCAAGTCCTGCGGCAGATCGGTCATTCCGCAGGCGTGAATCATGCGCACCGCGACCTGCGCGACCGAGGCGGGCAGCCCGGAGAGGTCCGCCTCGGCGCGGATCGTGGCAAAGGACTGGCGGTAGATCGCGGCGCCGTCCTTCTCGTACTCGAACACTGTGTACTCGCTCATTTCTTCACTGCGGCTGGGGGTTCTGGGCATCTGGGGTGGTGCTGCGCGCGGCGGCCAGGGCTGCCGCCAGGTCGGGTTGGTGCGCCGCCGCCGGACCGGGGTGGGGCGCTGCCGCCGGACCGGGGTGGTGGTGTACGGGCCGGCCGTGGACGGAGAGCGCGTAGCCCTCGCCGGTCGCGACCGCGTCCACCCAGGCGCTTCCGCGCGGGTGCCCGCACCTGCGGGCGCAGCCGGACCAGTGCACGGGCAGCGCCCCGGCCGCCTCGTGCACCAGCGCCCGCGCGTCGGCGCGCACGTCGGCGAGGGCTTTGGCGCAGCCGGGCCGTCCGGTACAGGCGGTGACGGACTGCCAGGGGCTGTCGGGGTCCAGGACCAGCCCGGCGTCGGCGAGCGGTCCGGCCTGCCGAGGGCGCGGCAGGACGACGGTGCGCCAGGGTGTGATCCGCAGCCCGTCCCCGCCGGCCACCGACAGCAGCAGGCGCCACTGGCGCGAGGTCATCCGGCCGAGCGGCGCCAGTACGCACAGCGCGCGGGCGCCGGCCGGTCCGGGCCGGGGCGGGGCGGCGTACGGCCAGTCCGCCTCGCCCGCATACCGGCCGGCGATCCCGGCGGCGGCCAGTCGTACGGCGAACTCCGTCGCGTGCAGGGCGTGTTCGGGGGGAAGCTCGGTCACCCTCCAGGCGCGGGTGCCGGCCGCCGCGGCGGCGTCGAGGAAGTACGCGGCGGCGAGCAGCGCGGCCCGGGGCGCGTCCTGGGCGGCCACCTCGCAGGCGTCGGCCGCCGCACCGAGCCGGACGAGGGCGCGCCGCGGGGACAGCGCGAGGAGCGTCACGTCGGGGGCGAGCGCGGCGACGTCCCCGCGCCCGTCGTCGAGGGCGAACAGGAAGCGCCCGGAGAGCTCGGCCGCCCGCGCGCTCGCGCACAGCATCCGGTCCAGTGCGCGGACCCGGGCGGACACGTCCGCCCGGCCGCGGCCGTCGAGCCCGCTGAGCGGGCTCGCCACGATGTTGCGCACCCGCTCATGGGTGGGTGCGGGAAGCAGTCCGGCGGCGTCCAGCCGCTCCGCCAGCGCGGCGCCGCATCCGTCCGCGAGTCCGCGCAGTTGCACATTGCCGCGGGAGGTGAATTCGATGTGGCCGTCCCCGAGCAGGTCCGCGGCACCGGCCAGGGCCTCGGCGCCCTCGGAGTCGAGCAGCCCGCCTGGTATCCGGACCCGGGCCAGGAACCCGTCGTCCGCCGCGTGCAGCCGCAGCGCGCCGGGGCAGGCGTCGCCACGGTCCCGTATGACGGGTTCGTCCCGCGATGCGGCGGAGGGGGACTGGGGCATGGCGGCGAGCATACCCACGAATCCGATCGCCCGGCCTGTGTCCGTCACCACCCCGGCACCACCTCGGGCACCACCCCGGCACCACACCCCACCAGCGCCCCACCAGCGCCCCACCGTCCCGGCCGACCCGTCCGTCCGAGTCGGCCCCGCCCGCGTTGGAGGCGCCGCCCCTGCCAACTCCGGCGTTCGAGGCGCGGGCTCCCTCGCACCGCTCCCGCAACGGACCCGCACCCTCCGAGCCGGCCCGCCCCAGCCGGCCCACGCGCCCCCGCGACGGAGCCGCCTGCGCCGCCCGTCCGCCCCGGCCGGGCCGACCCCCACTCCCGGCCAGGGCGAGGGCCACCTAGGATGACCACCGGCGGACCACACGGCCCGCCGTCGCCGAGGACGGCGACATGGGAGGAAGCCCGGTGAGATTCCGGCGCGGTCCCGCCACTGTGAACCCCGCGGAGCGATCGGCGGGGTGAGTCAGGAACTCCCGCTGTCCTCACTGCCCGGGGCGCGGAAACCCCGAGGAAGGCCTGCCGCCGCATGATCCTGCTGCTGTCGACGTCCGACACCGATCTGCTCAGCGCCCGCGCCGCGGACGGCCCCGTCCCGTACCGGTTCGCGAACCCCTCCCGCCTTCCCCTGGACGAGCTTCCCGGCCTCCTCGCCGGCGTGGACCTCGTCGTCGTACGCCTCCTGGGCGGCCTGCGCGCCTGGCAGGACGGCCTCGACGTGCTCCTGGCGCCCGACCAGACCCGCCCGGTCGTGGTCCTCACCGGCGAACAGGCGCCTGACGCCCAGCTGATGGAGGCCTCCACGGTCCCGATCGGCATCGCGGCCGAGGCCCACGGCTACCTCGCGCACGGCGGCCCCGCCAATCTGGAGCAGCTGGCGCGGTTCCTCTCCGACACCGTCCTGCTCACCGGCCACGGCTTCGAGCCGCCCGCCGCCGCCCCCACCTGGGGCCCGCTGGAGCGCACCGCGTCGCGGACGGACGGTCCCCGCATCGCCGTGCTCTACTACCGCGCCCACGAGATGAGCGGCAACACCGCCTTCGTCCACGCCCTGTGCTCGGCCATCGAGGCCCATGACGCGCAGGCGGTCCCGCTGTACGTGTCCTCCCTGCGCACCCCCGAGCCGGAGTTGCTGACGGAGCTGGCGGGCGTCGACGCGATCGTCACCACCGTCCTGGCCGCGGGCGGCACCCGCCCCGCCACCGCTTCAGCCGGCGGGGACGACGAGTCGTGGGACGCGGGCGCGCTCGCCGCGCTGGGGGTGCCGATCCTGCAGGCGCTGTGCCTGACCGGTTCGCGCTCGGCGTGGGAGGAGAGCGACGAGGGGCTGTCCCCGCTCGACGCCGCCACCCAGGTCGCCGTACCGGAGTTCGACGGCCGTCTGATCACCGTCCCGTTCTCCTTCAAGGAGCTCGACGAGGACGGCCTGCCGGCGTACGTGGCGGACCCCGAACGGGCCGCCCGGGTCGCGGGGATCGCCGTACGCCACGCCCGGCTGCGGCACATCGAGCGCCGTGACAAGAAGATCGCGCTGGTCCTCTCCGCGTACCCCACCAAGCACTCCCGCATCGGCAACGCGGTGGGGCTCGACACCCCGGCCAGCGCCGTCGAGCTGCTGCGCACCCTGATCGCCGGCGGCTACGACTTCGGTCCCGTCGAGGAGGTCCCGGGCCTGGTCTCCGGTGACGGCGACGAGCTGATCCGCGCCCTGATCGAGGCCGGCGGCCACGATCAGGACTGGCTTACCGAGGAGCAGCTGGCCCGCAACCCGGTCCGCATTCCGGCCGCCGATTACAAGCGCTGGTACGCCGAGCTGCCCGCCGAGCTGCGCGAGCGGGTCGAGGAGCACTGGGGTCCGGCTCCGGGCGAGATGTTCCTCGACCGCTCCCGCAACCCGGAGGGCGACATCGTCCTGGCGGCCCTGCGCCGCGGCAACCTGCTGATCCTGATCCAGCCCCCGCGCGGTTTCGGCGAGAACCCGATCGCGATCTACCACGATCCCGATCTGCCGCCCTCGCACCACTACCTGGCCGCGTACCGCTGGATCCAGGCGCGCGCCGAGGACGGCGGTTTCGGCGCCGACGCGATGATCCACCTGGGCAAGCACGGCAATCTGGAGTGGCTGCCGGGCAAGAACGCCGGCCTGTCGGCGGCCTGCGGCCCCGACGCCGCCCTCGGTGACCTCCCGCTCATCTACCCCTTCCTCGTCAACGACCCGGGCGAGGGCACCCAGGCCAAGCGGCGCGTGCACGCCACCCTGGTCGACCACCTGGTGCCGCCGATGGCGCGCGCCGAGTCGTACGGGGACATCGCGCGGCTGGAGCAGCACCTCGACGAGTACGCCCAGATCTCCGCGATGGACCCGGCCAAGCTGCCGGCGATCCGCGCGCAGATCTGGACGCTGATCCAGGCGGCGAAGCTCGATCACGACCTGGGGCTCGAAGAGCGCCCGGACGACGACGGCTTCGATGACTTCCTGCTCCATGTCGACGGCTGGCTGTGCGAGATCAAGGACGCCCAGATCCGCGACGGTCTGCACGTCCTGGGCGGGGCGCCGACCGGTCCGGCGCGGGTCAATCTGGTCCTCGCCATCCTGCGGGCCCGGCAGATCTGGGGCGGTACGACGGCCCTGCCCGGCTTGCGCGAGGCGCTGGGCCTGGACGAGTCGGCCGCGACGCGGACCTCGGCCGACGCCGTGGAGGAAGAGGCCCGCACGCTGGTGCAGGCGATGGAGGACGCGGCCTGGGACCCGGCGGCGGTCGCCGCCGTCGCCTCCGGGTACTCGGCGGACGTGGCGGCCGTACTGGACTTCGCGGCGCGCGAGGTGGCGCCGCGCCTGGCGGGCACGGTGGACGAGATCGCCCACGTGGTCAGCGCGCTGGACGGCTGCTTCGTGCCGGCGGGCCCGTCCGGTTCGCCGCTGCGCGGTTTGGTCAACGTGCTGCCGACGGGCCGCAACTTCTACTCCGTGGACCCGAAGGCTGTCCCCTCCCGCCTCGCGTGGGAGACGGGCCAGGCGCTCGCCGAGTCCCTTCTGAACCGCTACCGCACCGACAACGGCGAATGGCCCGCGTCGGTCGGCCTGTCCCTGTGGGGCACGAGCGCGATGCGCACCTCGGGCGACGACGTGGCCGAAGCCCTGTCGCTGCTGGGCGTGCGCCCGGTCTGGGACGAGGCCTCGCGCCGCGTGACCGGTCTCGAAGCGATCCCGCTCGCCGAACTGGGCCGGCCCCGCGTCGATGTGACCCTGCGCATCTCGGGCTTCTTCCGGGACGCCTTCCCGCACGTGATCGGCCTCCTGGACGACGCGGTGCGGCTCGTGGCGGGCCTGGACGAGCCGGCCGAGGACAACTTCGTCCGCGCCCACGCCCAGGCGGACCTGGCCGAGCACGGTGACGAGCGCCGCGCGACGACACGTATCTTCGGCTCGCGCCCCGGCACGTACGGCGCGGGCATCCTCCAGCTGATCGACTCCCGGGACTGGCGTACGGACGCCGACCTCGCGGAGGTCTACACGGTCTGGGGCGGGTACGCGTACGGCCGCGGCCTGGAAGGCCGCCCCGCCCGGGCGGAGATGGAGAGCGCCTACAAGCGGATCACCGTCGCCGCCAAGAACACGGACACCCGCGAGCACGACATCGCCGACTCCGACGACTACTTCCAGTACCACGGCGGCATGGTGGCCACGGTCCGCGCCCTGCGCGGGACGGCCCCGGAGGCGTACATCGGCGACTCCACCCGCCCGGAGACCGTCAAGACCCGCACCCTCGTGGAGGAGACCAGCCGCGTCTTCCGGGCGCGCGTGGTGAACCCGAAGTGGATCGAGGCGATGCGCCGCCACGGCTACAAGGGCGCCTTCGAGCTGGCGGCGACCGTGGACTACCTCTTCGGTTACGACGCCACGACGGGCGTGGTGGCGGACTGGATGTACGACAAGCTCACGGAGACCTACGTCCTGGACCCGGAGAACCGCGCCTTCCTGGAGGAGGCCAACCCCTGGGCGCTGCACGGGATCGCGGAGCGCCTGCTGGAAGCGGAGTCCCGCGGCATGTGGGAGAAGCCGGACCCGCGGATCCTGGAATCCCTGCGCCAGGTGTACCTGGACTCGGAAGGCCGGCTGGAGGGCGAAGCGGAGTAGCGGCTCCCAGGGCGCCGGGCGGCCGCCGTACCCGGTGTCAGGCGGGCGCGAGGGCGGAACGGCGACCGCGTCACCTGAAGCGGTGAACTGCCCCTTATCCCAGGGGCGGCACGGGTAGGGCACTGCTGATCTCGTGCGGGGGCCGGGTGGCCCGGCCCCCGCACCTCGGGCGAGAGCGCCGGGACACAGACAGACGAAAGGCCGACCCCGCCGTGACGCAGCCGTTTCAACTGCCGGATTTCTATGTGCCTTATCCGGCGCGACTGAACCCCCACCTGGAGGACGCGAGGGTCCACACCAAGCAGTGGGCGCGGGCCCTCGGCATGCTGGAGGGTTCCGGCGTCTGGGAGGAGAGCGACCTCGACTCGCACGACTACGCGCTGCTGTGCTCCTACACCCACCCCGACTGCGGCACTGAGGCGCTGTCCCTGGTCACCGACTGGTACGTGTGGGTGTTCTTCTTCGACGACCACTTCCTGGAGATGTACAAGCGCTCGCAGGACCGGGACGGCGCCAAGGAGTACCTCGACCGGCTCGCCGCCTTCATGCCGATGGACCTGGCCGACGGCTTCCCGGAGGCCACCAATCCGGTGGAGGCGGGACTCGCGGACCTGTGGGCGCGGACCGTCCCGGCGATGTCCTCGCACTGGCGGGAACGATTCTCCGAGTCCACGAAGAACCTGCTCAACGAGTCGATGTGGGAACTGGCCAACATCAACATCGGACGGGTGGCCAATCCCCTCGAATACATCGAGATGCGCCGCAAGGTGGGCGGCGCCCCCTGGTCGGCCGGCCTCGTCGAGTACGTCTCCGCCGAGGTCCCCGCCCGCGTCGCGCACTCCCGGCCGCTCGGCGTGCTGCGCGACGCCTTCTCCGACGCCGTGCACATCAGGAACGACATCTTCTCCTACGAACGCGAGGTCGCCGACGAGGGCGAGCTGTCCAACGCCATCCTGGTCCTGGAGACCTTCCTCGGCTGCACCACGCAGGAGGCCGCCGAGGCCTCCAACGACCTGCTCACCTCTCGCCTCCAGCAGTTCGAGCAGACCGCGCTCGCGGAACTGCCCCAGCTCTTCGCCGACCACGCGATGAACCCGGAGGAGATCGCGGCCGTCCTGGCCTACGCCAAGGGCCTGCAGGACTGGCAGTCCGGCGGCCACGAGTGGCACATGGTCTCCAGCCGCTACATGAACAAGGAGGCCCGCGCCACGGCGCCGCTCTCCCTGCCCTTCCTCCCCTCGGGGCTCGGCACCACCGCGCTCGACGTCCGCTCCCTGTTCACACCCCGCTCGATGGAGCTGCGCCGGCGCTCCTTCACCCACGTGCCGTTCGAGAAGACCGGCCCCTCCGTCATCCCCGACATCTACATGCCGCACCCCCTGGCCCTGAGCCCGCACTTGGCCCACGCCCGGGAGGAATCGGTGGCCTGGGCCGGGCGGATGGGCATGCTGGAGCCCCAGCCGGGGGATCCAGCCTCGGCGATCTGGACCGAAGGCAAGCTGCGCGGCTTCGACTTCGCGGTGTGCTCGGCCGGCATCGACCCCGATGCCACGCCGGAGCAGCTGGCCCTCAGCGCGTGCTGGCTGACCTGGGGGACGTACGGGGACGACTACTACCCGGTGGCCTTCGCGCACACCAAGAACCTGTCGGCCGCCAAGGCCGCCACCGCGCGCCTGGTGTCCATGATCCCCGTCGACCACGCGGACATGCCCGAGCCGCTGACGGCGATGGAGCGGGGGCTCGGCGATCTGTGGGTGCGCACCAGCCTCGGCATGTCCGCGGAGCAGCGCGCCGAATTCCGGGCGACGCTGGTGGACATGGTGGAGAGCTGGCTGTGGGAGGTGGACAACCAGATCCAGAACCGCATCCCGGACCCGGTGGACTACGCCGAGATGCGCCGCCGCACCTTCGGTTCCCACCTCACCATGTACCTGTGCCGGCTCGGTCACCAGGGCCGGGGCATCCCCGAGGAGATCTACGCGTCGGGCACCATCAGGTCGCTGGAGAACGCCGTCGCGGACGCGGCCAGCCTGCTCAACGACATCTTCTCTTACCAGAAGGAGATCGAGTTCGAGGGCGAGGTGCACAACTACATCCTCGTCACGCGGAACTTCTTCGACATCGGCTACCCGGAGGCGCTGCACATCTGCCACGCGCTGATGACCCAGCGCACCGAGGAGTTCGAGCACATCGTGGCCACGCAGATGCCGCTGCTGTACGACGACTGGAAGCTCGGGGAGGAGGCTCGGACCGCCCTGGACGCCTATGTGGCCGAACTGCAGGACTGGCATGCCGGCATTCTCAACTGGCATGAGAAGATTCGGCGTTACCGGCCGGAGGACTTGCAGCCGGTCCCCGGCGGGCTGAGCGGCGGCGCTTGGCCCCCCGGTTTCGGCATGTCGGCCGCCCGGATCTCGTTGCCCGCCTGATCCCGGTGGTGGGGGCGGTCCGCTCGCCCGCCCCCGCCACCGCACCTCCCGGGCGCGCCGGGACCCGCGTACGGATCAGCGCGCGGCCGGACCGGTCCAGCCGGCCGGGACGTGGCCGAGCCGGATGCGCTGCGGGTGGTCGCCCACGGGGACCGACACCCGTTTGGTTCCGGTGGCGAAGTCGATGGCCGTGACCCGGTCGGCGCCGCTCTCGGAGATCACGCAGCCCTTTCCGTCTCCGTCGACGGTCGCCCAGTACGGCTTGGCGGCGGGCACGAGCGGTCCCTCCGTGAGCGTGGCCCGGTCCACGACGGTCGCGTAGTCGTCCATGGTCCCCGCGACGCACAGCTTGGCCCCGTCGGGGCTCATGGACATGCCGTGGTGGCGGGAGTCGTTGACCCAGGCCGTGCGGGCGGGGTCGGTGGCCGGGTTCTCGGGGAGGGTCTTGACGCGGGTGATGCGGTCGGTGGCCACGTCGTACTCCAGGAAGCCGTGGAAGAAGGACACCTGGAAGTAGAGCTTCGATTCGTCGGGGCTGAAGGACAGCGGCCGCACGGAGTCGGAGAGGTCGGGGCGGCCGAAGGCGTCGAGCCGTTCGCGCATGTCGATGACCCGGACCGTGCGGAAGGTCCGCGCGTCCACCACGGTGATCTTCCGGTCGCCCTTCGTCCAGTCCAGCCAGGGTGCGTCGAGGACGGTGTTCACCTCTCCGATGGAGCTGTTCCACAGGTAGCGGCCGTCGCGGGTGAAGGTGTTCTCGTGCGGCTTGTCGCCGGTGGTGAAGGAACCGGCCTCGGCGCCGGTGGCGATGTCCAGGACGTGCACGGTGTTGGCGGTGGAGGCGGAGACGGCGACCCGGGTGCCGTCCGGGGAGACGGCCATGTGGTCGGAGCGGTAACCGGCTACGGGGAAGCGCCAGTTGATCCGGCCGGTGGTCACGTCGATCGATACGACGTCGGCGAAGCTGGGCCGGGAGACGACGACGGCGGAGCCGTCCGGGGTGGCGTACATATCGTCCACGAACTGGTCGTGGCCCTCGCCCGCGGTGGTGCGGATGCCGAGGAAGTAGGCCAGCTTCACCGGGTTGAGGTGGATCTCCCGCAGCCGCTCCTCCTTGTCGGGGATCACATCGATCCGGCCGACCTTGGCGAGGTCGCCGGTCGAGGCGAGGACATCGGCGGTCCCCTCCCAGTTGTTTCCGACGAACAGCACCTCGCGCAGGCCTCTCTCGGGCCCGGCCGCGGGCGCGAAGGCGGTCAGCAGGGTGGCCGCGGCCAGCGCGCTCAGGGTTCGGAGGGTACGTGACATCCGCTCAACTCCGGTGGGGGGAAGGGATGGAGAGGGTGCCTCCTGTTACCGGCGGGTAAAATAGACGGAACGGCGGAAGGGCGCAACCCCCACGGGGTCACGCCCTTCCGATGTCCGGTTCCGTACCCGGTCCGCATCCGGCCGTCGCTCGGGGCCGATGCCCCGGATCTCAGGTCCGGCCGTCACCCCTTCAAGCGACGGACCCGATCCGGCTGACCGTCGTCTTCGATATGTCGGGGTGGATCGGGATGTGCGCGCCGGTGAGGGCCGCGCCGGTGCCGCCGCGCCGGTTGGCCACGATCTCGGCGGCGATGGACAGCGCGGTCTCCTCCGGGGAGCGGGCGCCGAGGTCCAGGCCGATCGGAGAGCGCAGGCGGGCGAGTTCCAGCTCGGTCACGCCGACCTCGCGCAGCCGCTTGTTGCGGTCCTCGTGGGTCCGGCGGGAGCCCATGGCGCCGACGTAGGCGACGGGAAGTTTCAGGGCCAGTTCGAGGAGCGGTACGTCGAACTTGGCGTCGTGGGTGAGGACGCACAGGACGGTCCGGCCGTCGAGGTCCCCGGCGGAGGACTGTGCCTCCAGGTAGCGGTGCGGCCATTCGACGACGATCTCGTCCGCCTCGGGGAAACGGTTCTTCGTCGCGAACACGGGCCGCGCGTCGCACACCGTCACGCGGTAGCCGAGGAACTTGCCGATCCGCACCAGCGCGGAGGCGAAGTCGATGGCACCGAAGACGATCATGCGCGGCGGCGGGACGCTCGACTCGACCAGGACCTTGAGCGGCTCTCCGCAGAGCCTGCCGTCCGCGCCGATCTCCAGCACTCCGGTCCGGCCCGCGTCGAGCATGGCGCGGGCTTCCCCGGCGACGGTGCGGTCCAGCTCCGGGTGTCCGCCGAGGGAGCTGTCGGCTGCGCCGTCCGGTGCACCCGCGCCGCCGGCGTCCGGCTGCGACCGTACACCGAGAGTGCCCTCGTAGGAGCCGTCCGACCGGATCAGCAGGGCCGCGCCCATCAGCTCGGCGGGGCCTTCCGCGATCCGGGCCAGCGCGGCGGCCTCGCCGCGCGCGGCGGCGGCCAGCCCGGCCGCGAAGACCTCCCGGACGGGAGAGCCCACGGGGACCGGGGTGACCAGGATGTCGATGATTCCGCCGCAGGTCAGGCCGACGGCGAAGGCGTCCTCGTCGCTGTAGCCGAAACGCTCGGTGACGGTTTCCCCGTCCTCCAGCGCCTGCCGGCACAGCTCGTACACGGCGCCCTCCACGCATCCACCGGAGACCGAACCGATGGCCGTGCCCTCGCCGTCGACGGCGAGCGCCGCCCCGGGCTGCCTGGGTGCGCTCCCGCCGACCGCCACGACGGTGGCGACGGCGAAGTCACGTCCCTGCTCGACCCACCGGTTCAGTTCTTCGGCGATGTCCAGCATGGGGGCCTCCTCGGAGGGTTCGGTTCCACTATCGGATGCGTGGAGGGTCAGGTACGGATCACTGCCCGGCCTAGCTGACGCCGAGCCATCCCTCGATGGGGTGGAGCGCGAAGAAGACCAGGAAGATTCCGGCCAGCGCCCACATGAAGGCACCGATCTCGCGCGCCTTGCCCTGCGCCACCTTGATGGCGACGTAGGAGATCACACCGGCGGCGACACCGGCCGTGATCGAGTAGGTGAACGGCATGATCACGACGGTCAGGAAGACCGGGATCGCGGTCGCGCTGTCGGCCCAGTCCACGTGGCGTGCGTTCTGCATCATCATCGCGCCGATGACGACCAGGGCCGCGGAGGCGACCTCACCCGGGACGATCTGCGTGATCGGGGTGAAGAAGAGGCAGGCGGCGAAGAAGAGGCCGGTCACCACGGAGGCGAGGCCTGTGCGGGCACCCTCGCCGACGCCGGTCGCGGACTCGACGAACACGGTCTGTCCGGAGCCGCCCGCCACACCACCGATGGCGCCACCGGCGCCGTCGATGAACAGCGCCTTCGACAGGCCCGGCATGCGGCCCTTGTCGTCGGCGAGCTTGGCCTCGGTGCCGACGCCGATGATGGTGGCCATCGCGTCGAAGAAGCCGGCGAGCACCAGGGTGAAGACGATCATGCCGACCGTCATGTAGCCGACGTCGCCCCAGCCGCCGAAGCTGACGTCACCGAAGAGGGAGAAGTCCGGGAGCGAGATCGCGGAGCCCGCGAGCTCCGGCGAGCCGTTCTTCCACGCCTTCGGGTCGATGTCGATGATGGCGTTGAGGATGGCGGCCAGGATGGTTCCGCCGACGATGCCGATCAGGATCGCGCCGGGGACCTTGCGGGCCTGGAGCATGAAGATGCCGACCAGGGTGACGGCGAAGAGCAGGACGGGCCAGCCGGAGAGCTCACCGGTCGCGCCGAGCTGGACGGGGGGCATGAACTCCCCGCCGTTGCCGACGAAGCCCGCCTTCACGAAGCCGATGAGGGCGACGAAGAGGCCGATGCCCATGGTGATGGCGTGCTTGAGCGCGAGCGGGATCGCGTTCATGATCATCTCTCGGAGGCCGGTGACGACCAGGAGACAGATCACGATGCCGTAGAGCACGCACATGCCCATGGCCTGCGGCCAGGTCATCTGCGGGGCGACCTGCGAGGCCAGCACGCCGGACACGGACAGACCGGCGGCGAGGGCCAGCGGCACCTTGCCGACGAAGCCCATGAGGAGCGTCGTGACGGCTGCGGCGAACGCCGTGGCGGTGATGATCGCCGAGGCGGCCATCGTGGTGCCCTCGACGTCCTTGCCCGACAGGAGCAGGGGGTTGAGCAGGAGGATGTACGCCATGGCCATGAAGGTCGTGATACCGCCACGGACTTCGTTGCCGACGTTGGATCCTCTGTGGGTTATGTGAAAGTACCGGTCGAGCCAAGAACGCCCGGCGGGGTTCAGAGTGCCGTCGCCGGCCTCTTCCGCGGTGGTCTTGGGCTCCACAGACGACTGGGTCATGGTGCCTAACTCCCAAGGTTCAAAGGGGCACCCGCATGGGGATTGGAGACGCGGGATTTGGGATGGTGCTGGGCGGCACGACCCGGGGTGACGGCCCGAGGCGACGCGTTACTGCTGGTGCAGCGTGGGGGGTTTGCTGCGGGTACTGCCTGTGAAGCTGACCGCGAGCGGTGCGGTACTTCGTACTCCGGGCGGTGCGGCTGGAAGTGTGACGTTCCCGTGTCACACCGCCCGGAGAGCTGAGGGTCCGGGGGCCTCGCGGCCCCCGGAGGACGCCGTCCTAGAGGGTGCCGGTGAGGGCTTCCGGACGGATCGGCGTCTTGTTGAGCTCCAGACCGGTCGCCTGCCGGATCGCCGCGAGGACGGCCGGGGTGGACGAGAGGGTCGGGGCCTCGCCCATGCCGCGCAGGCCGTACGGCGCGTTCGGATCGGCGAGTTCCAGGACGTCGACCGGGATGGTCGGGGTGTCGAGGATGGTCGGGATCAGGTAGTCCGTGAAGGAGGGGTTGCGCACCTTCGCGGTCTTCGGGTCCACGATGATCTCTTCCATGATCGCCACGCCGAGGCCCTGGGTGGTGCCACCCTGGATCTGGCCGACGACGGAGAGCATGTTGAGCGCCTTGCCGACGTCCTGGGCGGTCGCCAGCTCGACGACCTTGACCAGGCCGAGCTCGGTGTCCACCTCCACCACCGCGCGGTGTGCGGCGAAGGTGTACTGGACGTGGCCGTTGCCCTGGCCGGTGACCAGGTCGAAGGCGACGGTCGGACGGTGGCGGAACTCCAGCTCCAGGTCGATCGCGTCCTCGCCCTCCAGCACGTCGACCAGGTCCGCGAGGACCTCGCCGCCGTCGGTGACGACCTTGCCGCCTTCGAGCAGCAGCTCGGCGGTCGCCCACGCCGGGTGGTAGGAGCCGTTCTTGCGGCGCCCGATCTCCAGGACCTTCTCGCGGACGGCCTCGCAGGTGTTCTTCACCGCGCCGCCGGTCATGTACGTCTGCCGCGAGGCGGACGTGGAACCGGCGGAGCCGACCTGGGTGTCGGCCGGGTGGATGGTCACCTGCGTGACGCCCAGCTCCGTACGGGCGATCTGCGCGTGGACGGTGACACCGCCCTGGCCGACCTCGGCCATGGCCGTGTGGACCATCGCGACGGGCTCGCCGTTGATGACCTCCAGGCGGACCCGGGCGGTCGAGTAGTCGTCGAAGCCCTCGGAGAAGCCGACGTTCTTGATGCCGACCGCGTAGCCCACGCCGCGGACGACGCCCTCGCCGTGGGTGGTGTTGGAGAGGCCACCGGGCAGTGCGCGGACGTCCGCGCCCTCGCCGGCGCTCTCCCACTGGCGCTCCGGCGGCAGCGGGCGGGCCTTGACCCGGCGCAGCAGCTCGGCGACCGGGGCCGGGGAGTCCACGACCTGGCCGGTGGGCATGATCGTGCCCATCTCCATGGCGTTGAGCTGGCGGAATTCGACCGGGTCCATGCCCAGCTTGGCCGCGAGCTTGTCCATCTGGGCCTCGTAGGCGAAGCAGGCCTGGACCGCGCCGAAGCCGCGCATGGCGCCGCAGGGCGGGTTGTTCGTGTAGAGCGCGATCGCCTCGATGTCGACGTCTTCGATGACGTACGGCCCCACCGAGAGGGAGGACGCGTTGCCGACGACGGCCGGGGAGGCCGAGGCGTAGGCGCCGCCGTCGAGCACGATCTTGCACTTCATGTGCGTGAGCTTGCCGTCCTTGGTGGCGCCGTGCTCGTAGTAGAGCTTCGCCGGGTGACGGTGCACGTGGCCGAAGAAGGACTCGAACCGGTTGTAGACCATCTTGACCGGCTTGCCCGTGGCCAGCGCCAGGAGGCAGGCGTGGATCTGCATCGAGATGTCCTCGCGGCCGCCGAAGGCACCGCCGACGCCGGAGAGCGTCATGCGCACCTTCTCCTCGGGGAGACCGAGGACGGGGGCGATCTGCCTGAGGTCCGAGTGCAGCCACTGGGTGGCGACGTAGAGGTCGACGCCGCCGTCCTCCGACGGGACGGCCAGGCCGGACTCCGGGCCGAGGAAGGCCTGGTCCTGCATGCCGAAGGTGTACTCGCCCTCGACGATGACGTCGGCGCGCTTGCGGGCCTCTTCCACGTTGCCGCGGATGATCGGCTGGCGGTGCACGATGTTCGGGTGCGGGACGTGACCGGAGTGGTGGTCGTCGCGGCCCTCGTGGATCAGCGGCGCGTCGGCGGCGAGGGCGGAGGCCTCGTCCGTGACGAGCGGCAGCTCACGGTAGTCGATCTTGATCTTGGCGGCCGCGCGGCGGGCGGTCTCCGGGTGGTCGGCGGCCACGAGGGCCACCGGCTCGCCGTGGTGGCGTACCCGGCCGTTGGCGAGGACCGGGGTGTCCTGGATCTCCAGGCCGTAGTTCTTCATCTCGGCCGGCAGGTCGCTGTAGGTCAGCACCGAGTAGACGCCGGGCATCGCGAGGGCCTCGGAGATGTCGATGGAGGCGATCTCGGCGTGGGCGACGGTGCTGCGCAGGGTCTGGCCCCACAGCATGTCCTCGTGCCACATGTCCGAGGAGTACGCGAACTCACCGGTGACCTTGAGGGTGCCGTCCGGGCGCAGCGTGGACTCGCCGATGCCGCCCTTGGTGTGCTTCTGCGTGACGTTGGTCGGCGTACCCGCCGGAACGGTGCGCGTGTTCTGAGCCATGGTCAGACCGCCTCTCCCTGACGGGCGGCCGCGAGGCGGACCGCGTCGAGGATCTTCTCGTAGCCCGTGCAGCGGCAGAGGTTGCCGGACAGGGCCTCACGGATGTCCTGGTCGGA
>NZ_JBSFTS010000031.1:0-64865 GCF_053591375.1 Streptomyces sp. NPDC003034
GGGTCCAAAGCTGGGTGGCTCCCGGCCCCGGTGGCCGGGGGGGCGCCGGGGGGGCGCCCCCTGGCTCCACCTCACCCCCGCCCCCGCCCACGCATGTTTCACGTGAAACAAGCGGCCTCGAAGGGGGTCAACTTCCGTTGGGAAGGCGCCCGACGGGAAGCCGGAGCGTGGTCACCGCGCCGCCGTCCGGGGCGTTGGCGAAGGTCAGCGCGATGTCCAGTACGGCGGCCTGGCCCGCCGCGATCGTCAGGCCGAGCCCGTGGCCGCGCCCACGGCCCGGGTCGCCGGTCCGGAACCGCTGCGGGCCCTGCTCGATCAACTCCGCCGGGTAACCGGGCCCGTGGTCGCGGATCCTCACCACCGGACCGTCCACGGTCACCTCGACCGGCGGCCGGCCGTGGTGGTGCGCGTTGACCAGCAGGTTGGCCAGGATCCGGTCCAGGCGCCGCCGGTCGGTGAGGACCACGGCGTCACGGAGGACGCGTACCGTCGCGGGCAGCCGGGTGCCCGTCACGGCCCGTTCCACGGCGTGCCCGAGCTCGACCCGGGCCAGATCGGCCCGCTCGATCCCCGAGTCGAGGCGGGAGATCTCCAACAGGTCCTCGGTGAGCCGGTGCAGCGCCTGAAGCCGGTCGTTGATCATCTCCTTCGGCCGGCCCTCCGGCAGCAGGGAGGCCGCCGCCAGCGAGCCGGTGAGCGGGGTGCGCAGCTCGTGCGCGACGTCAGCCGTGAAGCGCCTCTCCGCTTCCAGCCGGCCCTGGAGCGAGGCGGCCATCGAGTCCAGTGCCCGCGCCACGTCCCGTACCTCGTCCCGGGAGTGGGGTGGCTCCTGCCCGTCACCGTCGGCCGGGAAGTTCACCCGGGCGTCCAGGTCCCCGCCGCTGATCCGGCGGGCCACCTCGGCCGTGGTCGCGAGCCGCCGGCTGATCCGGCCGGCCAGGAACAGCCCGGCCAGCGCCACCACTCCGGCCGCGAGCGCGGAGGAGGCGAGGATCGCGGCGTCTATGTCCCGCAGCCGGTGGCGGGTGGTCTCGTACGGGAGCCAGACGGCGAGGGCTTTGCCGTCGGCGGGGGCGGCGGCCCACATGACGGGCTTGCCCGCGTGCTCACCGACCATGGTGCCCGTCTCTCCCCGCGCGACCAGCTCGCGCAGCCGCCGGGGCAGCCCCGGCGGGTCCAGGCCGGTGTTCACATCGCCGTGCGAGGTGCCGTACTGGTAGTGCCCCAGCGCGTGTTCGAGGTCCCGGTCCGCGTCCTTGCGCACCTCCCCGACGATCTGCCGGGCGACCACGTTGTGCACCAGGACGCCCAGCACCGCCGCCACCGCGCAGCACACGGCCGTGGTGGTCAGGGCGATCTTCCACCGCAGACTGCTGAAGGCGCGCATCGCGTCCCGCTCCCGTTCAGGCGGCCCTCGACGGAGAGCAGAGGGCGGAGCCCTCCCTGAGACCGGGGCACTCGTCCAGGGTGAGCTGGGACAGGTTCATGATTCCGGCCGCCGGATCCCACACGTAGTCGGAGATGGAGACGTACGCCGGATTGGAGGTCGGCTCGCGCACCGCCAGATGCTCGGCGGCCACTTCCACCCCCTCCAGGACCGCGCGCCGGGACAGGATCCGGGCTACGGACCGGTCGTCCCGGACGGTGTAGACGCGCAGCTCGCTGAGCCGGCCGTCGATGTCCAGGGCGGTGATCAGCTCCTCCTTGCCGTCGCCCGTCAGATCGTGGAGGACCCCGGGCCGCACCGGGCAGTCGGGACCGCCGTCCACAGCCTGTGTACAGAGCGCGATCCGCCGCACCGCCCGCGGGTCGACCAGGCGGCCGGTGCCGCCGTCCTCGTCCGTCTGGGAGGTGATGTCGGCGCGTACGACGGCGAGCGCGTCCACGCCCCGCATGGTCGGGCCCTCCGTCTTGGGCAGACCGGGCACCACGGCGGCCGCCCCCGGCTGCTCCCCGGGGCCCGGCGGGGCGGGGTGGATGTCCTCCCACAGGCTCAGCGGGGCGTGCGCCGTGCCGCGGTCGCCGTGACTCTGCACACCCTCCACGTCGGCGCACCCGGCCGCGGCCGCCAAGGTGGCGGCCAGGACGGGGATGACCAGGGCGCTCGGAAGGTGGCGCATGTACCGATGCTCTCCCGCCGGGGCCCGCCGGGCCCGGGCGGTGAGCCGTACGGGTGAGCACCGAGGAGCCCGCCGGTGTCCGGTCCGGTGCACCGTCGCGGCCCGAGCGGAACCGGCTCGGGCGCCGGGAACCGCTCGGGCGCCGGGAAGCGGATCAACTGCCGGGCGGGCCCGGTGCGGTCGGGGAGGCGATGGCGAGGGCCGCCGCGATCTCCTGGCGGACCGGGTCCAGCACGCTGGACTCCCCACCCCGCGGCTCCACCTCCGCCCCTTCCGGCGTCGGGCTGCTGCGCACCAGCTCCGCCAGCGCCCGCAGCTGCCGGGTGATCGACTCCACCTCGGGAGCCGCGGGCGGTGGCGCCCCGTGGTTGACCCGGACCCGCG
Source organism: Streptomyces sp. NPDC003034 (assembly GCF_053591375.1). Lineage (NCBI taxonomy): Bacteria > Bacillati > Actinomycetota > Actinomycetes > Kitasatosporales > Streptomycetaceae > Streptomyces > Streptomyces sp. NPDC003034. The sequence continues at coordinate 2,505 of NZ_JBSFTS010000031.1, forward strand.
CGGCGGTGGTCGCGTCGACGATCCGCTCGACGGCGACCACCAGCGGCCACCAGGCGGCGGCCCGCGCCCCGGTCGGCGGCGGCTCGGTCAGCGCCCGCTGGAATTCGCTCCGCACGCCCGACAGGTCCCGGTAGATCCGCCGCCGGGCCTGCAACCGGGCGGTGCGGGCGGCGCGCACCCGGGCCTCGGCGTCGGCGTCCCCGGCATCCTGCGGGGCGCCGAAGGCCCGCTCGACGTACCGGGCGGCGTCCTCCACCGTGTCGGCGAGACGGTCGCCGAGCCTGGAGTGCCAGCTCTCCGGCCACAGCAGGTACCCGAAGACCAGAACGATCGCGCAGCCGATCAGGCTGTCCAGCAGCCGCGGCCTGATCAGGTCGAAGCCCTGGTGGTTCAGCAGGTCGGAGAGCAGCAGGATCACGGGGGTGATCGCGGCGGTCTGGAAGGCGTACCCCTTGACGGAGAAGGCGGGGATCAGCGCGGCGAGCCCCACCATCACCGGCACGTCCCACCAGCCGCGCGGCACCTCGGCGAGGACGGCCGCCGCGATGACCAGGCCGGCCGCCGTACCGAGCGCGCGCAGCACGGCCCGGGAGAAGACCGAGCCGAAGTCCGGCTTGAGGACGAAGGTGACGGTCAGCGCGACCCAGTAGGACCGCTCGACCTCGATGAGCGACACCAGCGACTGCGCGAGCCCGATGCACAGCGCCAGCCGCAGCCCGTACCGCCAGGAGGCCCCGGAGAGCATCATGTCCCGCACCGCCCGCCGGGCCCGGACGCGCAGGGCGGCGGGCCGGCCCAGGCGGTCGTCGACGTTGTACGGGTCCGGTTCGGCGAGGTGCACGATGGTCGCGGCGTGCCGCAGGGCCGCGTCGAGGGCCCGCTCGGACGGGCCGTGCGGCGTGGGCACGGTGAGGATGGGAGTCCCGGTGCGGCCCTCCTCGACGGCCGCGGCCAGTTCCCGTACGGCCGCCGGGATCTCGGGCGGCAGCGGGCGCCCGCGCAGGTGCGCGGCGGGCGCGGCCTCCACCAGCGGGATGACCACGTTGAGCTGGGCCAGCATCCGCACCAGGGAGGGGCTGCGGCCGTGGACCCGTCCCCGCCGCCCGAGGATCAGGTCGTAGGCGTGGTTCAGGGCCTGGGTGACCTCCCGGCGGTGCTCCTCGTACTCCGGCCCGCCCGCGGCTTCGAGCGTCGCGGCGAGGGCCCGGTAGGTGGCCGCGACGGCGGCCCGCTCGGGTCTGCGGCCGCGCAGGGGCCAGCCCAGCAAGGTCAGTGCGAGGACGAACAGCCCGCCCGTGGTGAGCAGCAGTGGAGCCGTCCACCAAGGCTCGGGCATGGGGAGTCCGGCGCCGACCACCGCGTTGAGCAGGAGCAGCAGCCCGGAGACCGAGGCGACCGTGCCGATCGAGGAGATCATCCCGGAGACCAGGGCGATCAGGGTGAGGGCGCCGACCGCCAGCCAGCCGCGACCGAAGACGAGGGTGCCCAGCGCCACCCCGACGGCGCCGAAGAGCTGCGGGACGGCGATGTTCAGGATGCGCATCCGGTAGGCGTCGGCGGTGTCGCCGATGACCCCGGCCAGGGCGCCCATGGAGACGAGCGCGCCGTATTCGGGCTCGTCCAGGGCGAATCCGGCGGCGAGCGGGGCGGCCAGGGCGATCGCCGCGCGCACGACGGCGGCCCAGGGGATGGGCGCGCTGCTCGGCCGCAGTCCGTTGAGCAGCCAGGCGGGCGGCGCCAGCGGATGCTGTCGGGCTCTCCCGGGCGGTATCTGGTCGGTGGGTTCGGTGCTCATTCCCGCTTCCGTGGCCCGCTGGTGGATCGGTTCTCGCGCGCCGGCCGGGACGCCGGGCCGGGCGCTGCTCCCAGTCATGGCCCGCGCACGCCCCAGCTGCCGGCCTCGGCCCGGTTGTACACGGTCTGCGTGCTTGTCGGGCGCTCTGCCTACGTGTGGGTACCTTCCGAGCTTATGGGGTGCGGCGCAGCCGGCCGATGAGCCAGGCCGCCAGCGCGGCGGCGAGTCCGACGCCCAGGACCACCCAGGTGGTGGTGCGCAGGAACGCGGTGAGGGCGTCGTACACCGCCCCGGCGGCCGACCGGTCGATGTCGGCGGGCAGATCGTCCAGGGTCAGCCGCCGGCCCAGCACCACGGCGGTCCACAGCAGCCCTGCCCCGATGGCGAGCCCCAGCCCGGTGGCCATCACCGCGCGCCGCCGGTGGACGGCGAAGGCGATGGCCGACGCGGCCAGCACCAGCGTCAGCACGGGCAGCCAGACACCGGCGATCTGCAGCATGCGAAAGCCCTTCCGGAGCGCGCCGAGGTCGTCGTACTCCATGACCTTCACCGAGAGGCGGGTCTCCGGGATGCGGTCGGCGAAGGGCACGCTGTCGGCGACGAGCTCCCCCTTGACCTGGTCGATGGCGGGTCCGAGCTCGATGGTGACGGCGTCGCCGTGGCCGGTGGTGAGCGCCTGGAGGAAGGCGGCGTGGGCGGCGCGGTTGGCGGCGTCCCAGGCGGTCCGGTAGGCCGGGGTCTCGGTGAAGGAGCTCAGCGCCTCGCCGAGGAGGGCGTCGACGCCCTCCTGGAACGGGCCGGCGTCGATCTGGCCGGCGAGGGCGCGGGTGGCCTGGTCGACGACGACGCCCTGTACGGCGGGGTCCACGGCCAGCGGGGACATGGCGGCGGTGTAGCGGTCGGCGTCGCCCAGCTCGTGGTCGGCCCAGTACGCCACGGCGCTCGCGGGCACGAGCAGGGCCACGAGCGTGATGAGTACCGCCGACAGGATGGTGCGCACGTCACCAGGGAAAGCGGGGCCGCCGCGCGGCGCGAGCGCTGTTGCTGCGGCCGGGTGGCGGGCCCGGCGTGTCGGCTGGCGTCGCCGCCCTCGCCCTGCCCGTGATGCTCCCCGAGATCGACGCGGTGGCGGTCCGCACGCCCTGACCGGACGGACCGGCTGATCCACTTGCCCGGCGGTGGAAGCGGGTGTGCCCTGGAGGGTGGGAGAGAGGATCCCCTCATGCCACACGCGGCACCCACCCTCATGCCTCACGCGGCACCCGCCTACCGCTCCTGCGCACACGAGGACTGAGTCCCACGACCTCCGCCGGCCACGCGATCGAGACCGCCGGCCTCGTCAAGGTCTTCGGAGAGACGAGGGCCGTCGACGGGGTCGACCTCCGCGTACCGGAGGGGACCGTTTACGGCGTGCTCGGCCCCAACGGCGCGGGCAAGACCACCGTGGTGAAGATGCTGGCCACCCTGCTGCGCCCGGACGGCGGGGAGGCCCGCGTCTTCGGCAAGGACGTCACCCGGGAGCCGGACGCGGTCCGCAGCCGGATCAGCCTCACCGGCCAGTACGCCTCCGTGGACGAGGACCTCACCGGCACCGAGAACCTGGTGCTGCTGGCCCGGCTGCTGGGGCATTCACGGCCCGCGGCGCGCGAGCGTGCCGCCCAGCTCCTGGAGGCGTTCGGGCTCTCGGCGGCGGCGGGCCGCCAGGTCAAGCACTACTCCGGCGGCATGCGGCGCCGCATCGACATCGCCGCCTCCATCGTCAACACTCCCGACCTGCTCTTCCTGGACGAGCCCACCACCGGTCTCGACCCGCGCAGCCGCAACCAGGTCTGGGAGATCGTCCGGGCGGTCGTGGGCCAGGGCACCACCGTCCTGCTGACGACCCAGTACCTGGATGAAGCCGACCAGCTGGCCTCCCGGATCGCCGTCATCGACAACGGCAAGGTCATCGCCGAGGGCACCAAGGGGGAGCTGAAGGCCTCCGTCGGCTCCGGCAGCGTGCACGTCCGCCTCCGGGATCCAGCCCAGCGGCACGAAGCCGTGCGCCGGCTGGCCGAGGTACTGCACGAGCCCGTTCAGCCGGCCCCGGATCCCGTCGCGCTGACCGCCCGTGTGGACGACGCCCGGTCCGCCGCCGACGCACTGGCCGAGCTGGCCCGGGCCGGGATCGTGGTCGACACCTTCGCGCTCGGCCAGCCCACCCTTGACGAGGTCTTCCTCGCGCTCACCGACGACAAGGGCACGACATGAGCGTCAACACCGAGCAGACCGGCTCCCCCGAAAGCGACCGCAACGGCAACACGGCCGCCACGGCCGCCACCGAGCTGGAATTCGTGGCCCCGCGCGCCGACCAGCTCGCCGCCCTCCTGGTCGCCGGTGAGCGCCTGCCCCGCCCGAGCGCGTTGTCCACCTCCCTGACCTTCGGCTGGCGGGCCGTCCTGAAGATCAAGCACGTGCCCGAGCAGCTCTTCGACGTGACGGCCTTCCCGATCATGATGGTGCTGCTGTACACGTACCTCTTCGGCGGTGCGCTGGCCGGTTCGCCCGGGATCTACGTCCAGACCCTGCTGCCCGGTATCCTCGTCATGTCCATCGTGATGATCACGATGTACACCGGTGTCTCCGTCAACACCGACATCGAGAAGGGCGTCTTCGACCGCTTCCGCTCGCTCCCGGTCTGGCGGCCCTCCACGATGGTCGGCTACCTGCTCGGTGACATGCTGCGCTACACGATCGCCTCGGCGGTGATGCTGGCCGTCGGTCTGATCCTCGGTTTCCGTCCGGCGGGCGGGGTCGCCGGGGTGGTGGCCGGGGTGGCGCTGCTGATCGTCTTCTCGTTCGCCTTCTCGTGGGTGTGGACCATGTTCGGGCTGCTGCTGCGCAGTGAGAAGTCCGTCATGGGCGTCAGCATGATGGTGCTGTTCCCGCTCACCTTCCTGAGCAACATCTTCGTGGACCCCAGGACGATGCCGGGATGGCTTCAGGCCTTCGTCAACAACAGCCCGGTCACCCACCTGACGACCGCCGTGCGCGGCCTGATGGCGGGGGAGTGGCCGGCCGCCGCGATCGCCTGGTCGCTGGGGTGGGCGGGACTTCTGGTCCTGGTCTTCGGCCCTGTCACGATGCGGCTGTACAACCGGAAGTAGCCCGCGGACAGCGTGCTTTCCGCCCCGCGCTCCCTTACCCGCGGCCGTGGCGGGCGTGAGCCGGCGGGGCCGGGCAGGGGCGCCGGTTCCCCTGCCCGTGGTCGAAGCCCACCCGGTCACCTTCGGTGCCGAGGGCAGCGGAACCGGCGCCTCACCCTTTCCGGGCGGAGCTCCTACGCGGCCGAGTCGGCGGCGGCGCTCACCTGCTTGGGTTCACTCTCCGACTCGGCGGCCGCGGACGGGGTTTTCGGCGCCGCGGGCTCGGACTGGCGGGCCGGCGGTGTGTAGCGGACGGCCTCGGCGCGGATCATGGCGTTCAGGGCGGTGTAGGGGTCGATGGGCATGGTGGAACCTCACGTGTGTTCAAGGGTCTGTGGGGGGTCGCGTGCCACTGCTCGGTCCCCTCAGCAGCGCAGGACCACGCCCCGAGCCGCCCGCGAAGGCAGCGCCGGTCCGGAGGTTTCCGATCCGTGCGCGGACGGCGGTCGGGCGCCATGTTTCACGTGAAACGTCCGCAGCGGCAGCTGCCGTACGCCTGGGCTCCAGCGCGCGAACGTCCGGACGGCGGCGCGTGTCTCCGGCTCGGCGGCCGGATCGGACTGGCCCTCGACGGGTTCCAGGGGGGCGCCGGAGGCGGGACGGTGGTCGGCGGCCATCGCGGCGGCCGGGCCGGCGCCGAACACGCACAGCAGTACGACGCAGGCAGCCGTCAGGGCTCTGGTCAGTGCTGTTCTCAGCGTCCGTACCGCACGGATCGTCCATGCGGCCCGGACCGTCCGGTCGCGCCGTGTCCCGCTCATGCGTCCGGTGTGCCCCGACACGCCGGGCGGCTCTCGGATGGGCCCGAAGATGCCCCCGACCGGCGGAGGAAGACACCCCGCACGGCTGACAGCCGGCCGCAGGGCCACGAGGAGAACACGGGCTACGCGGAACGCGCGGGTGCGCGGAGGTCAGTGGCTGTGGCGCTCCCGGACCGGGTCCGTGGAAGCCGTGGGCCGGAGGAAGCTCACTGGCTCACACCACTACGAGCGTGGCCGCCGCCGCGCCCATCAGGGCGGCGGCGAGGTGGATGGCCGGGTGGCCGTAGTCACCGAACCACAGGTGCCGGGCCAGGCCGCCCAGAGCGGCCAGGGCCGTGATGACGCCGATCTGCGCGAGCAGGGTGACGGCGGTGAAGGGGGCCAGGAGCAGCAGGCACGTGTTCAGCCAGAACGGGGCCGCGCCCGTCCAGCCCCGCCATTCCCAGATCGCCCTCGGCATGGACTACCGGCCCCCCTCGTCGTCGACTTCATCGGCAGCACAGCCTCCTTCGGCGCGGGGGCCGGCACAAGGGCCTGCTCGGCTAGAAGAGCGGAGCCAGGCCGAAACTCGCCCACAGCGGAGTCCGCGAGGCCGGGGGGCGCTGCGCGACCCCGCCCCCCGGAAAGCTTGCCGGTCGGCGCCCCGGGTCAGGCTGGCTGCTTCACGCAGGTGCCGACCACGTAACCGGTGACGCCGTGCTTGGTGACCTTGACCCAACGGGTGCTGGTGATACCGCACTTGGTGTACGAGCCGCCGTAGTACATCTGGCAGGGCGACGGCGCGGTCTCCCCCTTGTTGAGCTGGGCGAGCGCCGTGCCGCTCAGGCGACGATCCAGTCGGACGTGGCGATCACCGGCTGGACTCCGTCGCGGTGGACGGTGCCCTCGATCAGGCCGTACATCCGGTCCGCCGCGAAGTAGACCTCGTTGTCGTTCTTGAGGCCGAAGGGCTCCAGGTCCACGAGGAAGTGGTGCTTGTTGGGCAGGTTGAGGCGCACCTCGTTGACCTTGGGGCAGTTGTCGAGCACGCGCTCGGCCATCTGGTTCAGGGTCTGCTGCAGGGAGTACGAGTACGTCTCCGCGAAGGCTTCGAGCATGTGCTTGCGGACCTTCTTGTACGACCGGTCCCAGTCGTACGAGGCGTCGTCGGCGGCGAGCGCCGAGTGAGCCCAGCGCGCGGTGACCTTGGTCGCCAGGATGCGGTCGTAGGCCTCTTGCAGCGTCGTGTACTTGTCCTTGATGTAGCCGTGGAACTCGGAGTTGGTCGAGTTCATCACCGTCAGGTCCTTCAGACCCGAGAGGACCTGCAGCCCGGTGGTCTCGCTGTAGGTGATCTGCGCGGTGCGGACCTCCTGCCCCTTGCGGACGAAGGAGTGCTGCTCCTTGCGCGTGGGGACCGGGATCCGCTCCCAGGCGTACTCCTCGATGCGGATCTGCGCCTCGCGGATCGGCGACTGCGAGGAGACGAAGTGCTTGGCGAGCAGGATGCCGAAGGCCTCGGGGGAGGCGATGCCGTGCTCCTTGCCGAAGGCGTACACCGTGTTCTTCGTGGTGTCGGTCGGCAGGCAGTTGGCGTTGTCGCCGGTCAGGTGGACGTCGCGGAACTCGCCGCGGAGCGCGACCGAGACGTTGAGGTCGCGGATCTCGTGCCAGGAGCCGTCATTGCCCTTGCGGGTGACCTTGACGATGCGGTTCTCGGCCTTGCCGTACTGGTTCTGCGCCAGGACGTGCTTGCTCATGCTGTCTTCCTTCGGGTACTCGGGAACACGGAGTCCGGTCGTCTGGATCCCGTACGCCCGGCGTCCAGCGGTCGGCCCGCTCCCCGCCGTTCGGTCCCGAAGGACCGCCCCGGGACTGACGTGCATCCCGGTCCGTAGGTGCCTGGCCGGTGATGTCGCGGCCTGCACGGATTGCAGCACGCGGACGGGGTGTCAGCCACCGCACGAATCCTCCGAACACCAGCACCCACGGCTTGGGCGACCGCACAGACCCGCAGGTCAGGCCGTATGCGCGTCCGCCACCGACAGCGCCTCGTCGAGGATCCGCAGGCCCTTGGCGACGTCCTGCTCCGCGATATTGCAGGCGGGCGCGATGTGGATGCGGTTCCCCGCGGTGAGCGGCCACAGCCCGCCCTTCTTGCAGGCCGCCGCGAACTCGGCCATGGGCGCGTTGGCGGCGCCCGCGGCGTTGTACGGGACGAGCGGCTCGCGCGTCCGCCGGTCCCGGACGAGGTCCAGCGCCCAGAAGGTGCCCAGCCCCCGGACCTCCCCGACCGAGGGGTGGCGCTCGGCGAGCGCGCGCAGGCCCGGCCCGAGGAGCTCGGCGCCGGTGCGGGCGGACTGCTCGACGATGCCCTCCTCCTCCATGACGTTGATCGTGGCGACGGCGGCCGCACACGCCAGCACGTGCCCGGAGTACGTGAGTCCGCCCGGGTAGGGCCGGCGGGCGAAGGTCTCGGCGATAGCGGCCGAGATCGCGACGCCGCCCAGCGGCACGTAGCCGCTGTTCACGCCCTTGGCGAAGCAGAGCAGGTCGGGCGTGACGCCCCAGTGGTCGGCCGCGAACCAGGCGCCGGTGCGCCCGAAGCCGACCATGACCTCGTCCAGGATGAAGACGATGCCGTGGCGGTCGCAGAGCTCGCGCACGCCCGCCAGGTAGCCGTCGGGGTGCACCAGCACGCCGGGGGCGCCGCCGACCGTCTCCAGGATGATCGCGGCGATGGACTGCGGGCCCTCGAAGACGATGGTGTCCTCCAGGTGGCGCAGCGCCCGCTCGCACTCCTGCTCCGCGGTGGTGGCGTAGAAGGGGGAGCGGTAGGCGAAGGGCCCCCAGAAGTGCACGACGCCCGCGGTCGCGGTGTCGTTGCCGAAGCGGCGGGCATCGCCGGTCAGGTTGATCGCGGTGGAGGTGGCACCGTGGTACGAGCGGTAGGCGGACAGCACCTTGGGCCGGCCGGTGTGCAGCCGGGCCATGCGGACCGCGTTCTCGACCGCCTCGGCCCCGGCGTTCGTGAAGAAGATCTTGTCCAGGTCACCCGGGGTGCGTTCGGCGATCAGCCGGGCGGCCTCGGAGCGCACGTCGACGGCGAAGCCGGGCGCGACCGTGCACAGCCTGGCCGCCTGCTCCTGGATGGCCGCGGTGACCTTCGGGTGCTGGTACCCGATGTTGGTGTAGACCAAGGCGCTGGAGAAGTCGAGGTACCGGTTTCCGTCGTAGTCCCAGAAGTACGAGCCCTCGGCGCCGGCGACGGCGAGCGGGTCGATGAGCTCCTGCGCCGACCAGGAATGGAAGACATGTTTCCGGTCGGCGTCTTTCACGGTCTCTTTCGAGGCGTCTTCCAGGGCGGCGGGTGTGTCGGCTGCTGCGTTCATGTGCCGAGCGTAGTTGTCCAGCATGCGGACGCCCGGAGCCGGCGGCTCAGGGAGTGGGGAACGGTGATCGGAGCGTGTGGATCCTGATATTTCACTTCCTGGAATGGAACTTCCGGATTGCGAAATAATAGGCCGGGGGATGTCAGGCCGGGACCAGGGAAGGCTGGGAACTGGCGAGCCTAGGATTGCATCCTCGGCAGGGGTAAGTGCAGCGCGGAGACAGGAGGCCCTGTGGCCGAGCAGACGCGGAGGCTGGTCCTGGGCGGCGCCACGGCCGGAGTGGTGACGCGGTGCCGGGACTTCACCCGGCAGGCGTTGACCGACTGGCAGTGGCTGCGGGCGCCGGAGGCCATGGAGGACGTGCTCCTCCTGGTCTCCGAAGTGGTGACCAACGCCTGCCTGCACGCGGGCGGCCCCCGTGAACTGGTCCTGCGGCACTCCGCCGAGCGACTGCGCGTGGAGGTCAGCGACGACAGTCCGGAGCCTCCGCGCCGCCGCCCGCCCGGCGACCGTACGCAGCCGGGAGGGCACGGGCTGATCGTGCTGGAACGGCTCTCGCGGAGCTGGGGCTCGGTGCCGTCCGGGGGCGGGCGGCCCGGCAAGACGGTCTGGCTGGAGGTTGCGGCTCCGGGGCGGCGGCTGCCGGAGCGCCCTCCGGGACCGGCTCCTGAGCCGACTCGCGGGCCGGGCCTTGAGCCGACTCGCGGACAGGCTCCCGCAGCCGCTCCGGGGCCGCCTGCCGGTTCGCCTGCCGGGTGGAATCCGGAAGCTCGGGGACCTCGTCGCTGAGGAGCCCGGTGCGCAGCCGTGCGAGGGTGCGGGTCAGCAGCCGGGACACGTGCATCTGCGACAGCCCCAGCCGGTCGCCGATCTCGGACTGGGTGAGCTCCTGCCCGAACCGCAGCGCCAGCAGTGTGCGCTCCCGTTCGGGCAGTTCCGCCAGGATCGGCTTGAGGGATTCCAGGCACTCGATGCGGTCGTACGCTTCCTCCTCCTCCCCGAGCGCCGGCCGTCCGGCGTACGGGTCGCGGTCGCTGTCCTCCTGTACGGGCGCGTCCAGGGAGCGTGCGGAATACGCGTGCGCGGCCTTGCGGCCCTCCACGAGCTCCTCGGGGGAGACGTGCAGGTGCCCGGCGAGCTCGCTGTCCGTGGGCTCACGCCCCAGATCCTGCTCCAGGGCGTCGTGGGCCTTGGCGGCGTCGATCCGCAGCTCCTGGAGCCTGCGCGGGACCTTGACGGCCCAGCTGGTGTCCCGGAAGAAGCGCTTGATCTCGCCGACGATCGTCGGCATCGCGAACGAGGTGAATTCCACCTTGCGGTCCGGGTCGAACCGGTTGATGGCCTTGATCAGGCCGATCGTGCCGACCTGGACGATGTCCTCCATCGGCTCGCTGCGGCCCCGGAAGCGCCGGGCCGCGTACTTCACCAGGCTCAGATTGAGCTCGACCAGGGTGTTGCGGACGTACGAGTACTCGGCGCTGCCCTCCTCCAGCTCGGCCAGTCTCCGGAAGAGGGACACGGACAAGGCCCTGGCCTCGTGGGTTGCGACGTCTGTGAGGTCTGTACGGTGCATGTGGCTGCGCTCCTCCGACGGAGTGGTCCCGATGGACAGGGGTCGTCGTCGCGCTGACTCAGGGGATATACCCGTACAAAACGCTACGTACCCCACGAATCAGATACCACCTCGTCGTGGGCCATCCGGGGAGGCGGCACCACGACGGAGCCCCCCGTCCGCACCGCCGGCAGGCGGACGTACGAGGGGCTCGTGAGGCGGCGGCCGGTCGAGGACGGCGCCCAGTCGTCGGCGGTGCTCACCCGTGGGTGATGCCGCCGTGGCGGAGTGGTGCGATGCCGGAGTCGTTCACTTGTCGGAGTAGCTGAAGTCCCCGACCGTCCAGGCGCTGACGTCCTTGAGGGCGATCCGGTACATCCCGCCGGTTTCCGGGATGCCCAGGGTGCCCTGGAGGATCCTGGCGACATGGAAGTGCAGGTGGGAGGGGGGTCCGGAGGCCAGCCGGTCGCGGCCGGTCTGTTCGGACTCCCGGAAGACGCCGGCGAACGGGCCGAGCCGCGCGGAATCTTCGAGGACCTCGGCCACGCGCTGGCGCCAGACGCGCTCAGGAGCCAGGCGGCCTGTGATGACCGCGCCGTGAACCACGACGGTGAGGGACATCTGATTGGTTTGCTCCGACTCGACCATGGCTGCGAGATCGATGAGCAGGTCATCAGGGATCGACATGGACACCGACTCTAGCAAGTGCGCTCAGGCGCCGGTCGGCGATCCCAGGAGGGCGGAGGCCGTCTGCAGCGGCGTGAGGGGCGTCGCCGGTGCGGGCGCCGCGAGGTCGCGGCAGGTGAAACCGAGGCGCGAGAGGGCCCGGGTGACCTCGGCGGCCGTGAAGTCGCGGCGGTCCTGCCGAGTGATGACCTCCCCGACCTGCTTGACGGGGTAGGAGCGACGGCTGATGATCACGGACGCTCCCGTGATGGGCTCGGCCTTGATCCCCTTCATCTTCTGCTCCACCTCGGTCTTTTCGAGGTCGAAGGGGTATCGGGCGATGACGAAGCGCATGATGCCTCACAGACTGGGAGGGGAAGGCGGGAAGAAAAGACCCTCGAAGAACGGCGCGAACGGCGCGAGCGGCGCGAACGCGGCGCCGGCCGTCCCCCGCGGCTCACGAGCCGCGGGGGACGGCCGTCCGGTTCGGTCAGGCGGCCATGCCCATGGAACGACGGCGCTCCTGGGCGGGGCGGCTGCGCCGTCCGCGGGTGGAGTTGTTGCTGCGCTTGGGCCGGTCGGAGACGGGCGCCGTGATGGTGACCGGGACGCCCGAGGGGGCCTGGGCGCCGGTGATGCGGTTCAGGGCCTCTTCGCCGGAGCGGACCTGGGTGGTCTGCGGGACGATGCCGGCCGCGGCCATGAGGCGGACCATGTCGCGGCGCTGGCCGGGCATGACCAGGGTCACGACGCTGCCGGACTCGCCGGCGCGCGCGGTGCGCCCGCCGCGGTGGAGGTAGTCCTTGTGGTCGCTCGGCGGGTCGACGTTGACGACGAGGTCGAGGTTGTCGACGTGGATGCCGCGTGCGGCGACATTGGTGGCCACCAGCACCGTCACGTGCCCGGTCTTGAACTGGGTCAGGGTGCGGTTGCGCTGGGGCTGGGACTTGCCGCCGTGCAGGGCCGCGGCCCGGACGCCGCTGTTGAGCAGGTGCGTGGTGAGCTGGTCGACCGCGTGCTTGGTGTCCAGGAACATGATCACCCGGCCGTCGCGGGCGGCGATCTCGGTGGTGGCCGCATGCTTGTCGGTGCTGTGCACGTGGAGCACGTGGTGCTCCATCGTGGTGACCGCGCCGGCCGAGGGGTCCACGGAGTGGACGACCGGGTCGGTCAGGTAGCGGCGGACCAGCAGGTCGACGTTGCGGTCCAGGGTCGCGGAGAACAGCATCCGCTGGCCTTCCGGGCGCACCTGGTCGAGCAGGGCGGTGACCTGCGGCATGAAGCCCATGTCGGCCATCTGGTCGGCTTCGTCCAGGACGGTGATGCCGACCTGGTTCAGCCGGCAGTCGCCGCGTTCGATGAGGTCCTTGAGGCGTCCGGGGGTGGCGACGACGACCTCGGCGCCGCCGCGCAGCGCGCTGGCCTGCCGGCCGATCGGCATACCGCCGACGACGGTGGCCATGCGCAGCTTCAGCGCGCGGGCGTAGGGGGTCAGCGCGTCGGTGACCTGGACGGCCAGTTCGCGGGTGGGGACCAGGACCAGGGCCAGCGGCTGCCTGGCTTCGGCGCGCTGGCCGGCGGTGCGGGCCAGCAGGGCCAGGCCGAAGGCGAGGGTCTTGCCGGAGCCGGTGCGTCCGCGGCCCAGGACATCGCGGCCCGCGAGGGAGTTGGGCAGCGTCGCGCCCTGGATCGGGAAGGGCACGCTGACGCCCTCGGTGCCCAGCGTGGCGAGCAGCGGCGCGGGCATGTCCAGATCGGCGAACGCCTCGACCGCGGGCAGCGCGGGAGTGATCGTCTCGGGGAGGGCGAATTCGCCCTGCAGCGCGGCCGGCCGACGGCCGTAGCCACCCGAGCGGGCCGGGGCACCGGAGCGGCCGGGGTTACCGGAACGGCTCGGGGCCGAGGACGAAGAGCCGAACCGGCTGCCGCGGCTGGAGCCGTAGCCGCCGGAGCCGCCGGAGGCGCCCGTACGGGTGCGGGAGTTGCGGTCATTCGAGCGAGTGGTGCGGTTCATGCGGAACCTTCCTCGATGCGGCACGTATCGAGGAATTCCCGTCGCGGTACGGATGCGGCCGCAGGGGGATTCGCGAGAACGAGCCGAAGGCAGAGAGGCAGAGCCGTGCCGGAATACCGGTCGGCTTGCCATGGAGAGTGCGCCGCGCGGTGCGCCGAAGAGCCGGAAACGGCTGCGGACGCGGTGCGGGCAGGGGGCGAGGCGCAGTACGCCCGGCCGGACGATGAAGCGGGCCGGCGGCTGGCGCCGTCACCCGCCGCTGCGCTCACGCGCGACCGTCGGAAGCGACGGGCGTGGGCGGGGAGCGCAGGAAATGCAACGAGCTGGGGCCCGCACCCCAAGGTGCGGGCCCCAGCTGCGTTTACGCGTCAGCGATTAGGCGGGAACGATGTTCTCGGCCTGCGGGCCCTTCTGGCCCTGCGTGACGTCGAAGGTAACCTTCTGGCCTTCCTGAAGCTCACGGAAGCCAGAGGAGGCGATGTTCGAGTAGTGGGCGAACACGTCAGCGCCGCCACCCTCCTGCTCGATGAAGCCAAAACCCTTTTCCGCGTTGAACCACTTCACGGTGCCAGATGCCATATGAATTCTCCTTTTGGGGCAATGCCTGGATCCGCACTGTGCGGATCCGGAGTCGCCGCGATGATTGCCCCGACCGGAAAATGCACCGGCAAATAAAAAGTGCGCCCACCAAGAAAACGGGTGAGAGCACTTGTAAGTTTTTGGGAACCACAACTGCAACTGACATCACAGTAGCACAGGAGGGCCGGACGGGCGGGGAGGTCTTCTCGACCCGGCGGGGCGTGTCGCGAAATCTCCTGGAGCCTCGCACTAATTCTGCACTTGCAGTAACAGATATACGTGTCCGTATGTCATATGAATGCTGGCCCGGCCCCTCAGGAGCCCTCCTGCCGGCGGTCCTGCCGACGGCTCATCTCCTCGTTCAGGCGCAGGGCCTCTTCGAGCTGGTCCTCCAGGGCGATGATGCGGCAGGCCGCGTCCAGGGAGGTGCCGGCGTCGACGAGCTCGCGGGCACGGGCGGCGATCCGCAGCTGGTAGCGGGAGTAGCGGCGGTGGCCGCCCGCGGAGCGCAGCGGCGTGATGAGGCGGGCCTCGCCGATGGCGCGGAGGAAGGCGGGGGTGGTGCCGAGCATCTCGGCGGCCCGGCCCATCGTGTAGGCGGGGTAGTCGTCGTCATCGAGGCTGTCGGCGAGCGGGGACTTCTCAGAGGTCACCCCAGAGACGCTAACCCTGATGGGAGTAAATGTCTACTCTCATCATGACAGATTTTCTCCAGGAATTAGGCAGGATTCAAATGGAAAGGGCTGCTCACCCGGCTCTTGGCAGCGCACCGCCACCGACCCGACTTGATCAAGCATGAATGCGTCGGTAACCGGCCACCGTCCGGCGGCGGCAATCTGACGCCATCACCAGGCCGCCCGCCCGAGAAGCGCGAGGCCGACGGACGGAAGGGAGCCGGAGCGTGGCCGGAAACGTGCTCGTGTCGGGAACCTCGCGCAGGCAGTTGGTGGACAGCGCCGCTCTCGCCACCGCACCGGCCGTCTCCGGCCGTGGCCCCGGGGAATTCGGGGCGCCGGAATTCGCGGTGGCCGGTCCGCGCCACTCCTGAGCACGTCGTGATGATGCGCGGGAGTACCCGCCCGGCCCGGCGGGTGCTTGACGCGCGTCCCGCCGCACCCGACACACCGCACACCATCGACCGCAAGGAGAAGTCGCGTGATCAAGCATCAGGGCCCGATCAGTGGGGTGGCCACCTTCGGTGACCGTTACGTGGCCACCGCCGGCTACGACAACCAGGTCATCCTCTGGGACGCGGCCCGGCATGCGCCGCTGGCCCGCGGCCTGCACGACCACCTCGTCAACCAGGTCGCCTTCAGCCCGGACGGATCCCTGCTCGTCACCTCGTCCAGCGACTACACCGCCCGCCTGTGGTCGCTCCCCGACCTGAGACTGCGTACCGTCCTCGCGGACCACAAGGACGACGTGGAGATGTCCGTCTTCCACCCGGAGCAGGAGCTGGTCGCCACCGCCTCCCGCGATCACACGGTCCGGGTCTTCGACTTCTCCGGCGCCGTGGTCCGCCGCTTCGAGGGCCACACCGCCGATGTGATCTCCGTCGTGTGGCTGCCCGCGACCGGCGAGCTGATCTCCTCCAGTGACGACGGGACGATCAAGCGGTGGTCGCTCGCCACCGGTGAGATGACGGACGACATCGACCTGGGCGGCGTCGAGACGGACACCATCGCCATCACGCGCGGCGGGGTCGTCTGGGCCGGCAACGACGACGGCGCCGTCATCCGTATCGAGAACGGCGTGGCCGAGCACTTCCCGGCGCACGACGCCGGCATCAAGCGGCTCGTCCTCAACCCCGCCACGGGCGCCCTGGTCAGCCTCAGCTACGACCGCTCGCTGCGGATCTGGGACACCACCGACGGACTGCGCCCGCTGCACACCGCAGAGTTCCCGGCCGAGATCTGGGCCCGCTCCTGCGCCTTCCTGGACGACCGCACCCTCGCCTTCGCCACCTTCGGCTCCACGTACGCCACGTACGACACGGTCTCGGGGAGGTGGGACCTGGACCGCGTGGAAGGCACGCGCTGCGTCAACGCCGTCACCACCCTCCCCGACGGGCGTACGTACACGGTCGGCGACGCGGGCGTCGTCCACGTCGACGGGGCGGCCGCGGGGCGCCCCGACAGCCTGTGCAACTTCCTGGTCCCGGTCGGCGGCCGGGTCCTCACCGGGGGCCAGCTGGGCCGCGTCTTCGACGCCGACACCGGCGAGACGATCCACCAGCACCGCTCCCCGCTGAACTGCGCCGCGGCCTTCGAGCGGGACGGGGTACCGCACGTGGTCGTCGGCGCCTACACGGGCGAGGGCCTCGTCTTCGCCGTACGGGAGGACGGGGCGGTGGAACACGTGGCCACGCTCCCGCTCCTCGCCAACGCGGTGAAGGGGCTGGCCGTCTCCGACGGCACGATCTTCGCGGTGTGCGCGGACGCCTCCGCCAGCTGGTTCAGCACGCGCACCCTCCTGGAGACCGCGCGCGTCGAGGAGGCGCACACCCGCATCGCCAACGGCTGCGCTCCACTGCCCGGCGGCCGGTTCGCCAGCGTCAGCCGGGACCTGCTGCTGCGGCTCTGGGACGGGGACTCGGCGACGGCCGTGCCCACCCCGCACGACCATTCCGTCAAGTGCGTCGCCGCCTCGGCCGACGGGACCCTGGTGGCCACCGGCTCCTACGGGGGCATGGTCGCCGTCTACGACCTCCGCACCGGGACCTGGCCGTACGTGGACAAGCCGACGACCGCGGGCATCTCCAGCCTCCACTACGTGCCGGAGTCGGACCGCTTCCTGGCGGCCTCGTACGACGGCACCGTGTACCCGGTACCGCTGTCGATCCCGGTGGGCGGGGAGGCGTAGGTCAGCGGCTCACATGGTCCAGCGCAGCACCGCCCCCAGTCCGCCCGCCGGGCCGGGCATCCCTTCGGGAACGATGAGGACCTCGCCACCGGTCGCCGCGGCGGCCCGCAGCAGCGCGTCGTCCGCGCGCGCCCGCTCGGGCTTGGCGATGCCCATCGCCTGCGCCTGACCGCGCTGCACGGCGACCTGGTCGACGCCGGGGCCGATCCACACCTCGCGGCCCGCGTCGGACGCGTTCGGTGACAGCAGCAGGGTGGCCACCTGGTGGTTGCGTGCGGCGTCCACGACGGCCGGCATTCCCTCGGCGGCTTCGCCCGGTCCGGTGTCGACGGTCGACTCGCGGTGTTCACCAGGTCTGCCCCGGCCGGTACGGAAGCGCTCCAGGGCGCTTTCGAGCCGGTCGCGGGCGTACTTCTCGCGCGCCTGGGCGATCTGCTGGTCGAGGAGGTTCTGCGAGGCGCCCGCGGACCTGCTGCCGTTCTCGACTTCGACGGTGACGGCCTGGACGGGCTCCGGCAGCCGGTTGTAGACGGCCCTGCGCTCGCGCGGGTCGCCTGCCAGGACCACCAGGTCGGCGCCGCTCTCCGGCCACCGGCGGGCGAGCTCGGAGGCGATGATGTCCGCCGTCTCGTTCCAGGTGTTCTCGACCTTGTTGCGGTAGTGCCACTCGTACCGGTCGGCGGGGATGCTGCGGTGTCCGCGCCCCTGCCACTCCTTGCCCTGCGCCTGCCCCACGGCTTCGCGGCGGTGGGCGTCGCGCAGCTCCAGGTCGGCCCCCGTACGGTCGATGTAGGCGACCAGGCAGCTCGGTTCGTCGCCCCGCAGCCGCGCGAGGGGGGCGATGTGCGGCAGGATCGACCAGGTGGCCTCGACGGTGGGGGGGCTCACCGAGAGCGGGATGTCGAGCACGACCTCGCCGCCGGCGGCGAACAGCGCCCGGCCGGGAGGAGCCCCTGAGACCGGCTCGTGGGCCAGCGTGTCCATGACCGCCCGCACGACGTACGGGTCGGCACCCGCCTCGATGAGCTGGGAGGCGACCGAACGCTCGCGAAGCTTCTGCACGCGCTGCGCGTCCTCGGTCGCCCGCGTGGTGTCGATGTAGACCGAGGCCCAGGGGCCGGGTTTGGTGAAGAGAGGCTTGAGGAAGCCGAGTTCCATGATGTCCCCCATCTGTGACGGGTCGGGACGGAATTCAGATCGGGACGGAATGCAGGCGGGTGCACGGGTGCCGGTACGGCTGCGTCAGCGCGGCTGCTCCCCTTCTTCGCCTTCGACGAGCGTTCCCTCAGCCCGGGCCGCCCGCTCGGCCGGCTTGGTGAGCCGGTCCCGGCGCTTCCCCCCGTACGGGGGTGCGTCGACGGGCGGCTCCGGGTCGTGCCACTCCTCGGCGCGCGTCGGGTGGCCGGAGCGGACCTGGCCCTCGACCTCTTTCTTGCGCACGTCGTCCAGCTCGGGGCCGGACTTACTGCTGTCGCGTTCCGGGGCGTTCATCTCGACCTCCCTTTGGCCGCGCGTTTCCACCCAGCGGCTGCCCGCCGACCCGCGCGGCAAACCGGCGCGCGGGCCGTCCCGCAGGGGCGCCGCAGGGGCGCCGCAGGGGCGCCGCAGGGGGGTGGGAGGGGCTGCCGAGCCACGGGGTTTGTCCCGGGCTCCGAACGGACAGCCGTCAGGTACGGGAGGCGGACGGCCGGCACGAACGGGTGCTGTACCCGCCTCCCGGCCATGGCGGGACGGACCGATCGGGCGGCTGCGGGCGGCCCGGGGGTGGCGGGTGCGGAGTATGGGCGTACGGGCGCACCTGGTGCGGGGCGTACGGGCTGACGGGTACCGGGAACACGGGTACGGCCGGCCATGGGTACGGCATCACCGCGCAGGGCGGCGCCGGCTCAGTGCGAGCTCTCCTGCGGGGCCGAGCCGGCGCGGCGGAACTCGGCGTTGATCCGCTGAGCCTCTTCGAGCTGGTCCTCAAGAATGACGATGCGGCAAGCGGCCTCGACCGGGGTGCCCTGGTCGACCAGTTCCCGGGCGCGGGCGGCGATGCGCAGCTGGTAGCGCGAGTAGCGGCGGTGCCCGCCCTCGGACCGGAGCGGAGTGATCAGACGGGCTTCTCCGATGGCGCGGAGGAAGCCGGGGGTGGTGCCGAGCAACTCGGCGGCCCGGCCCATCGTGTAGGCGGGGTAGTCATCGTCGTCCAATCGGCCGCCGAGCGAATTATCCGCTGTCATCTGCACCTCTTCTCGGGAACGCGTCGAGGGGCCTTGGTGCCGTACGGCACCAAGGCCCCGAAGGAAATTCAACACCATCCGTCGGCCTTAATGCTGCGCCGACCTTCTGTTTCCGCGGCATCGCCCTGAAGTAGGACGGGAGCGCGGGGATCGCGAATGCGTGACCGGGGACCACCTTCCATTCCGGGGTCTTGCGGTACCCGGGCTGCTACTTCTCGCCCGGGCGATCCTGATGGCGTCTGCTTCCTCCGTTCTTCCTCTGGATCGACCACTTGCCAAACTGATACTGCTGGTACTGCTGGTACTGCGGTGATGCTGGTGGCGGCCCCTGATCACTGCGGGCCACCCGGTACGGTCGCCAGTCCCGTCGCCGTCGTGCAACATCCCTGGCTTCGAAACTCCACCACCGTACCGACCTGCGAACTGCTGGTACTGCTGCCCGGCAGTTCGTCTCTGCCGGGCCCTTCAACCTTGGCTACGAGAGAAACCATAGCCACGCGATCAGCCAATGTCTACTCTCGCGGGCATAGATTTCTTCGTGTTCGACGGTGAGGCAATCCGCCTCGAACGCTCCGGTTTCTACGCGGCGGCCTAGGCCGCCGCGTGTTCCCGCGCCTGCGGCTGCGCCTGAGTCCGCAGCTGAGTCGGCGCCTGCGGCTGCGGCTGCGGCTGCTGCTGCGGCGTCTGCGGCTGGACCTGGAGCTGGGCCTGGCCGAAGAGCAGCGCGTAGCCGCCGGGGAGCTGCTGGAGGATGCGGGCGAGCAGATCGGGCCCGGCGAGCGAGGCCACGACGGCGAGGACCGCGCCGGCGTCCCAGCGTGCCGTGGCCGGTGATCCGCCGGTGCGCGTGGCGAGGTCCTTCACGAATCCCCAGCCGGTGAGCCGCTCCGTGTCGGGGATCTGGGCGGTGAAGGCGAGGGCGGCCTCGACGGGCAGACGCTGTGCGAGGGCCACGCGCTCCTCGCCCGTCACCTGTCGGCCGAGTGCGGCGAGCACGCTGCGGACGACCTTCTCCGCGCGCTCTCGCGTGGAGTAGGCGCCCTCGTACCGCACGCGTTCCAGCATCTGGTCGAACGTCATGGCCGAGGGGGACCGGTCCGGTCGAGGCTGGTCGAACATGGTGCTGCGAGGCCTTTCTCGTGAAGGTGTCGGTCAGCTGTTGATCTGCTTGCGGCCGTCGGTGCCGGCGATGGCGATCTTGCGCGGCTTGGCGCGCTCGGCGATCGGGATGCGCAGGGTCAGGACACCCGCTTCGTAGTTCGCCTCGATGTGCTCGGTGTCGAGGGTGTCGGCCAGCATGACCTGGCGGGAGAAGACGCCGAGGGGCCGCTCGGAGAGCTCCACCTGCACGTCGCCCGTGGCGGCCGGCCGGCGTTCGGCCTTCACGGTCAGCATGTTGCGCTCGACGTCGATGTCGATCGCGTCCGGCGTGACGCCGGGGATGTCCAGGGCGATGACGTACGCGTCGCCCTCGCGGTACGCGTCCATCGCCATCGCGGACGGCTTCGACCAGGTGCCGGACGTACCCGACAGCTGCTGGACGAGCCGGTCCATCTCACGGAAGGGGTCAGTGCGCATCAGCATCGCGAAACACCTCCAGTCGGTTCGGGCGGGAACTGCCCATGCGCTTTCACGTGCTCCTCTTGTAACATGTCATCGAAACGATGACAAGCACGGTGTCATCTTACGGATGACAAGCGGATGGCGCGCGACGACCATGCGGAACAACAAGCGGATGACACGTGTCATGACACGCGGATGACACGAACCAGAGGAGCCACCGTGACCCCAGCCGACCGGCCGACCCCGTCCCGCGGCGCTCAGCGCGACGCCGAGCGCGGCGCTGACCGGGGCGCGGTTTCCTTCCTGGCCGCAGCCGCGGCCCTGGACGCCATCGACGAGGCCCTGCGGGCGGCGCACACCACGCAGGACGGCGCTCCGCCGCCTTTCGCCGCCGACCATGCCCAGGACGGCGGGCCGCCGCCTTCCGCCGCCGATCCCGCGCAGGCCCTCGCGTCACTGCTGCTGCTGCGCCAGGTCCGCGAGCAGCTCGCCGGCTGGGAGAGCGGCCTCATCGAGACCGCCCGCGACGCCGGTGCCAGCTGGGCCGAGCTCGCCCACCCGCTCGGCGTCGCCAGCCGCCAGGCCGCCGAGCGGCGGTACCTGCGTCTGCGTCCGGGGGCGGCGGGAACCACCGGTGAGCAGCGCGTGCAGGCCACCCGGGACGTGCGGGCCGCCGACCGCACCGTCATGGCGTGGGCCCGTGAGAACGCCGCGGATCTGCGTCGGCTCGCCGGTCAGATCACCGCCCTCACCGACCTCCCGGCCGCCGCCCGCACCCCCATCGGCCACCTCGACCGGGCTCTCGCCGCCGATGACGCGGCGAGCCTCGTAGGCCCCCTGACCGCGACCCGCCCGCACCTGGCGGCCGCCCACCCGGACCTCGCGGACCGCGTCGATGCGCTCGCCCAGCACACCGAGCACCTCCGGCAGGGCAGCCACGAACAACGCCGCGCCACCTGATGCGCCCGCGCGCGGCGCCGCGGGCGGGGGAGGTTCGTTCGATTCGGCCCTGCGCATCGAGCCGTGCGCGTCAGCCCAGCGCGTCGAGGAGTGCGCGCTCGCGCCCGGCGCTGAGGCCCGCACGCCTCACCCGGTCCAGGCCTTGCTCGCGTTCCCAGGCGAGCGTGTCGGCCAGCAGCTCCGCCCGGGGCCGATGGCGCAGACCCGCGGCGCGCGCCGCGGCCCCGCTCCGGGCCGACAAGGCGTGCCAGCCCGGGTCGACCAGCCACAGGGGCAGCGACTCGGTGCCCATGTACTCGGCCACGCCGTTCGCCAGCAGCCAGACGGAGTCGGCGGTGACCACCGGGCCGGTGTGCCCGCCGACGGCCCGGCACAGCCCGATCCACTCGCCGAAGGGGACGACCGGGCCGACGGCGTCGTACGTGCCGACGGTCCCCGCCTCCGCCGCGTCGAGCAGCCATGCGGAGAGGTCCCGCACGTCGACCGCCTGGGTCGGCATGGCCGGTGCGTCGGGTACGAGCATCGGCCCGTGCGGATCGCGGGCGGCGCGGGCCACCCAGTAGCCGGAGCGTCCGCTGTGGTCGCCGGGGCCCCCAATGAGGCCGGCGCGTGCGATGAGCAGGCGGCCGCCCACGGCGGCCGTCGCCGCCTGCTCGCAGGCGACCTTCGCCTCGCCGTACAAGGATCGGTCGACCTCGGGCCGGTCAGCCGGGGCAAGGAGCGCCGCCGACTCGTCCGCGTCCGGGACGTCATGTGAGGCGTAGGCGCTGACGGAGGACACGTAGATCCAGTGCCCGGCCGTGTCACCCAGCGCGGCGAGCGCCTCGCGAACGAAGCCCGGCTGCCATGACACCTCGATGACCGCGTCCCAGGCGCGGCCGAGCAGTGGTGCGTACGCCGAAGGATCGCGCCGGTCGGCGGCCACCAGCGTCGCCCCGTCCGCGACCTCCCCGGCTTCGCCGCGAGCGAGGCACGTGACCCGGTGACCGCGCCCGATCGCCTGCCGTGCCAGCTCCCGGCCCACCCATGCCGTCCCACCCAGAATCAAGATCTCCATCCCGCCACCCAACCACCGCGATCCGCTGCCCCCCATCCGGTTCGCTGACGGCGGACCCTCCCTGCCCCCCTCCCCGCCGCTGCGGGGGCCATCGACACCCGGCGACCACGCGGGATGCGCCAGGCGGACAGCGGACAGCGGACAGCGGACCGGGGGCAGCGGACCGGGGTGCGGCGCGCCGGTGGCGTGTCAGAGCCAGCCGTTGCGGCGAAAGCCCCGGTGGATGGTCAGACAGGTGACGGCGATGACACTGAGGACCAGCGGATAGCCGTAGGTCCACCGCAGCTCGGGCATGTGGTCGAAGTTCATGCCGTAGACCCCGCAGACCATGGTCGGTACGGCGATGATCGCGGCCCATGCGGTGATCTTGCGCATGTCCTCGTTCTGGGCGACCGTCACCTGTGCGAGGTGGGCCTGGAGGATCGAGTCGAGCAGGGCGTCGAAGGACGTGACCTGCTCGGTGACCCGCGCCAGGTGGTCGGCCACGTCCCGGAAGTAGGCGCGGACGTCGGAGCCGATGAGCGGCATGGGCTGGGAGGCGAGCTGCTGCACGGGCCGGCTCAGCGGCGCCACGGCCCTCTTGAGTTCCAGGAGCTCGCGCTTGAGCTGGTAGATCCGGCCGGCGTCGCCGCGACCGGAGTGGGGGGAGAAGACGGCGGTCTCGATGGCCTCGATGTCGTCCTGTACGGCCTCCGCGACGGCGAGGTAGTCGTCGACCACGTGGTCCGCTATGGCGTGCAGGACGGCCGACGGCCCCTTGGCCAGCTGTTCGGGCACGGCCTCCAGGGCCTCGCGCAGCGGTCCGAGCGAACCGTGCCCACCGTGACGGATGGTGATCACGAAGTCGGGCCCGATGAAGGCCATCAGCTCGCCGGTGTCGACCACCTCACTGGTGGCGGTGAGCTCCGCGTGCTCGACGTAGCGGACGGTCTTGAACACCGCGAACAGCACGTCGTCGTACGGCTCCACCTTCGGGCGCTGATGGGCGTGGACGGCGTCTTCCACCGCCAGCGGGTGCAGACCGAACAACGCGGCCAGCCCCGCGAGTTCCTTCTCCTCCGGCTCGTGCAGACCGATCCAGACGAACCCGTCGCCCGCCTTGCGGACGCGCCGCAGCATGTCCTCGATCGAGCGGTCGTCCGCCTGCCGTACGCCGTCGACGTAGGCGACGCAGTCGACGACCGCGGTGCCGAGCGGTGAGCGGGCCGGGTGACTGAGGTCCACGGTGCGCCGGTAGGTACGGCGGACGGCTCGGCGCAACTGGTGGATCACTGACACGGCGGGCTCCTTCGGCGGATCGACGGCCAGTCTGTCAGCGCCCCGGGCCGCACGACAGGCGGCACGATGGACACCGCCTCCTGCGCCGCCGCCAGGCCCGCTTCCGCGGTTTCGGCCGTGGTCGGCTCTCCCGCCGAGGCGGCACTGGCTACCGCGGCCGCCTCTTCCAGCAGGTCGCGTACGTCAGCGCGCGGTAGTAGAGCGCGTCCCCTCGCGCCGGGAGCGGCACTACCGGGATCTGGCGTTCTTGCTCTCGTTGCCTGCCAATCCACTGCACCTCAGAGATCGACTCGACAAGGGCTACCGTAAGAAGCTCTTTCGTGAAAGCTCTGCACGACCCGCGGCATGGCACCTGGCATCAACTGGCTGACGAGGGTGCGCGGGCAGACGGCGAGGCCGTGTACGCGTTCCTGTCTCCGCCCGCGGTGGAGTGAGGGCGGACCGAGTCGCCGCCGCTGTGGTGCGCAACTGATGCGGGACCCCCGAATAGGGCTGGACAACGGCGAAGACCCAGGTCACTGACCTGGGCCTTCGTTATGGCTTCGGCGGCCCTCTTGCCGACCGCTGCTTACCGCCCTACTGGCACGTTATGGCACGGAGTCTCGTGTGAGGTCAGGGTGATGCCGGTGGGGAGGATGCCCGGTCGTGCGGGTGTCAGCTTGGCGTGCCGCCCGGTACAGCGATGCAGTACGCGTGACCCTCCGCCCCGAACGAAGCGCTCGTGAGGGCGGCATCGCAACGTCACACATCGCGACGGGCGAAGAGCCGATGCGCCAGCAGCGCCAGCGCCGCGCCCCAAGCGACCAGGACCAGCAGCCCGTACGGTGCATCCAGCGCGCTCGGGAAGGTCAGACGGTCACCCAGCACGCTCAGCTGCGCTCCGTCCGGAAGGAAACGGCCCACCTTCGGGAACTGGCCCAGCACCATCAGCTGGCCGAACGTCCCCCACACCACCAGGCCGATGACCGCGATCAGTTGGCTGCGCACGACGAATCCGACGGCCGCACCCCACGTACCTGCCAGAGCGCAGACCGTGACGACCGCGGCCGCGCTCTGCCAACTGCGCCCGTCCAGGACCAGCGACGCCTCCTTGGCCGAGAACGCGGCAGCTCCGATCGCCAGCGAGCACAGCACCGAGATCACGCCGAAGAGCAGCCCCACCAGGCCTGCTACCAGCAGCTTCGCGCCGACGACGGCGCCGCGCCCAGGGGCGTACAGCACGCTGCGGCCGATCGATCCCGATTTGAATTCACCCGTCACCAGCAGCGCGCCGAAGATTGTGGCGAACAGGGCCGCGGAGCCCGCGAGCTTGATGACCCGGTGGGAGGTCTCCACCGCGGTCGCGTGGAGCTCGGCTTCGGCGTGGACCGCACCGAGCTGGCCGAGCGCGACGAGCGCCAGCGCGACCAGGAGCAGCCCGGGAAGGGCAGCGCCGGAGCTGGCCTTGAGCGTCTCGGTAGCAATGTGACGTTGTATCGGGTTACGCACGAGAAGCCTCCCGGTGGGAAAGGGAGCCCCTGAAGGGGCTGTCGACAGCACCTTCGACCAGCCCGAAGTACGCGTCCTCCAAGCGGCCGTTGCCCCGTCGGACCAGGTCCTGCAGGGATCCGGTGAACAGGACCGAGCGACGCAGTACGACGATGTCGTCCACGCTCTGCTCGACCTCCGAGAGCATGTGGCTTGCGACGAGCACGGTCCTGCCCTCGGAGGCGACCTGCTCGACCAGCCGGCGCATCCAGCGGATGCCGTCCGGATCGAGTCCGTTCAGCGGCTCGTCGAGGATGAGGAGCTCAGGGTCCGGGAGGAGGGCGACGGCCAGCGCCAGGCGCTGCCGCATGCCGGTGGAGAGGGTGCGGATCCGCTTGCGGGCCGCGCCGCCCTCCAGACCCACCTGCGCGAGCACCTCGTCGATGCGGGATGCGGGCAGACCGAGTGAGCGGGCGGATATCTCCAGCTGCCGCCGTACGGTCATGCGCGGAGGGAAGCCGATGGCGTCCATGACGACGCCGATCCGCCGGGCTCCCTCCGGCGCCCTACCGGGCTCCGTGCCCAGGACGAGCGCGGTGCCGCTGTCCGGGCGGGCCAGGCCCAGCAAAATCCGCAGCAGGGTGCTCTTGCCGGCGCCGTTGCAGCCGAGCAGGCCGGTGACCTTTCCCGGCCTCAGCTCGAAGGAGACGTCCTCCAGCGCCTGGTGGTCGCCGAATCTCTTGCTGATGCCCGACAAGGCGACGCTGGCGCTGTCCGCGCGGTGCGGGTGTTCCCTGCTGTTCACGACTCTTCTTCCTGCTCGGGCTGTCGGACGATGGAAGCGAAATGCTCTATCCGCACGGCTCAGCAAAGCAGTTGGGGTTCGCCGCCTGGCGCCGCTCAGCCCGCAGGATGCTGCCGCGGCGCGGCAGCATCCTGTCGGAGGCGGCGAGGATCTCCTCCATGTCGGCGACTGCCGCGTGCACGCCTTCGGTCAGCAGGACGCCCGAGGGATTGAGCATCACCTCGTCCACCCCTGCGCGGCGGTAGCCGTCGAGAGCCTCGGCGATCTCCTCCGGGGTGCCGGCGACGACGACCTGCTCGCCCAGCAGCGCGTCGGCCGTTCCGACGGGGTCGTGCGCGTCCACGGCGACGCCGGCCTTGCTCAGCATGTCGGCGTAATGCGGGGCTTTCAGATGCCGGCCCGCCGCGGCCAGGGCGAGGCGGCGGGGATCCCTTCCCGGGCGTACGACCGCGACATGGACGGCGGTGGCGATCCTCGGCTGGACGCCGCGCCCCTGCGCGCCTTGGAGCAGGGCAGGCCGGAGCGTCCCCGCGATGTAGGACGGCGGGGTCATCCAGGTGACGGCCACATCGGCGACCTCCCCGGCGGTCCGCGCCATGCCGGGGCGCAGCACCCCGGCGCCGACCTCGACCCGCGGCGCGTGGTCCAACGGCAGGAGGCTGCCGTGCATGTAGTGGTACGGGCCCTCGTGGCGGACCGTCTCGCCGTCGAGGAGGGAGCGTACGGAGGAAAGGTAGTCACGGACCGCGGTACGCGGGCTGGCGAATGGGCTGCCGGTGAGACCCGCCACGAAGTCCGGGTTGCCGATTCCGAAGCCTGCCACTACCGGCTGACCGGTGATGAGCGCGAGCGAGCGGGCCTGGAGCGCGGCCTCGTAGGGGTGGCGCAGCGGCAGCAGTGTCACGCTCGTGCCGACCGGAACGGTATGGCCCATACCCGCGAGATGTGCCAGAACCTGGTGCGTCTCCGCCTTGAAGGACTGGCACATCCACAGCCTGCGGGCGCTGCTGCGCTGTACCAGGGAGGCAAAGGGGGCGACGAGTTCGGGGTGGTCGGGCTGGAGGGGGTAGAGGACCGCCGGGGTGTGCGGGGCGGGATCGGCCGGGTGCGTCGCGTTCACAGGATCTACCGGTCGCTTTCGTCGTCGAGGGTCGCGATCAGGGTTCGGGACGGGTGGAGGTATCGCGCTGCCGCCTCTGCGACATGTGCGTGCGTCACCTCGGCGAGGGCGCGGCGGTACGTCGCCAGCCAGTCCAGGGGAAGCCCGGCCGCCGCGAAGCCGGCCAGCGCGCTCGCCTCCTCGGTCCGTGTGACGAGTGCGAACCGCGTGAACCCGGTCGCGTAGGCGCGGGCCCGGTCGAGCTCCTGCGGGGTGGGGCCGTCTGTGGCGAGTTCCCGCAGGCAGTCGGTGATCTCCTGAGCGATCCGGTCCGCCGTGCCGGGCGCCCCGGCACACTGGATCTCCAGCCAGTCGCCCGCCCGGTTGCCGCGGATCTCCGCGGATGTCGCGTACGCGAGCCCGTGCCGGTCCCGGACCCGGCGGGCCAGCAGCGAGGACGCGTACCCGCCGAGGGCCAACTGGGCGAGGTGCAGCGGGGCGTGAGCCGGGTCGGTGGCGGGGACGGCGGGGCCGGCCGTGAGCACGAGAGCCTGACCGGCGGCGCCCGCGGGTATGGGCCCGGCGGGGACCGTGATCCGGCCGGGGAGCGGCGTGCGGCGTACGAAGCGCGGCAGGACCAGCCCCGACGGGCCGCCCGTCCAGTCCGCCAGCCGCTTCTGGACCAGGGCCGTGACGTCGTCGGGCGAGTCACAGGTCATGACCAGAAGAACCGAGCCCTGCGGTACGACGGCCCGTGCGTGCAGGTCGTACAGGTCGCCGGTGCCCAGCTCGCTCTGTCCGACCGGCGGGTCCACGAGCGGGTGGCTGCCGAAGGCATGGCTCAGCAGAGCCCGCCGCAGCCTCTGCCGGGGGCCCGGGATGCGGGGAACGGCGGCCGCGCGCAGCTGGACGAGGGCGAGTTCGCGCTCTCGGTAGGCCGGGCGCAGCAGCAGGTCGGCGAGGAGTTCCAGCGCGCCGGGCAGCCCGGCGGACAGCACGCTCGTCGCCATGACCAGTGACTCGGCGGTGACGACGGTGCTTAGTTCGGCGCCCAGGTCGGCCGCCCGGTCGGCGATGTCCTGGCGGCTGCCGTCGCCGACGGTGGTGCCGGTGCCGAGGCACCCGGCGAGCAGCTCCCGAGCGGGGGTCAGGTGAGGCGCAGTACGGGCGTACGGCAGGACCAGACGCAGCTCGGCTAGCGGCGCGCCCGGCGCGTGGACGATGACGACCCGCAGGCCGTTGCCGAGGATCGTGTCGGTGGTTTTCCGGTTCACCGGTTCTCCCCCAGTTCGGTCACCGAGCAGGGCCCGGACAGCAGGAAGCGGGCTGCGGCGGATACGTCGTCCGGGGTCACCCGGGCCAGGTCACCGGGAAGCGCGGAGAGACCGCCACTGCCGGGAAAGAGCAGTGCCGTGCGCCCATGGGTGACGCTGCGGGCGGTGAGGGAGTCCGCGTTGCGGTGACAGGCGAGGAGCAGCGCGTTGACCGCCCGCTGGTGCTCGTCCGCGCCCGCCGGGCGTTCGGCCGCGTCGCGCAAGACCTCCAGCCAGCTGTCGACCGCCTCGGCGGCGGATACTCCGGGCGCCCGGGCCAGGAGTACCAGTGCCAGATCGGGCGCGGCCGACGCGAGCCACTGCCCGTGGTAGCCGCAGGTGATCCGGGCGGAGGTGAGGCGGGAGTCGCGCCGGGTGTGCCGAGGCAGCCGGTTCCGGCTGAGCGCCTCGGCCAGTACGACCTGGGCCAGGTAGGCGCTCCGGCGGGACACCGGGTCGGGCAGGGGGTATCCCATGGCGACACCGCTGACGGGGGAGGTCAGCGGTGCCGTCCGGATCGCGGTCGACGTGGATG
Source organism: Streptomyces sp. NPDC003034 (assembly GCF_053591375.1). NCBI lineage: Bacteria > Bacillati > Actinomycetota > Actinomycetes > Kitasatosporales > Streptomycetaceae > Streptomyces > Streptomyces sp. NPDC003034. The sequence goes on from NZ_JBSFTS010000031.1 coordinate 31,592, forward strand.
CGGATGTGGATGCCGAAGCGGGAGCCGAAGCGGGAGCGGGAACGGGCGCCGGATGCGGTGCGGCGACCCGTTCGTCGGCCGACACAGTGCCGGCCGGTAGTGGTGCGAAGAACGAGTCCACCGAGGCCGCCACCCGGTCCGCGTCCACGTCCCCCGCCACCGACAGCACCAGCGCACCCGCCCGGTAGTGGCGGCGAAAGAAGGCCGTCGCGTCGGCGGCGGTGACACCGGCCAGCTCCTCCGGCGTACCGAAGCTGTCACGGCTGCCGGGGTGGAGCGCCTCCAGAGCTGTCTCCCAGAACCGGCCACCGGTGGCCGCGCCCCGGATCTCCTCGGCGATCACGCCGGTCTCCGTTCGGAGCACGGCCTCCTCGGGAGCGAAGGTGAGCAGCCGCCGCGCCTCCCACTCCAGGACGTCCGGCAGCATCCCGGTCGGCACGGTGGTGTGGAAGACGGTGTGGTCGCGGTGTGTCTCCGCGTTGCAGACTCCGCCCGCGCCCTCGACCCGGGCGACGTGGCTGTCCAGACCGTCGTCCCCGCCCCTGCGCGGGAACATCAGGTGCTCGACCAGATGGGCCATGCCGTGCTGCCCCGCCGGGTCGTCGTCGCCGCCCACCGCCACCGTCAGCGCGACCGAGACGAGGCCGCTCCCGTGACCCGGCAGCGGTTCCACCGACAGCCTGAGGCCGTTCGGCAGTCGGCCGGCGTATGGACTCATGCCAGCGGCCGGAAGACGGAGACGCACATCTTGCGGCTGTCACCGCCGTCAAAGGGCTGCTCCTGCCAGCCGGAGTAGCGGCCGACCAGTTCCAGGCGGGCGATCGCGGCCAGCAGGTCCAGCTCGCTCGGCCACAGGTAACGCATGACCGTCGAGGAGGACTTGGGGGCGGCGCCCTCCAGGAAGAGGGTGCTGTTCAGCAGCATGTTCTGCGACGCGGGGAGCACGTCCAGCGACTCGATCACGACACCGCGGGTACCGATCGGGCGCGTGGTGATCTCGCTCTTGCGCTGTACGTGATAGTCGCTCGGATCGAACGTCTCGATCACCACATGACCGTCCGCCGCCGTGTGCCGGGCCACCGCGTGCATCAGAGCGATCTGCTCGTCGATCGCCATCGCGCAGCACAGCACGTTGAAAGGCGCCAGCACCACATCGAAGGTCCGCCCCAGATCGAGGGAGGCGAGGTCGCCGAGCACCGGGGTGATGCGGCCTTCCGGGTCCTTCTCGGCGAGCCGGGCGAGCATGCCCTCGGAGGTGTCCACCCCGTGGACCTGGAAGCCCTGGTCGGCGAGGGGCAGGGCCACGCGCCCGGTTCCCACGCCGATTTCCAGGACGCTCGCGCCCGGCTTGGTCAGGGTCAGCAGGTACTCGGCGATTTCGGAGCTGCCGGGGTAGATGTCGTCGTACACCTCGGCGATGGCATCGCTGTAGGCCGTCGTGATGGCCGTGCCGAGGCTGGTCGCGTCCATCGTCGTCGTGTCGCTCATGTCAGTTCCCCTCCGTCGTGGAGATGTTGTTCTCGGGGTGCAGCGGGTCGATCCCCGCCGCCCGGAATTCCCGGGCGATGTGCTCTTCCAGGGGGCCCCTCGGCGAGCCCGCCTGCCATCCGCCGGCCGCCGACGCGTGGTCGACCAGGGCCGTGGCCAGCGCGAAGCTGCGGTGCTGCCCGAAGCTCATGCTGCTCTGGCCCGGCCGCGGGTCCTGCGGATCCCAAGCGGCCGCCACGCCCGGCGCGAGGCGCTCGGTGAACAGCGAGGTGTCCGCACCCGTCCCGGACAGGCCCCGCACCGCCTCGACCACGGCGCGCTCACCCGGCTCGTGATCGCCGTGAAGATAGACGACCAGGCCGTCCCGGCGCGGGAAGTCGTCCGGGTCGGACAGGGCCTTCGCGTGGTACAGCGCGCCGATCCGCTCCAGGGCCGCCAGGGCGGCCGCCCACAATGCCGCCGCGCCGTCCGCGTCCAGGGCGTGCAGGAAGAGCCGGCGGATGGCCCCCGCCGGGCGGGGCAGCGGGCGCGACCCCATGACGTAGAAGAAACCGGGTGACAGGGCGGGCCGCGCCGCCTCCAGTGCCAGTTCCACGATGTCCCCCGGCCGGAGTCGCGCCCCGGGGTCGAGGAGCCGGTCGGCGGGCACCCGGACGGTGATGTCCGGCAGGCGTACGACGAGCTGGTCGCCGCCGGGCCGGTGCAGTACCTCGATCAGCCGGCCCGGCGTGGGTGTCCAGGCGTGTGGGACGCCCGCCGCCAGCCGCTCCTCCAGATGTACGTCGCGCAGACTGCGCCGGGGCGCGCCGGAGGGGTCCCGCCGCTGAGCGCCGTTCCCCGCGTGGAACTCCTCGTACAACGCGTTGGTGAGGCGCCCGCGCAGGTCACGGGGGCTGTCCGCGGTGATCTCGCGCCCGTCGACAGTGGCCTGGAGGGCGTCGCCCCGTACGGAGACCAGGTCGAGGGCGGACGCCAGCCTCGGGGCCAGGATCAGTGTGTCGGTGAGGGTCATCAGGAGCTCCCGGAAGGCGCTTCGAGCCGCAGCGTGGAGACGGCTCCGGATGGGTTGAGCAGCAGTACGCGTCCGATGCCGGCCGCCGCACGGGCGACGGGATTGAGGATGGCGTGGGCCTGGGCCGTGGCGATCAGCCGGTCGTACATGTGCCAGCCCGCGAAGCCGACGGCCCGCTCGGCCAGGCCCGCGTCGGGTACGCGGCATTCGAGATAGCCCTGCCAGAAGGCGGCGACGCGGGGGATGTGGCGGCGCAGACTGGCCGAGCCGCGCTCGACGATCTCCTCGTGGGTGAGGTCCAAGCCCAGCGCGGGCGCGCCCGGGTCACCGGTCGGGGCGAACACGGAGTACGTCGCCTGGAAGAGCCATTCGCCGATGAAGGCGCCGACGTCGCGCGCCGGGTCGGCGATCCTGAACTCCTCCCAGTCGCAGAGGTAGAGCGTTCCCTCGTGGTGGATGAACTGGTCGAAGCGCAGATCGCAGTGGGCGGGGGTGCGCGGCGCGGCCTTCTCCCGGTCGCGCAGCAGCCGCAGCGCGGAGACGACCTCGGCGTCGTCCTGGACCAGCTTCCAGGCGGCGATCTGCGCCATGCTGCGTTCCTGGACCGCGCTCCACGGGAAGGCCTCCAGCCAGCCCAGCGGCGGCAGCGGCGCCTCGCCGGCATCGACGTCGGTGCCGCTCGTGTCCAGCCCGTGCAAGGTGGCCACGGCACGGCCCGCCGCACGGCACAGCGCCTCGTCGAAGTCACCGTCCAGGGCGACTTCGGACCCGGAGCGGGCGCCGGACAGCAGCCGGTAGGCGCTCAGTGCGGCCGCCCGGTGCGTGCCGAGGTGGGCGGGGGAGCGGAGCGCGGAGTCCGCGGGAAGCCGCCCGACGAGATCCTCGTACGCCAGCGTGCGGTCGAGCTCGCGGCTGCTGCCGTCGGGCGCGCGGACGACGGTCTTCACGAAGACCTGGTCGCCGCTGGTCGTCGTACCCGCCCAGTTGTCATTGCGCCCGCCGAACGCGGTGAGTCCGTCCGGTACGAAGCTGCCGAGACCGAGCTGTTGCAGCAGCTCGGTCACCTCGGGAGCGGAGTCCAGTTCGGTGGGCTGGTACCGCAGCAGCGCGGGCTGCTGCTCGGTCGAGGTCGCTGTAGTCATGACACTCCCTGGGGGACCGCTCCGCGGCCCTCCTCGTCGATCAACTCGGCGGTAAAGGCGATGTAGCCCAGGAGTTCGTCGTCCCACCCCCGGTAGACGGCGAAGTCCTGCATGTGTGTGACGACCCGGAGGACGGCGGACCGTCCGATGAGCACCGGGTCCGGGCCGGGCCCGTAGGCCTCCAGCAGCACCCGCCGCAGATCCGTGGAGTCGTGCGGCGGCGCCGCCCAGGCCAGCTCGACGAGCTCGCCGAGCAGCCAACCCAGGTCCAGCTCGGGGCATCCGGCGGCGAGGTCCTCCCCGGTCAGCAGCGCCACCCTGCCCCGGCTCAGGGGCGGTATCAGGGCGCCGAGCGAGGCCCAGCCGTGGACCAGCGACCGGGTGCGGGGCCCGGGTGCTCCCCGGGCGGTGCCCGGCGCGAGGTCGGTGGCCCAGCCGAGCAGCCGGTCCATCCGGCCCTCGCCCCAGATCGCGAGGGTCCGGTCCTTCAGCTCACTGCTCCCGTACGCCCAGGCACGCAGCCGCGTCAGTCCCGGCGGGGCACCGAGCGGGACCTCGTCGGGTACGGGTACCGCGTGCAGCGCGCGCAGGGCGTGTGCCGCCGAAGCCAGCGAGTGGGCCACGAGCGCACGGGCCTGGGGACGGAAGTCCCTTAGCCAGGCGGCGGCGGAGGCCGTTCCGGCCACCCGGTGCAGGAGGCCGTCACCGGCCTGCTCCGGGACGGTCAGCAGCGCGGCGCCGGTCTCCGCGGACAGATGGGGGACCAGGTGGGCCGCGGGCGCGGTGAGCGGGCGCTCGACCTGCGCGCCGGGCCCCTGCCACCAGAGGAATCCGCCGTCCTGCGCTCGGTGGACGCGGGTGGTCTGCAGTCCCGTCCCGTACTCCCTGACCAGCTCAAGGCGGTGCAGGTCCGCGGGAATCGGGACCGGCGGGGTGCCCGCGGTCATGGCTTGGCACCCTTCCTGCCGGTGAAGTGGGCGACGCAGAGGTCGTACAGCTCGTTGAGCGGCGCGGAGCCGCCGTCCTCCAGCTCTCCGGTACTCGCGCTGACGGAGGGGATCGTCGGCGCGACGACCACGCCTGGCCGAGCCCGCAGTACGTCCAGGTGCCCCTGTACGACGGGACCCCTGTGGGCCGCGGGCGGCAGGGAGGGGGCGACGCCCACGACGGCCGCGGTGGACTGGAGGGCGAGCAGTAGAGGAGTATCGGTGATGCCGAGGGCGTACCGGCCGACGAAATGCAGCGTGGCCGGGTGTACCAGGACGAGATCGGCCCATCGCGCCAGCTCGACATGCGGCACGTCGACTCCGGAGAATTCACTCCAGTCGTCGATGAAGACCTCCTTGCCGGAAAGCACGGCGACCGCGTCCGCGGAGACGAACCGCAGGGCTGAGCGGGTCAGCGCGACGCGTATCTCCGTCTGGGGGAGCGAATTCCTCAACCAGTTGATCCAGAAGGGCAGGAAAGCCACCCCGAGTGCCCCGGTTCCGACGACGAGCACCCGCCTGAATCCGTTGGCCGGAACGTCCATGACTCCTCCTCTCGGGTGTTTCTGGTGCGGACGGATGCGGGATCCACGCGATGCCCGGGGGCCGGCCGGGCACCGTGGACGCCGTGCGTCCTGGGCCGGCCGGTCCCCGATGGTCACGGGGTGATCAGCACTTGCTCTCGACGGTCCGAGCGGCGAGCGAGCCGAGGGCGGCGGCGCAGGCCTGCGAGGAGCGGGCGGAAATGATGCCGGCCTGGATCGCCCACGGGATGGTGGGGCTGAAGGCCGGAGCGGCGGCGTTGCCGTCGTGCAGGCCGAGCTCCTCCGCCGAGGTGTAGGCGGTGTAGCCGTCGAACAGGTCCTTCTCGTTGACGTTCTGCATGGTGATCCCTACTTCGCTTGGTGAATGCGGTATAGCCGAGGCGGCCGGTGGTGCTGTGGTGCTGTGCCGAGTCCGTGCCGGGGCCGGCCGGCCACCGTGGACGCCGTGCGTCCTGGGCCGGCCGGTCCCCGATGGTCACGGGGTGATCAGCACTTGCTCTCGACGGTCCGAGCGGCGAGCGAGCCGAGGGCGGCGGCGCAGGCCTGCGAGGAGCGGGCGGAGATGATGCCGGCCTGGATCGCCCACGGGATGGTGGGGCTGAAGGCCGGAGCGGCGGCGTTGCCGTCGTGCAGGCCGAGCTCCTCCGCCGAGGTGTAGGCGGTGTAGCCGTCGAACAGGTCCTTCTCGTTGACGTTCTGCATGGGAAGCTCCTTCAGCTTGCGCGGATGAAATGCCCGGGCCGCCGGTCTGGCGGCCGGTGTCCGCCGGGGACAGATCGATAGTGACCTTCCGCCGGGGGACCGCACCATTGCCACATGCGGCATTGCCCAGACCGCCAACTCCGCTCCAGGCAATGGCATTGCCGCAAGTGCCAATTCCGCCCATGCGGGAAGAGGATTAGAAATACGTGTGTGAACACTTCTGACGTAGAACAGCCCAAGGCTGAGCGGCCCGCGCTGCGCGCGCTGCTCTCATACGCGCGGCCGCACCGCGGTGTTCTTCTGCTGGTGCTGCTGCTGACCTTGCTCGGCAGCGCCGCCGGTCTCGCCCAGCCGATGGTCGTCCAGTCGGTCCTGACCGATCTGATGACCGGGGACGGCCTGCGCGACCAACTCCTGCTGCTGGTAGGCCTGCTCCTCACGTCCATAGCCCTCATGTGGGGGCAGGCATGGCTGAGCGAGCGCACGGCCGAGCGCGTGGTCCTCCACGTACGCCGCGGACTCATCGCCCGGCTGATCCGGCTGCGCACCAGCGAGCTGGACCGCATCGAACCGGGCGGCCTGACCACCCGGGTGACGTCCGACAGCACCCTGGTGCAGCATGCCGCGACCGGCGGACTCATCCAGATCGTCGACGGCTCGATCCACCTCCTGGCCACCGTCGTGCTGATGGGCGTCACCAGCCTGCCCCTGCTCGGCATCACCTCGGTGGTCCTGCTGGTGGTCGGCGTCGCCATGGGCGTGGTCCTGCCGCGGATCCGCAAGGTCACCACCCAGGCGCAGGAGTCCGTCGGTGAGATCGGCGCCGCCCTGGACCGCGCACTCGGCGCCGCCCGTACGGTCAAGGCGAACGGCGGCGAGGCCAAGGAGACCGAACGCGCCGGCGCCGCCGCCGAGCAGGCGTACCGCGCCGGCCTGGCGGGTGCCCGCTACCAGGCGATGATCGCGGTGCTCGCCGGGCTGGTCGTCCAGGCGTCCTTCCTCGCGGTGATCGGGTTCGGCGGGGCGCTGGTCGCCACGGGCGCTCTGAACCTCGCTGCGCTGATCGGCTTCCTGCTCTACCTGTTCAACCTGGGCGGTCCCATCCTCTCGCTGGTCTCCGGGACCACCGCCCTCCAGCAGGGCCTCGGCGCACTCGCCCGCATCGAGGAGGTCCGGCAGATGGAGACCGAGGACGACGTGGACGTGACGCCGGCCCGCCCCACCGGTCCGCCGCCGGAAGTCGTGGTGGACAACCTGGAGTTCGCTTACCAGGGCCGTACGCCTACCCTGAAGGGGACCAGTTTCACCGCGCCGGCCGGCGCAGTCACCGCGATCGTCGGTTCCTCCGGATCGGGAAAGACCACGGTGTTCTCTCTGATCCAGCGCTTCTACGACATGGACGGCGGCAGCATCCGTCTCGACGGGACCGACATCCGCTCCCTGAGCCGGGCCGACCTCCGGCGCCGTATCGCCTACGTCGAACAGGATTCCCCGATTCTCGCGGGAACCCTCCGCGAGAATCTTCTCTACTCGGCGCCCGACGCCACCGACGAGGCCGTGGCCGAGGTGCTGCGCAAGACCCTGCTCGACGAGTTCGTCGCGGGACTCCCGGACGGGCTCGACACCGAAGTGGGCTCGCGCGGTGTCGCCCTATCCGGCGGCGAGCGCCAACGGTTGGCCATCGCACGGGCGTTGCTCCGGGAACCGCAGGTGCTGCTGCTGGACGAGGTCACGGCACACCTCGACGGCCTCAGCGAGCTGGCGATGCGCAAGACCGTCGAGCAGGCGGCCGAGAACTGCACGGTCCTGCTGATCGCGCACCGGCTCTCCACCGTGACGTCCGCCGACCAGCTGATCCTCTTCGACGACGGCCGGGTGGGCGACCACGGTCCGCACCGGGAGCTGCTGGAGAGGAACGAACTCTATCGCGAGCTGGCCGCGACCCAACTGGCCTCCGCCCGCTGAGAAACCCCCGCAGCCCTCACAGAAATTCTGCCCCGGCGGTTCATCCGTGATGAACCGCCGGTCCTGACCGCACTGAAGGACTTGACTCATGAACGACTCAGACCGAAACACCATCGAGGACACGCGCTTCGGCGAGATCACCGTCCGGCAGGACGGCCAGAACAGTCTTGAGGTCGAAGGCGAGGGGATTCCCCGCGTGACCCTGGAGCGCGACCCCGAGTCGGAGGTGGATCCGCAAACCGCCATAGGCACCCGTGACCCGGCCCACCTCACCATGAGGATCGACGGCGTGGAAGTTGGGTTGAAGCCGGCGAAGGGCGGCCTGAGCAGGCGCTCGTACCGTGTGGACGTGGAGTACCAGGGAGCGGACTACCGACTGGTTCCGGACTCCGTCCCCAGCAGCCGGCTTACCCGCGACGGCGTGCACATCGGTAATTTCTCCTGCGACGGCGACGAGATGGTCCTCGCCGAATGGAAGGAGGGCGCCGACATCCGGCCGGTGGACGCTTCCATCGGATACGCCCTGGCCTCGGCCTTCGGTACAGGCGGCCAGCCCATGTGGATGGTGATCGTCGACGCTGTGGGCATCGCGACCCCCTAAGTGCCCGCCCTGGCGAACTGGTCCTCGTGGACATCAAGAGGCTCCGACGGATCGCCGGCTACAGCCAGGCGTGTCCGCACGGTCCGCATACAAGAGAGCCCCACGAGCCCCACCGGCAAGGCCGGTGGGGCTCTCATGGATGTCAGGCGGCACTGCGGGGTGCCATGTCGAGGCCCTTGATGTCGTCCGCGTAGAGGTGGGAGACGATCGCGGCCTCGAACCTCGACTTGAGGTGAAGCTTGCGCACGATGCTGGCGGTGTGCGCCCGTATCGTGCGTTCCGCGATGCCGAGGTGCCGGGCAAGGCGGCGGTTCTGCTCCCCTGACGCCAGCAGCAGGAGCACCTCCACCTCGCGGCCGGTGAGCGCGGAGAAATCCATCAGGTCATTTTCAGCCAATGTCTTCAAAACAACTTCCCCCGTTGAAGGTTCATGATTCATATCACTTTCAGCGGTTACGCCGGACCTGGTTCTTTACCTGGGCATTACCCTTCGTTCCAGTACGTAAGACTGCACGCCGTCTGACTCATGGCGTGCGGTTATGCATCGGAAGGCCTGCGGGGGCAACTTGAACGGCACCAGCCTGCTCATACTCGGACTCACCGTCACGGAGGAGCGGGTCTACCGCCACTTCCTGCGCAACCCGGGAACGCTGGGTGAGGACATCCACGTCCTCCTGCACGCCCCCCGGGAAGAGGTCGAGGCCGCCCAGGCCAGGCTGTCCCAACTCGGCCTGCTGCACGCTGATCAGTGGGCGTTCGGCGCCACCGACCCGGAGGTCGCCGTGGGCCGGCTCACCGATCTCCGGCTGCGGGACCTGCATGAACAGCTGCAGCAGGTCACCCAGTCCCGCCACCTGATAGCGGACCTGAAGGCCGAGCAGGGCGGCAAGTCCCCTATGTCTCACGGAGTGGAGCGGCTGGAGGTGTTGGCCCAGATCCGCAACCGCATCGACGACCTGGCCTTCTTCGCCCGCGAGGAGATCCTCTCGGTGGAGCCCTATACGGCGCTGACGGCCGACAACATCATCCATTCCCGACCGCTCGACTCCCGCTGTCTGCGCCGCGGCCTCCGTATTTGCAACGTCGTCCGCAAGGAGGTCCTGGACCACCCGGCGACCATCGCCTATCTGCGTGAACTCATCTCCCAGGGTGCGTCGATCAGGGTCGCCGAGGATCTCTCGGAGCGGATTCTCGTCTACGACCGGCAGACCGCTCTGGTTCCCGTCGACCCGGCGGACACCTCACGCGGCGCGCTGGTCACCCAGCAGGCCGGTCTGGTGTCCAACATCCTGGCGCTCTTCGAGAAGATCTGGGACGAATCCGTCGATCTGTCCTTGCTGATCGATGCCGGATCCGAGTCGGTGGATGTGCTCTCGGAGATCGAAAGACGGGTACTGGAGGAGATGTGCCGGGTGGGCAAGGACGAGACGGGGGCCCGGAACCTTGACATCTCTGTCCGTACCTACCGCCGTCACGTCGCCGATGTGCTGCGCATCCTGGATGCCAGCAGCCGTCCTCATGCCGCGTTGCTCGCGAGGGAGCGGGGCTGGATCTAGTCGCGGTCTTCCCGGCGGACTACGGTCCCTCCGCGCACCAGCCACGCAGCGAGTTGTCTGCGAGCGCCCCCACCAGCCACGTCCGGACCGCATCTGCCGCGTTTTCCCCCGGGGCGCCCGTCGTACGAACCAGCATCCTGATCCGGCCCGCTCTCACCTGCTGCGTGCTCGTCCAGTCCGCTGGCAGCAGGCCGACGAGCCGGATGACGGCGGTCTCCTCCGGCGCGGCTCCCGGGTCGGCCCTGACCAATGCCACCTCGTGCGGTTGCCGTTCGCTCATCGCGCTCTCACTGCCAGCCGTTGACGCAGGCCAGCTTCGCGATCAGCTGCAATGCCGGCCGGTGCGCGGTCTGCGCCCCGAGGTCGGGCAGGGGCAGGGGAAGCGGCATCGAACAGATCTTTTCCGGTGCGGCCGGGCGGGGGGTGGCCGCCGAAGCCTCGGCCGGTACCAGCAGGACCAGGAGAGCCGTGGTCGGCACCAGTGCTGCGGCGATCTTCTTGACGCTCATGGGTATCTCCGTGGGATCGAAGAGCGGTGGTGTTCGTCCGGCTGTTTGCCGGTGAGAACAACCTTGTCAGCGGCGGATGCCGCTTCCCACGAAGATCGGTGTCAGCTTGTTGCACCTTCGGCATCAGCTTCGTGCCAAGACCGGCGGGCATCGCGCGGGTGGTGTAGATACCCGCCGGGATGCCGCGGGCTCGTCTTCGCCATCGACCACGGCGCCAGCTTCGGCATCGACGTCGAGGTCACCCGCCGCGACCCGAGCCAGAAAGGCTTCGAGGTCATCCCCCGGCGATGTGTCGTCGAGCGGGCCTTCGGCTGGCTCATGAACCACCGCCGCCTCACCCGCGACTACGAAACCCACCCACACCGCTCCGAAGCGCTGATCCGCCTCGCGATGATCGACCTCATGAGCCGCAGGCTTGCACGAGAGTCGACTCCGAACTGGCGCGACGCCCGAGCACATGACAACGCAGCACCGCGTTCGACTCGCGAAGCACCGTGAACCGCAAATCCACCAGGTCAAAACTCCTTCAGGTGGCCGGGTTCTGGGCAGGGCACCCGCCCCCGTAGGCGTTCTCGTAGATCGGGTTGCCCTCCCTGTCTCTGAGGTGGAAACAGTCGCCGTTGGCCCACACAGTGACCGAATCGGGCCGATGTCCGACCTCGAACGGCTCGTCACCATACGACGTCCCACCCCAAGTGCCGTCTCCTGCGGACGAGTGGGTGACAACAATGCAAGTCCCCTTCGGCAGAAGCCGGTGGATGTCCGCCCAGGGCTCCACGGTCAGCTCCAGCAGCTCCTCGCCATCGTTGCTGACCACCAGCCGCGCTGTTCTCCCCGAGAACACTCCAGGACCCCCACTCGACCTTGCGCCGTCACGCGCGAGGCGCATACAGCACGATCCTCACACGGGTGATCACCCAATCCGAAGTCAGGCCGAGATACCAAACAACCCTGCTGGGACAAAAGGCTCTTTAAGGGCGTGTGGTGAAAATGCTGTTCACAGCCATTCGTCCGGGTGGACGGCGGGGATCGTGAAGGCCACGCCACCGGGCACCCGCCCCGCACCCGCTACGCCTTCCGCGCGGACGTCCAGCCCTGGCGGCGGAGGTGTTCGAAGCCGTCCAGGAGGAGGTCCAGGGCGAATTCGAACTCGAACTGGTCGTCGCAGCCGCCACCGACCGTGGAGCCTCCGTCGTGTGCGGCCGTCGCGGCCAGTTCCGCGATGTTCGGGTAGCGAGCCGCCAGTCCGGGGTCCGGCGGGCCGGAGGGGCCCGAGGTGTCGAACAGTTCCTGGCTGAAGCCCAGGAGGCGGCTGCCCATCGCGTGCATGACGTGGTGCGTGAGGTCGGCGGAGAGGCCGCCGTCCCGGAAGCTCCCGGCTATCGAGTCCAGGTACGCAAGCACGGCCGGGGTGGGGCCGGTCCGCGACTCGATGACCCGGACCGCCCAGGGGTGGCGCAGCAGGACCCGCCGGGCCGAAAGGATCCTCCCGCGGACCACACGCTGCCAGTCGCGGCCCGCGGCCGGCGGATCGATCTCGCTGACGACGGCGTCGGCCATGCCGTCGAGCAGCTCCTCCTTGTTGGCCACGTGCTTGTAGAGGGCCATCGGTACGACGTCCAGCTCCTGCGCGAGCCTGCGCATGCTGAGCGCGTCGATGCCCGTGGTGTCGGCGAGCGCGACGGCGGCGCGCAGGACGCGGTCCCTGTTCAGGGGGATCCGTTGCGTGCGCGTGGCTTCCTGCCGGGTCATTCCGGTTCGGCCCCTTCCCTCATCGACAGCCCTCTCCTTGACGAGTGTACGCCGTACACCTACGATCCTTGCGAGGTGTACGGCGTACACCACCACCGAGTGAGGGGTACAGAGAAGATGAGTCCTGACCGGAGAACCGCGGTGGCCGCGGGGTCGCTGTTCCTGCTGACCGAGGCCGCCGCGATAGCCGGGGCGATCCTGTACCGCCCCCTCCTGGGGGCCGCGGACGGCCGGCTCGCGCAGGGCGCCGACACGCGGGCGCTGCTCGGGGTGCTCTGCGAGGTGGTGCTGGTGGTGGCGGTGGCCGGTACCGGGGCTGCGCTGTTCCCCGTCCTGCGGCGCCACGGTGAGGGGCTCGCGCTCGGGTACGCCTTCGGGCGGCTGCTGGAGGCGGCCGTCATCGCCCTCGGGATCGTCGCGGTCCTGGCGCTCGTCACCCTGCGGCGGGACGCGGGGGCGGCGGACGGCGCCGATGCCGCGCTGGTGGCCCTGCACGACTGGGCGTTCCTCCTCGGGCCCAACATCGCCCTCGGCCTGAACACCGTCCTGCTCGCGTACCTGGGGTACCGCGCACGGCTCGTACCGCGCTTCATCGCCGTGCTCGGGCTGGTCGGCGGACCACTGATCTGCGCCTCGGCCGTCGCCGTGATGTTCGGGGCCTACGCGCAGCTCTCCGTGACGGGGGCGGCTGCCGCGCTCCCGGTGTTCGCCTGGGAGCTGGGGCTGGCCGGGTGGCTGATCGTCAGGGGGTTCGGGCCCGGCTCAGGCGCCGCGTCCCGGGCAGACGGAGAAGTGGCTGATCCGGCAGGTGTCCGTCGGTGATGCCGACCCGAGTCTGACGGCCGTGCCGTCCGCTACGAAGCGACCGTCCTCTCGTTATCGCCACCATCGCGTGAAGGGCTGAGAGATCCAGACAACAAACAAGCCCCAAGTCAGTGACCTGGGGCTCAGTTATGGAGCGGATGACGGGAATCGAACCCGCGCTCTGAGCTTGGGAATCACCGATCCCGAAGACCCGGTAAGCCCTGTGACCAGTGCAAACGGCCCTCGGCGACAGCGTCTTCGCGCTATCGCGTGCCCGGTGTTGCCCGCGGCTTACCGCCCCATCTGGCATGCGTCTGGCACGTTGAGCACCTCCGGCCGCCGCGTTGGGCCGGTTCCTGAGGGACGCCAACATTAATAATGCTTCATCACTGAGTGATGCAGCATTCCGCGGACGAGGCAGCCGGAGGCGCTCTACTTAGGCAGCACGTCTGGGCTGCTGCCTTCGAACGACTTACCGGCGGGCCAGAGCACCACGCACTCTTGGCTTGTCGCGAGGTCGATCAGGTCCTTGCGTGGCTCGGAGGGTAGGAGGATCGCGCACGTGGCCGGCCGTACGAAGCGGCTGTAGTCAGCCAGCTGTCCGATGGCCATGCGCACGTTCTCGCGTGTGACGCTCCCCTTCGCCTCAACGAGCAAGCCGAGTTCCGGCGCGTAGAGGTCGGTCAGCAAGGGGCGGGTCTCTCCGTCAGGCAGGATCCGGTGCCGATGAACCCGCTGCCCCTTCGACCTGAGGTAGTCGCTGAACTGGAGGACGAGCTTCGCTTCCCGCCGCTCTGCTTCGTAGGGTTCGCGGCTCGGGTTGACGAAGGCCGTCTCGGTGTCCTGCTGCTCAATATCTACGTGCAGGACCGGCTCTGGCTGGCTGCGTAGCACCCGACCGAGCTTCGTTTCCGACTCCTGTGCGGTGGTGTCCACGGGTCGCAGCTTGAAGACGATCACTTTGCGGAGGGGCCCGTCGCCGGTCTCCGGAGCATCGGCCTCATACCAGCCGTCGACCTCGAACTCGCCGAGGTAGGTGACAAACCCGCGGGCCCCTTGGAAGACACGCAGCGCGCGGCCTTCTGCTCGGTGGTTCAGGATGCTGGCGTTGCCGGACAGCATCCGCTGGTCGCCGTACTGCCCCTCGCCGCTGTAGTGGAACAGCCCGTCCGGCATCCAGCCGTCGTAGTAGCCGTGCTTCTCGCCGGCGATCGGGTCCGTGAAGACCATGACGTTCGGCGTCTTCGCTGATGGGCCGATGCCCCCCTGCGTGCGTCCGCCGTACTCGGCGTGCAGTCGCTTGCGCTCGATCGTGTCGCCGGGTTTGAGCTCCCATGCCATCGAGCTTGCTGGGTCCGCGACGTTTACCTCCTTCATGTGTAGCTCTCCTCATCTATTGCCTTCGTCTATGGCTTCCCTACTAAGCCTTGTCGTAGTGTACTCTGCTCACGCGGTACAGGAATCAGATGCGCGAATCCTACCCGTAAAAATCGCATCCAAATCGGACATGGCTCGCCGGGAGGTGTGGGGGGAGGGCGGTTCGGGGGCCAGCCGCAAGCACGAAGCAGTCTGTTGGCTGCCGTCTAAGGCCTCGCGGGGCACTTGACGGCCTAGATCGAGAACGCGGCCACGGCCCCTGCATATGGAGCAGGCGGCCACCCGTTGCAGCGGGGGCCGCCTTGAAACACCTCGTCCATCACTCCAGGAGGCGTCCCCATGAAAGTACGACGAACCCAGTCGGAAGGCGAGCGGCGCCGCCGCCCCACCCGCAAGATGGTGGCGCTCGCCGCGGCCGGGACCGTCGCGTTCGGACTCGCCTTGATCGCGCCGGCCGCCGGCACGGCCTTGGGAGTCGCCGCCGCGGTCGTCGCGGTCATGCCCTCCCACCGTAGGGGAGGCGACGGGGGCGACGCGGAGGAGTAGGCACTCTCCGGGCGTGCGTCCGTCACAGCAGCGGCAGGACCCTTGACCGAAACGCTGGTCAAGGGTCCTGCTGTTGGTGACCTTCTGGTCCGTAGCTCTAGCCAGACCGCTCAGCGACGGTCATACCGGCCATGACGCGCCTCCTGCAAGGCGGTTGCAGGCGGGTGCGGCCGCGGGGTTGCTGTACTGCGCTGCTGTATGCCGATCCGTACACTCCGAAACAACTGGGAGCGTTGAGACTGACTGGACCCACCCTGTCTGCCGGCGTCCCTTTGTCGCCAAGCGATGCGAGCAGGCAACGTCTCACCGGTAGATTGCGAGAATGTCCAGAGTGAGTGCTGGCCCCGTCACCGTTTCCGCATCGCTCTTTTGAGGCTTTCGCGCGGCCTGCCTACGCTGCTCACGGCTCATCAGCGATGCGCCAGGAAGAGCCATCAGGGGATGACTTTCCCCCTCTTTCCATTTCTTGGCAACTTTCCCCAGAATGAAAACTTCACCCTCGATGGAATCTTTGACGTATTCCTTCGTCAACTTTCCCGTGACTTTCGGCCCGCCCTCTTCTTGATCTCCGACGATAACGATGTCCGACTTCATGGCCTTGGCGAATCCTCGCATCGCCGCGGTCTCTTCTTGCCCGGGCATCCCGTGCACATCTTGACCCATTAGTGAAGCCATTGGACGGAAGGCTTCCAGCAGATCCAGCATGTCGCTCAGTTGCTCCGGCTGACTCATGAGCTGGACCATAGGGGGGACCTCGACTTCGAATTGACCGTGAAGGAAGTCCATAATTCCCACCTGCTCAAATTCCGCTTGCAAGCTGTCAATGTCACGGTAGTTCCATCGACCGGCGTCAGAAGCGAGTGCCGAGACAAGTCGAATGAAGCGCTGACTTGCAGTCTCTCTGATCACGCGTTCCCGCTCACTAGAACCGGCCTCTCCCGCCGCGAACCCCAGACCCTCGGCGGGCACCCCTGCGCCATCCTGGGTTCGATGCCGAGATTCATCGGAAATGCCTTCCTCTACGACCGAGAGGTACTCATTTAGAGACTTTTCATCCAGGTAGAGAAATCGAGGCAGTGCAGGAATCGGCATTTTCTCACCCTCTGACTTGTGGGGATATCTTATGATTAGCGTCGGCGAGACTCTGCCTCTGAGGACAGTCTGGCCAGCTCTTCTTTCGCTGGGATGCGTTTACTTTCCTCGATCGTGTCGGGCTCATTGCTATAGGCGATATAGCTCCCCGGAGATGCAATGTTCTCAAGATGGAGAGGGAATGTAAGTACGGTGACCCATTTTCTACGATGGCCAAATTTACATTTAAGCTCAGCCCTATATTCGCGGGGCTCCGGAATAAACCCCGGGAAGGGGGATGAAAATTCCACAAATACTTGCTCGGCGGTCCTGCCGTCTACTGAGAATACTGAGGGCAACCGAAGCCCATCTTCACTCTCTGGTCTAAGGCGATCCCGCGTACTGTGCCACGAAAGGGTGGCGGCCGCGGATGCTCCCGAAACTTCAAGGCGCATATCCAAGATCACGATCGGCTTGGGGCCTGTATTGAACAGGATGAGCGGGATCCTGATGAGGGTCTTTTGTAGAGTGGCAGCAGCTGCAAAGGTGTGGGGCGGGTAAGAGCGAAGTTTTCCCTGCCTGGCGTTAAGCCACCAGAAGGAGCTGACAGTAAAAACAAGGGCACAGGCGGCAACTACCGCTGCCGCGGGCAGGGAACCTGACTGGCTGGCAGCTGTTAGCGGCATCACATGTGGATTATGGCATCCACGTTCATCGGGGCGCAGGAATCTTGTGCCTTCTGGCGCTCAGCGAGCGCAACCCGCTACTCACCCGCGCTCCCATCCCGTCTGCCGTCGGCCCACACGCACGTGGAGCGGACGCGGTGCCGGGCGTCCAGGTGGAGCGCCCAACTGGACGAACGACCTGGACGCCCGGTGCCGTGTCTGCTCGGCTTGTCCTGGGCCGATGGCGGATGGGATGGGAGTTCCCGCCTCAACCCCCACGGGCCGGCACCCGCCAATGGCGCCCCCGCCATCCCGGAGCCTGAGGCCCCCGCCGGAGGCATGTCGGTGAGTGATGGCACCGCGGGCCCGTAGGGGACTGCCTCATGCCCTTGGGCCTATCCCGCCTTGCAGGGGCGGGCGTCGGCGCAGCGCGCGCGGAGCGGGCCGAAGGCAGGAGCGTCGCGCGGAGCGGAGCCGGGAAGCCCGCCCGGCGGAGCGGAGCGCAGCCGGGTGCTTGATGAGGTAGAGAAACCTGTAACAGGTCCACGCTGCTCCTCCGGCTACGCCGTGATGAGCGCCTCGGCGATGGCCTGCATGTCATCCGTAACGGTGTCGGCTCCCGCTTCAGCGAACAGGGCCGCCTTGTGGGGCTTGTTGGCGTAGCCGATGACCGTCGTACCGGCTGCTTGAGCGGCCTGAATGTCCGTGAGCGAGTCCCCGATCAGCGTGCAGTGCGTGACGTCCATGTGCGCTTGCTCGGCCGCCGTGATGAGCGGGTACGGGTTCGGCTTCATCAGGTGGGGCTGCCCGGAGGGTCGGCCGACGATTCCTGTGACGTACTCACCCAGGCCGTGCGCCTCCACGAAGCGCCCGACGCAGTCGGCAGAGTTGTTGCTCACCACCACCACGATCCGTCCGGAAGACCGCGCCGCCTGAAGGGCTTCTACCGCTCCCGGAGTCGGCGGGCCGGCCACTGCAACGGCCTCGACCTCGGCTTCCGTCAGCGCGCGCTCTATTTCCTGCCCGATGATGGCGTCCGTTTCGTGGGCGATGCGCAAGACCTCGATCGGATCGTCGGTCTCAGCGGCCTTGGCGCCCGCGGCTTCATCCTGAGACGAGAGCAGGGCCGTGAGTTGCTCGGCGACCTTGGGTGCAGGCAACCCGGCGAATACGTCGCACATGGGACCGTCGAAGTCGAAGAAGACGACGCGCGCGTTCGCAAGAACCCCCGCGAGCTGGTCATCGTGCGTCAAGGTCAAAGTCCCTTCCGATGGTCTCCCACACGCTGTCGAACCACATTCGGGCCTGCTGGACCTGCTGTGCTCCGCTGGAAGACTCGCCGTCGTTGATCGAGTGGTGGAAGAGCGTGGCGTCCTTGCCCACCAGGTCATAGATCTCGATCGTCTCGCCCTGGGCGACGACCTTGTTGGGACGGATCGGGTAGTACCCGAAGAACGCGTCCTCGTCGTTGATCACGTAGAGCTTGAAGAACTGCGTGCCGCTGTGAACGCGGACGTTGATCCGGGTCTCGGCGACAAGGCCAAGGTGCTCCAGCTCGGTGATGGCGTCCCTGATGCTGCGGGTGTAGCTGACCATGATGTCGTGCATGCGGTCGCGGAGCCGCTTGTCGTCCGCCCCGTCCTCAATGCGCACGGGCGCGGCCTGCGGTACGGACATGTCTGGGACGAGTATCCGCACGGTGATGCTTGACGGCGTGAGCCGGCCGACCCGGATTTTGTCGAGCGGTTCCTGAAGCGCGCCGTGCAGGGTCTCGCTGGAGAATCCGGCGAAATCGATGGTCACGTGATCCTTGGCGAAGGCCTGCTCGACATACGGCCTGAGACCCGCTGGCCTCTCGGTCCGGTTCCGGACGTACACGCCACTGCCCTTGCGGGAGATGACGAGCCCCTCGTCTTCGAGGTCCCGCAGTGCGCGCTGGATCGTCGCCCGCGCGAATCCGTACAGCTCCGTCAGTTCTTTGTGAGAGGGGAGCTTCTCACCAGGAGCCAGGCGCCTCGTTCGGATAGCAGCGCTGAGACTGCTGGCCACCTGCTCATAAGGCGCTCGGTCGTCGTCTGGGTCTAGGGGCTCGGGGACGAAGGTCATGGGTCGATGGTAGGCGAGCGGCCTAGGTCAGGACAGTCATGCCAGTCAGGTTGTTGACATGGCTAGCCACCTCTCGTACCTTTGAGATGTGACCAACCGGGATAGCCAAGTTGGTCATCTAGCTCCCTGCTGGCATCTCTTGAAGGAGAAACCATGCCGTCGTTCAAGGTGGACACGTCGACCGCCGTGGTGTTCGTGGCCACGGCCCCCGCCCCGAAGCTCGTCAGCAAGCAGACCGGCGAGCGCGCCATGGACCGCGAGACCGGTGCCGCGCTGTCCACGGTGGGACTGCTGATCTCAGACGAGGGGGAGGGCAACCTCTACCAGGTGACCGTGCCGGAAACCGGCCTTCCCGAGGGGCTCATGCCGGGCATGCCGGTCTCGGTGATCGGTCTCAAGGCCCGGGACTGGGAGAACACGTTCAATGGCCAGAGCCGCCACGGCATCTCATTCCGTGCCGTCGCCCTCACGGTCGGGGCCTGACGATGACCGACCTGACGACCTTATGGGAGGTCGGCCTCCCCCTGGCTGGTGCGGGCGGTGGCCTCGGGTATGCGAAGGCTCGCGCACCGCGCGTCTTCTGGTCGCTGGTGGGGCTGCCGGTGGCGCAGGTTCGGTTCGCGGTCACGTACCGCTCCACGATGGACGTGTGTGGGCTGACCGTGCAGCCGTCCCGCCTGCGGGCATTCCTGGTTCGCAACGTCGCCCGCCGCAGCGATGTACAGCCCGTCCCACCCAAGGTCCGGCGAGTGCGGGGTTCCTCGACCGGGATGCAGGTCACACTGCGTCTGCCGGCCGGACTGGAGCCCTCCGACGTGATCGCGGCCTCCGAGCGGCTGCGCCACGCCTGGGGCGTCCACTCCGTCCACGTGGTTGAGACCAAGCCGGGGTTCGTAGAGCTGCGGATGACCGGCTACGACGTACTTCGCCGGGTGAAGATGCCGCGCCGGCGCCCGTCCGGACACATGGTGGTCCCGGTCGCGCTTCGGGAGGACGGTACCGCGTTCGTACGGGACTACCTCAAGGTCCCGCACGCGCTGACGCTCGGCGCCAACCAGTCAGGCAAGTCGATGTACCTGCGCAACCTGATCGCCGGGCTCGCCCGACTGCGGGTCGCCCTGGTCGGGATCGACTGCAAGCGGGGAGTCGAGCAACGCCGGTACGCGCCGCGACTGTCGGCTCTCGCCGTCACGCCGGAGGAGGCATCCGGCCTGCTGGATGCACTCGTGGATGAGATGGAAAGCCGCTTCGACCTGCTAAGCGACTACGGGGCCGCCGATCTGTGGGCCCTGCCCGACGAGGTCCGGCCGGTGCCGATCGTGTTGCTCGTGGACGAGGTCGCGGAGTTGTTCCTCGTGGCCGTCAAAAGGGACGAGGAACGCCGGGACCGGATGGTCATGCAGTTGATCCGCCTCGGGCAGATGGCCCGCGCCGCCGGCATCTACCTGGAGATCTGCGGCCAGCGTTTCGGCTCCGAACTCGGCAAGGGCGCCACCACGCTCCGCGCTCAACTCACCGGCCGCGTGGTCCACCGCGTCAACGACAAGCAGACCGCCGACATGGGCTTGGGCGACATCGCCCCGGACGCGGTCGTGGCCGTGACGACGATCCCGCCCGACAAGCCCGGTGTCGCCGTGGCCGGCGATTCCTCCGGTGGCTGGTCCCGTATCCGCACCCGCGAGCTGAGCGCCGAAGAGGCCGCCGAGATCTGCGCCCAGTTCGCGCACCTGACCCCGGTCCTTCCCGGTCTCGCCCCGTACCGGCCGATGATCCCCACCGTGATTCCGGCCCCCGGGTCCCTTCCGCTGGCGAAGCCCATCCCGGCAACGGACTAGCAACTTCCCTCCCTCGGTCGGCGCGACCGTCTCGCGCCAGGTCCCTACCCGACCCATGCCCGAAACCGGAGGAACAGCCGTGACCACCGCAAAGCAGCCCCCGACCCAGCGGGCCCGCTCGCCCAAGCTCGCCCCGGCCGCCGAGAACTGCGGCACCTGCGCCGGATCCGGGGAGACCACCACGACCGTACGGGTCGGCCGCAAACGCCGCGAGATCGCCGCCACGCAGACCGGACTGTGCCCGGACTGCCTCGGCACCGGCACCGCCTAACCCGTTCCCCTGAACCCGCTGGCGTCGGAGAACACCCGGCTCCGGCCTCCTAGAAAGGAGGTGACCCGTGTCCCGCACCCTCCGCCTCGACGCCGTGCTCATCCAGGCCGTCATCGCCGGTGCCCTGTCCTTCGCCCACCTCCACGACCTGGCAGCGGCGGCAGGACAGGACGGATGGAAAGCGTGGGCCTACCCGGTCAGCGTCGACCTGCTGCTGGTCGCCGCATGGCGCCGGATGCGCACCGACGCGGAGAACCGCGACGCATGGCTCTGGTTCGCCATCGCCCTCGTCGCATCGCTCGGCGCCAACATCGCCACCGCCGGACTGCTCGACCTGAACAACGTCCCGCCCTGGCTACGCATCCTCGTCGCCGGCTGGCCCGCACTCGCCTTCCTCGGCGGCACCCTGCTGGCCCACGCGCCCGCCCCGGCCCCGGTACCGGAACCCGCGGAGCAGCTCCAGGCCGAGCCCGTCCAGGCCGAGCCCGTCCAGGACGTGACCGTGGAGCGCGCACCGGAACCGGCTCCCGAGCTGCCGCCGGCCGAGCCCGCTCCTCAGTCCGTACCGCCGGAACCCGCTCCGCTCCCGCCCGCTGTGCCGGTCCCGCCCGCCCTGCTCGACCACGCCCAGAAGATCGCAAACGCCCACCACGCACAGACGGGGGCCCCGATCGATTCCGCGACTCTCCGGAGCCGCCTCGGCGTCCCGCCCGCGCTGGCGGACGCCATCGCCGTCCAACTCACGTGACAGCAAGGGAGACAGACCCATGCGCCCGAACCGCTTCCACAACGTCATCCGCATCGGCCCGGTGCGAGTCGGCACCCATCACGACGGCCGAGGCCGCACCCGGCACACCGCCGTGTGCACCGCCCCCGGCTGCGACTTCTCCGCCGACTACCTCACCCGCGCCGCTGCCGAACTCGCCGCCCGAACCCACCGCTGCAACCCGCGCTGACCACAAAGGAGACCCACGTCATGGACGTACCGCTCTGGCTCGCCCTGATCGTCGTCGGCGTCCTCGGCTACAAGCTCATCCGCCCGCCATTGTGGCTCGTCGCAGTGATCCTCATCGGCGGCTACCTCCTCGCCAACAGCTCTCTCGCCCCGCTCATCGACCCG
Source organism: Streptomyces sp. NPDC003034 (assembly GCF_053591375.1). Lineage (NCBI taxonomy): Bacteria > Bacillati > Actinomycetota > Actinomycetes > Kitasatosporales > Streptomycetaceae > Streptomyces > Streptomyces sp. NPDC003034. The sequence continues at coordinate 53,645 of NZ_JBSFTS010000031.1, forward strand.
ATCACCAAGTAGGGAGACCCCGCCATGCTCCGACCGCGCATCCCGGTCAACCCGCTCCCGACCGGCATCGTCACCCCGCTGGCACAGCCCGTTCCGTTCTCCCGTGTCGAGCCCGATCGTGACTCCTCGCCGATGACCCGGGACCGCCACGACTCGGCTGCGGCACCTACCGCTCTGGCCCGCACCACGGTCCAGCTCACCCCCGGCAGCGTGGTCGTCCTCGCCGCCGGCGGTGGTGCCGTCGTCCTCGTCGTCGGCGCCGTCCTCGTCTCGATGCTCCTGGCCGTCGCCATCACCGGCGTCTCCGTCGCCGTGATCGCAGTGGTCCTGCGCCTGCTCGTCAAGGACCTCCAGAAGGGCCGGTGACTCAGATGGACACGCACGTCATCGCTGCGGGCTTACCGGCCCTGGGCTGGGCCCTGCACGGCGGGATGCTCTTACGCCGCCTGGCCACCGCCCGCCGCGACCCCCTGACCGGTCTGCACACCCGGGCCGGATGGACCGCCCGCGCCGAACGCCTCATCGCCAAGCACCCCACCGCGCTCGTGCTCCTGGTCGACCTGGACGACTTCAAGGCCATCAACGACACCCACGGCCACGCTGCCGGAGACGCGGTCCTCACCGCCACCGCCCAACGGCTGAGCGACTGGTGCGGACGCCACGGCATCGCTGCCCGTCTCGGTGGAGACGAGTTCGCCGCCATCATCACCAACCCCGGCCGCACCCCGGGCCTTCGCGCCCTCCGGGCCGCCCTGGGCCAGCCCCTCACGCACAACGGCTGCACCCTGCCGGTCTCGGCCTCGGTCGGCCACTGCCACCGCGACCACCTGCCGATCCCTGTGCTCAGCGACGCTCTGTCCGCTGCGGATTCCTCGATGTACGCCGCAAAGGGCCACGGCAGGCGCAACACACGCTGAGCGGCCCCCGGAGCGGCCTCGGTCGCCAAACTTCCGCCGCCCCGGGCGCCTGAACCCCTTCAGATCCAACCGACCCGAAAGGGAAGCCTCATCATGCCCCAGCACGCCCAGGCCAAGCCCGTCTGCCGCGACTGCGACGGCTTCGCCACCGCCACGATCACCACTGGAGCCCGGACCCCGGACGGGGCCCGAGACACCGTCCGAGTCGACTGCCCGACCTGCCAGGGCCTCGGCCGCATCGTCCCCGCCGTTCTCGTCCGGATCGGTAGGTGAGCGTCGTGCCGAACCTCGCGCCCTCGAATGACGCGCCCGGTCTGCGCGTGAGCAAGCCTTCCCCGTCCGAGCCTGCCACTGCCTCCGCCGTCTGCCACTGCGGCGCCTCCGCCTCCGCCAAGGGAGACGCCCAAGTTGGGGCCCTGGTCGCCGGTTGGAACGCCAACCACGGCTCCTCACACGGGAAGTGATCGGGTGAGCGACACCGCCACTGCGGCGGGCCTGGACCCGGCCACCTTGAGCGATCTGCTTCGGGTGGCCGGGGCTCCCGGCTTCGACCGCCTACACGAACAGATTCGCCGCACCGGAGGATGCGCCGCTCCCATCCGGCTCAGCGGCGGCACAAAGCTCCTCGACCCAGCCACCCGGACCGTGCTTCACGCGTACACGACCGACGCCGAGCCGGGTGGGGTCCTCCGCGTCGCCTGCGGCAACCGCCGGGCCTCCCGCTGCCCCGCCTGCGCCTGGACGTACGCCGGTGACACCTACCACCTGATCCGCGCCGGTCTCGTCGGCGACCCGGCCAAGGGCACCCCCGAGACGATCCGCGATCACCCTCGCGTCTTCGCCACCCTCACCGCCCCGTCCTTCGGACCGGTCCATAACCGCCCCGGCATCCGCCCCTGCCGCTGCGGCGTCCGGCACCCCGAAGACGCCGAGGAGCTAGGCACCCCGCTCGACGCGGCCACGTACGACTACGCGGGCGCCGTGCTGTGGAACAACCACGCCTCCGAACTGTGGCGCTACTTCACGATCTACCTCCGCCGCGAGATCGCCGCCCGCGCCGGCCTCACGCAGAAAGCCGCCCGCGAGCAGTCCCGCGTCTCCTTCGGCAAGGTCGCTGAGTACCAGAAGCGCGGAGCCGTGCACTTCCACGCCGTGATCCGCTTCGACGGACCAGAGGGGCCCGACAGCTCGCCGCCAGCGTGGGCCACCCTCGACCTACTCACCAACGCCATCCGGGCCGCAGCTGCCCGCGTCCGTGTCGTCGTGCCCGCCAGCCCTGAGCACGGATTCGAGAACGACTGGGTGCTCCAGTGGGGTGAGCAGATCGACGTGCAGCCCATCGGCGCCTTCGGCAACGGCGAGGACCTGACGGAGCAGGCAGTCGCCTCCTACGTCGCCAAGTACGCGACCAAAGCCGCCGAGACCACCGGCACCGTGGACCATCCGGTCGGCAACAAGGAAGCACTCGTCCTTCTCGGAGTGCCCGACCACCCCCGGCGGCTCATCGAAACCTGCATGGACCTCGACCGGGCGTATCCGGACCGGCGCCTGCGGGCCTGGGCGCACATGCTCGGGTTCCGCGGGCACTTCTCCACGAAATCCCGCCGCTACTCGACCACCCTCGGCGCCTTACGCCAAGTCCGTGCCGACTACCGCGCCGCCCAGCATCGCGCCTCCCTCGGCCTGCCCGACCCCGACGACCACGCCGAGGCCACCCTCCTCGTCGTCGCCCACTGGGCCTACGCCGGCCACGGCTCCACCCCCGGCGAATCCTGGCTCGCCGCCAACATCCGCCGCGACATCCAACTGAACCGCGAGATCGCCCGCGAAGAGCTCATGGGGGAACGAGATGAGTGATCGATACCTCTCCGTCGTCCAGGTCGCCGAACTCCTCGGTACCACCGTCCGGTTCCCGCGGCGCCTGGTGGCCGAGCGGCGCATCCGGTACGTCAAGGTCGGTACCCACGTGCGGATCCCGGAGAGCGCGGTGCAGGAGTACATCGCCGCCCACACCGTCGAACCGCGTCGACCGCAGCGTTCCCGCTTCCGGAGGGCTGCCTGATGGGTAACCGCAAGGGTAAGAAGCGTACGTTCGGCGCCATTCGGAAGCTGCCGTCTGGCCGGTTCCAGGCCCGGTATCCCGGACCCGATGGGGTGATGCGGCCGGCGCCCGAGACCTTTGCGACCTCACGAGATGCTGATGACTGGCTCGCCGAGAAGCAGACCGAGATCAACAAGGGCGACTGGCGCGACCCGGACGCCGGAGCGGTCAACTTCGGGGAGTACGCACTCCAGTGGATCGATGAGCGCGGCCTCGCCGCCACGACCGACGAGCTGTACCGGCGGCTTCTGCGGCTGCATCTGCTGCCGGCCTTCGAGGAGTACGACCTCGATGAGATCACCCCGCCCCGGGTGAGGACGTGGCGGGCTGAGAGGCTCAAAGAGACCGGGGCCACGACCGTGGCCAAGGCGTACCGGCTGCTCAAGGCGATCATGGAGACCGCTGCCGATGATGAGTTGATCCGCCGGAACCCCTGCCGGATCAAGGGCGCGGGCAAGGAGTCGCCTGCTGAGCGACCAACCGCGACCGTGGACCAGGTCGATGCGCTTGCCCGTGAGCTGGGCCCGCGCTGGCGGCTGCTCGTCTACATCGCCGCTTACGGTCCCGCCCGACCCGAGGAACAGGCAGCCTTGCGGCGGCACGATGTCGACCTTGCCAACTGTGGCGTCTGGGTGCGGTCTGCCGAACCCGAGCTGAACACCGGCAAGCGTGCGGCCGGCGAGACCAAGTCCGAGGCGGGTAAGCGGTTCATCGTCCTGCCCGACTTCATGAAGGGTGATCTAAAGCTGCACATGTATCTGTACGCGGAGCAAAAGCCGGACGGGCTGCTGTTCGTGGGGGAGCGGGGCGCCCCCTTTCGGCGGACGACCTTTGGACGGAAGTGGAAGAAAGCCCGGAAGAGGGTGGGACTGCCCGAGGGGTTCACGCTGTACGACCTTCGTCACACCGGGCACACCCTCTCGACCCAGTCCGGCGCCACGCTCAAGGACACGATGGTGCGGGCCGGCCAGTCCTCGGAGAAGGCCGCCATGATCTACCAGCACTCCAACCTTGAGCGTCAGCGCGAGGTGGCCGCCGGGATCGATGCGCGGGTGCAGGCCTTGCGGGCCAAGGCTTCTGGCACGGATCTGGCACGTGAGGGATAGAGAGGTCTAGGCAACACAAAAGCCCCAGGTCGCTGACCTGGGGCTTTGCTGTGGAGCGGATGACGGGAATCGAACCCGCGCTCTGAGCTTGGGAAGCTCATGTTCTACCATTAAACTACATCCGCATAGGAGTCCAGTTGCCTGGATCCGTATCGTCACTCACTCTACCCCATGATCGACCCCCGGTGTATTCGCCGCCGGGTCACCGTTGTGTGTGGTGTGCACCAGGGCGTGTGGGGGCGGGAGTTGGGGCGTACCGTGTGGGTGCGGAGCGGCGGCTGGAGTGGGTCCTGATCATCCCCTAATGTGGCGATTCGTCGCAGTACAGCTCGTTGGGGAAAGGGACTCGATGGAGCACACCGTCGTCCGTTGTGCCGAAGGGCACGTTTTCAGCACCGCCTCGTTCCCGCTGCAGCATCTCGGTGCCGGCCGGATCGGGCCCGGGCGGCTCCTGCGGTGTCCGCGGTGCGCGCGGCTGCGTCACGCCGTGCCCGTCGGCGCCGCCAAGCGGTAGACCGCAGCGATAGGGCCAGGCGCGCGGGGCGCCGCTCTCGATTGGGGGTGGCCCGCGCGCACTGCGTATCCTCGGGACGTGCTTCTCTCTGACAAAGACATCCGGGCCGAGATCGACAGCGGACGGGTTCGCATCGACCCGTTCGAGGAATCGATGGTGCAGCCCTCCAGCATCGATGTACGTCTCGACCGGTTCTTCCGGGTGTTCGAGAATCACCGCTACGCCCACATCGACCCCGCGGTCGAGCAGTCGGACCTGACGCGGATGGTCGAACCCGACGGCGACGAGGCCTTCATCCTGCATCCGGGCGAGTTCGTCCTCGCCTCGACGTACGAGGTCGTCTCGCTGCCCGACGACATCGCCTCCCGCCTGGAGGGCAAGTCCAGCCTGGGCCGCCTGGGCCTGGTGACGCATTCGACCGCCGGCTTCATCGACCCCGGCTTCTCGGGCCACGTGACCCTTGAGCTGTCGAATCTCGCCACCCTGCCGATCAAGCTCTGGCCCGGTATGAAGATCGGGCAGCTGTGCCTGTTCCGGCTCAGCTCGCCCGCGGAGTTCCCGTACGGGAGCGAGCGGTACGGATCGCGGTACCAGGGCCAGCGCGGCCCGACGGCCTCGCGGTCCTTCATGAACTTCCACCGCACTCAGGTGAGGCACGAGGCATGAGTGAAGTACGCGAGAACCTGACCTACGACGGCTTCGGCCGCGCCGTGCGCGAGCTGGCGCAGACGATCGCCGACGACGGCTACGAGCCCGACATCATCCTCAGCATCGCCCGCGGCGGCGTGTTCGTCGCCGGCGGCCTGGCGTACGCGCTGGACTGCAAGAACATCCACCTCGTGAACGTGGAGTTCTACACCGGCGTCGGCACCACGCTGGAGATGCCGGTCATGCTCGCGCCCGTGCCCGACGCGATCGACTTCTCGGCGAAGAAGGTCCTCATCGCCGACGACGTCGCCGACACCGGCAAGACGCTGAAGCTCGTCCACGACTTCTGCCTGGGCCATGTCGCCGAGGTCCGCTCCGCGGTGGTCTACGAGAAGTCCCACTCGCTCGTGAAGTGCGAGTACGTGTGGAAGAAGACCGACGAGTGGATCAACTTCCCCTGGTCGGTCGAGCCGCCCGTCGTCAAGCGGGAGGGCCAGGTCCTCGACGCCTGAACCTCCGGTGAGACGGAGAAGGGCCCGCCGCGCGGTCATCCGCACGGCGGGCCCTTCCCCGTTCGCGCTACAGCGTGCCCAGCTTGATGATCGACAGCAGTGCGATCAGCTGGATCGCGGACGCGCCCAGCGCCTTCGGCCACGGCAGATCGTGCGACTTGCTGACCATCGAGGTGAAGAGCGCGCCCGCTGCCAGCCAGGTCAGCCAGCCCAGCACCTGTACGACCATGTTGTCCCCGCCGAGGAACACGGCGAACAGCAGGCGCGGCGCGTCCGTGATCGACATGGCCAGCATGGAGAGGCCCACGGTGGGCTGCCACGACCCGTCGCCGCCCATCTGCCGGGCCAGCGTGTGCGTGACCGCACCCAGGATCAGCCCGCAGATGACGAACGCCACGCCCGTGGACAGGACGATCGGCACGGCCTTCGAGAGCGTCGCGTTGATCACGTCCTGGCGGGCGTCGTCGAGGCCGAAGACCGCCAGCAGACCGTAGAGGAAGGTCACGGTCAGGGCGGGGCCCCAGACGGAGTAGTCGCGCATCTGGAGGAAGGTCTGCCCGGGGCGGGTCACGATGCCGCGGAGCAGTTCCTTCCAATGCAGCCGCGGCCCGGCCGGGGCGGCCGTGGAAGCCCCCGCCCGGTAGGTGCCGCCCTGGCCGTACGGGTCCTCGCCGAACACGAAGGCCTGGGTGTGCCCCGGGTTGTCGTTCGCGTACGCCGGTCCCGGGCCGTACGGGGGCTGCGCCTGCGGCTGCTGCCCGTACGGGTCGAAGTACTCGGGCTCGCCCTGGCCCCCGGCGGCCTGCTGCGGCCACTGCTGTTGCGGGGGAGGCCCGGCGGGAGGGTAGGGCTGCTGGCCGTACGGCGGCGGCGGTTGCTGCTGACCGTACGGCTGCTGCCGCGGGGGTTGTTGCGGGGTGCGGTTGTTGTCCCGGCCGCGTCCGATCCTGAATCCAGCCACGTGATCGAACGTACCTGGTCCGGCGGCCCGGGGTGACCGGGCGGCCGGAACGCGCGGGCTTTGCGGCTGACCTGTGACATCCCTTAGGGGAAACCCGCAGGGGCGCGGGGCGCGGTGCGGCCTGAGTCGACGGCATGCGCAACGGCCGGTCCCCACACGGGGGACCGGCCGTTGCCGTACTGCTCAGCGTGCCTGCGCGGGCGGCGCCGGCCGGACCGCTACTTGGCGCCCTCGGGCTTCGCCTCCGGGTCGAGCTCGGCGCCGGCCGCGGGCTCCGCCGCCGCTTCGGCGCCGGCCGCGGCCTCCGCCTCGGGCGCCGGCTTCGCCGCAGGGGCCGCCGCTGCCTCGGCCTTGACCGCAGCGTCCGGCTTCGCTGCCGCCGGAGCAGCAGCCTCGGCCTTGACCGGAGCCTCCGCCTTGACCGGAGCCTCCGCCTTGACCGGAGCCTCCGCCTTGACCGGAGCCTCCGCCTTGACCGGAGCCTCCGGCTTCGCGGCAGCTTCCGCCACCACCGCGGCCTCCGGCTTCGCAGCAGCTTCCGCCTCCAGCGCAGCTTCCGCCTCGGGCTCCGGCTCCACCACCGGCTCCGGCGTCTTCACCGAGTCGAGCAGCAACTGCGCCACGTCCACGACCTGGACGGACTCCTTCGCCTGCCCCTCGTTCTTCTTGCCGTTCACCGAGTCGGTCAGCATCACCAGGCAGAACGGGCACGCCGTCGAGACGATGTCCGGGTTCAGGGACAGCGCCTCGTCAACCCGCTCGTTGTTGATGCGCTTGCCGATCCGCTCCTCCATCCACATCCGCGCGCCACCGGCGCCGCAGCAGAAGCCCCGCTCCTTGTGGCGGTGCATCTCCTGCTGCCGCAGCCCCGGCACGGACGACATGATCTCGCGCGGCGGCGTGTAGACCTTGTTGTGCCGGCCCAGGTAGCACGGGTCGTGGTAGGTGACCAGGCCGTCCACCGGCGTCACCGGGACCAGCCGGCCCTCGTCGATCAGGTGCTGGAGCAGCTGGGTGTGGTGGATGACCTCGTACTCGCCGCCGAGCTGCGGGTACTCGTTCGCGATGGTGTTGAAGCAGTGCGGGCAGGTCGAGACGATCCGCTTCGCCGACTTCGGCTTCTTCGTCGCCGGATCGTCGTCGTCTTCCCCGAAGGCCATGTTCAGCATGGCCACGTTCTCCTGGCCCAGCTGCTGGAACAGTGGCTCGTTGCCCAGGCGGCGCGGCGAGTCGCCGGTGCACTTCTCGTCGCCGCCCATGATCGCGAACTTGACGCCCGCGATGTTCAGCAGCTCCGCGAAGGCCTTCGTGGTCTTCTTGGCCCGGTCCTCCAGCGCGCCGGCGCAGCCGACCCAGTAGAGGTAGTCGAACTCGGAGAGGTCCTCCGCGTCCTTCCCGATGATCGGGACCTCGAAGTCGACCTCCTTCGTCCACTCGACGCGCTGCTTCTTGGCCAGGCCCCAGGGGTTGCCCTTCTTCTCCAGGTTCTTGAGCATCGTGCCCGCCTCAGACGGGAACGCGCTCTCGATCATCACCTGGTAGCGCCGCATGTCGACGATGTGGTCGATGTGCTCGATGTCGACCGGGCACTGCTCCACGCACGCACCGCAGGTCGTGCAGGACCACAGCACGTCCGGGTCGATGACGCCGTTCTCCTCGACCGTGCCGATCAGCGGACGCTCGGCCTCCGCGATGGCGGACGCCGGGACGTCCTTCAGCTGCTCCGCCGTCGCCTTCTCGTTGCCCTCCATGTCCTTGCCGCCACCGGCCAGCAGGTACGGGGCCTTGGCGTGCGCGTGGTCGCGCAGCGACATGATCAGGAGCTTCGGGGACAGCGGCTTGCCGGTGTTCCAGGCCGGGCACTGCGACTGGCAGCGACCGCACTCCGTGCACGTGGAGAAGTCGAGGATGCCCTTCCAGGAGAACTGCTCGACCTGCGAGACGCCGAAGACGTCGTCCTCACCCGGGTCCTCGAAGTCGATCTGCTTGCCGCCGCTCGTCATCGGCTGGAGGGCGCCCAGCGCCGACGAACCGTCCGCGTTCCGCTTGAACCAGATGTTCGGGAAGCCGAGGAAGCGGTGCCAGGCGACACCCATGTTGGTGTTGAGCGAGACGGTGATCATCCAGATCAGCGAGACGCCGATCTTGATCATCGCCGTGAAGTAGATGGCGTTCTGGAGGGCGCCGAGCGACATCCCCTTGAAGGCCAGGACCAGGGGGTACGAGGCGAAGTACGCCGCCTCGTAGCCGTCCACGTGGTGGATCGCGCCCTCAAGGCCGCGCAGCGCGAGGATGGCGAGGCCGATGGTGAGGATGACGTATTCGACGAAGTACGCCTGCCAGGCCTTCGATCCCGTGAAGCGGGACTTGCGGCCCGCCCGCGAGGGAAGGCTGAGCAGCCGGATCACCATCAGGACGACGATGCCGACGATGGTCATCAGGCCGATGAACTCGGTGTAGAACTCGAAGGGCAGGAAGTCCCCGATGATCGGCAGCATCCAGTCGGCCTGGAAGAGCTGACCGTACGCCTGCACGAGGGTCGGCGGCAGCGTCAGGAAGCCGATCGCGACGAACCAGTGGGCGAAGCCGACGATGCCCCAGCGGTTCATGCGGCTGTGCCCGAGGAACTCCCGGGTCAGGGTGAGCGTTCGGGCCTTCGGGTCGTCCGTACGGCTGCCGGCCGGTACGGGCTGGCCGAGCTTCACGAACCGGTAGATCTGCGCCACGGCTCGGGCGAGCAGCGCGACGCCGACCACGGTCAGGACCAGCGACACGATGATCGCGGCGAGTTGCATGGGAAGGCTCCTCGGGCGGCACTTACTAAGCGGTAACTTATGCAGTCAAGGCTTGAGGTTACCCACTCCCGACGCCGCAATGTAGCCGAGCGCTCGGTGATCTGTGTCGCTCAGGCATGCCTTTGCCGGTAAGCCGCCCGGGGGGTCCGCGCCAGGATCGCGAGGTCCATCCCGAGCCAGTGGTTCTCCACATAATGGCGGTCGAGCAGGGTCATCTCCTCCCAGGGTAGGTCCGAGCGGGCGCTCACCTGCCACAATCCGGTCATTCCGGGCCGTACGAGCAGTCGCTCGGGGCGGTCCGTACGCGCCTGCGGACGCGGTCCGACCAGTGACATCTCGCCCCGCACCACATTGAGCAGCTGCGGCAGCGCGTCGAGGGCGCACCGCTCCACGGCCGCGCCGAGCAGGCCCGCGCCGTCGGTGTGGAACCGCCACGTCCGGAACGGCCGCCCGGCCAGGCCGGCCGCCGGCTCCCGTACCAGGACCCGCGCGGGCCGCGCGCCCCGCGTCGCCTGGGCGCCGTACAGCAGGCCGGCGATCAGCAGGAGCGGTGCGGCGCAGGCCGCGAGCAGGAGCAGCGAGGCGGCGAGGTCGAGCACCCGCTTGGCCGGGGGTCCGGCCGGCCGGGGGAGCGCGAGGGCGGCGAGGGTGAGCGGCAGGGGCATGCTCCGCACGGTGCCGCAGCCGTCGGGCAGGAGCCGTGAGACGCGCGGCGGCGGTCCCCCGTCCGGGTGTGGCGGGCCCGAACCACCCGTCCCCGCCCCTCAGGGGCTGCGGCCCGGGATTTGCCGAGGTGGCAAGGCGGGTTGCGCGTAAGGGGAGCCTAAAGGTTGAGCCAACCAGGCTCAGCTCTGTTGACGTGGGCGCAGCCTTGCGGCATCCTTGAGCCTGTTCCACTCAAGTCAGCTGGAGGAATCGAAATGGCACGTGCGGTCGGCATCGACCTGGGCACCACTAACTCCGTCGTCAGCGTTCTGGAAGGCGGCGAGCCCACCGTCATCACCAACGCCGAGGGCGCCAGGACCACGCCGTCCGTCGTCGCGTTCGCCAAGAACGGCGAGGTGCTCGTCGGCGAGGTCGCGAAGCGCCAGGCGGTCACGAACGTGGACCGGACCATCCGCTCGGTGAAGCGCCACATGGGCACCGACTGGAAGATCAACCTGGACGGCAAGGACTTCAACCCGCAGCAGATGAGCGCCTTCATCCTGCAGAAGCTGAAGCGCGACGCCGAGGCCTACCTGGGTGAGAAGGTCACGGACGCGGTCATCACCGTCCCGGCGTACTTCAACGACTCCGAGCGCCAGGCGACGAAGGAGGCCGGTGAGATCGCGGGCCTCAACGTCCTGCGCATCGTCAACGAGCCGACCGCCGCCGCCCTGGCCTACGGTCTCGACAAGGACGACCAGACCATTCTCGTCTTCGACCTCGGCGGCGGCACCTTCGACGTGTCGCTCCTGGAGATCGGTGAGGGCGTCGTCGAGGTCAAGGCCACCAACGGTGACAACCACCTCGGTGGCGACGACTGGGACCAGCGCGTCGTCGACTACCTCGTGAAGCAGTTCCAGAACGGCCACGGCGTCGACCTGTCCAAGGACAAGATGGCGCTCCAGCGTCTGCGCGAGGCCGCCGAGAAGGCGAAGATCGAACTGTCCTCCTCCACGGAGACC
>NZ_JBSFTS010000032.1:0-60929 GCF_053591375.1 Streptomyces sp. NPDC003034
ACCACCACCTGGGGAGCGCCGGCCCGGGCGGCCGTCGTCGTCGTACCCGCGCCGCCGTGGTGCACGACGGCGGCCACCCGTCCGAACAACTTCTGATGGTTGACCTCGCCGACGGCGAAGCAGTCGTCCCGGTCGTCGATGAGGCCCAAGTCCGCCCAGCCACGCCCCACCAGGACTCGGCAGCCGCTCGCTCGGACCGCCTCGATGGCCACCCGGGCCGCGTCCTGCCCTGCGCGCACGGCCATGCTGCCGAAACCCACGTACACGGGCGGCGCGCCGGCGTCCAGGAAGGCGACGAGCACCGCCGGGAGCGGCCGTTCATCGGGCAGCACCCACGCGCCGGTCTGTACGACATCGAGGCCCGGCGTCTCCAGCCAGGAGCCTGCGCAGGGACTGGGTCAGCGACTTGGCGGTGACGCCACGCAGCGGGACCTTGAGCTCCGAGAAGCGGCGCGGGCCGTCCTGCAGACATCGCAGCATCAGCGTGGCCCACTTGTCGCCCACGCGGAAGGGCACCAGCGGGGACGGGCAGACGGGGTCGAACATCTGGGGATGCAGAGGTGTCCGTGCGGCCTGCGGCTTGGTCATGATCCACACCGTAGGCCGGTATCCGATCGGAAACCAGCCCTCGGCCTACGCTCCCGTCCATGGAAGCGAAGAGCAGCAGGATCATCCTTTTCGGGGCCGGCGGTCGGGTCGGCCGGGCGGCCGTGGCGGAGGCCCGGCGCCGGAGCCACGAGGTCACGACGGCAGGGCGGACCGATGGGGAGGTGACGGACCCAGCGGCCGTGGCGCGGCTCGCGGCCGGACACGACGCGGCGATCGTCGCCGTGCACGACCCCGGGGCGTAGGATATCCGCCGTTCGTGGGCCGAGGGTCGCTTCCGGGGCGCACCTGGTGCAAGAGGGGTGCCTCTCCCCCGGGCGCTGCACTTGAGCGTGTCGCGGGCTCAGCCGCTGGCGAGTATCGGACCAGCCGGGCCAGACAGGATCTGGGGTGCATGGGGGCAGCGCGCGGCAGAAGTGACGGTGGGAATTCGCATCCGGCGCAGGAGATCACGGGTGGTGCGCTTGCGCAGCGTGCTGCGCCAGGCAAGGCCCGGGTGGCGGGAACGCAGGTGCGAAAGCGCCCGGGTCCCCAGACCGGTGCTGCGGAAGCGCTCGTCGATGACCACGGCGGTGATGACGCCCTGGGCACAGTCAGTGCAGATCCGGTACTGGACCTGGCCGACGACCTGGCGGACGTGGACCAGGAGCAGGCATTCCTCGTCGGGCCCCGACGTGTGCGGGATGTGCGTGGACAGGAACTCGATGGCCCGGTAAGCGAGGATGCGGCGGCGGAGCCGACCGGTGAGCCGACTGCGGCGTGAGTGCTTGGCACCTGCATGACCGGGCGGCGAGGTGTGCGCTGCGGGGGCCGGACCGAACAGACTGCTGCTGGTGGGACGCGCATGTTGTCCGTGCATGACGTCTCGTGTGCCCAGACAGCCCACGGATACCCGCCCCGGCGCGCGGGCACCCCGCCCTGGGCGTATGCGTGTCCGGTCAGGGAGGCGGCGGCCACGGATCGCGGCGTGATGACGGACGGCGGGTGGTGTCTCACCCATGTCGGCGTTCGCTGTCGCGGTGGGGGTAGAGAGACTTGAGCTTGTTCCAGTGCTGCTCGAGGTAGGCGTCGGTTTCCCACAGGGGCGGCTCCAGGAACGAAGCATGCAGCTCGGCCAAGCTGTCGCCGGCGGTGTCCGCACTGGTGGGTTGGGGCGCTGTGCGTCGCCAGGGTGTCCTGGCGGCGCTGGCGCCGTGTGCGTCTTGGACCGTGCGGGTGGCCCACCACCGCACGAGCAGCACGGTGGAGGTGAGAGCGGCGGCGGCGATGGCGTGCAGCCCGTGGTGCGCGGCCACGACTTCCTCCCATGGTTTCGTGCGACGGGATCGGGCGGCGCCGACCCCCGGCGGGGCGTAGGCCGGCGCCACCCTGTGACCGGATCAGCCGGGCCAGGTGCCGGTCAGGCGCCGGATGGTGGTCGCTCCGGCCCGGTCAACGGCGGCCTTGACCACGGCGAACATCGCCCCTGCAGGGCTGCGGCGATCAGGATCTCTTGCCAGGTGCGGTGCTCGTCGGTGGCGTCGGGGGCATCGTCGTCGTGGCCGATCATCTTCCACGCCTGCTTCAACGCAGCACCGGCGATCATGCCGCTGGTGGCGCCGAGCGCCAGGCCGACCGGCCGGTAGGCGATCTTGGACGTTTTCACCGGCGCCTGCGCCTGCGGCTGCGGCGCAGGAGCAGGAAGACCACGAGCGCGGCGGCCGCGGCGATCAGTGGGGTGCGGTTGGCCCGCGCCATGGTCGCGGCTTGTTCGGCCTTCTGCCGGACCGGGTCGGGGGTCTTCTCGGCGGCGAGTTGTCCGGCTCGGGCCGCGGTGTCGCGTACCTGGGCGGCGGCGTGTGCGGCCTTGTCGAGGAGCGGATCGGGGGTCTTGTCCTTGACCAGCTGAGCGGCTTGCGCTGCCTCGTCCCGCAGCTGGTGGGTCACCAAGGTGGCTTTCTCGGCGGCCTGCTCCTTGAGCTCGGCCGCCTTCTCCTTGGCCTGCGCCGTGACGTCGACCTTGGCCGCCAGCGCCTCGACGGTCCGGCCGAGTTCCTCGCGGGTGTGCTCGACCTGTTCGCGCAGCTCCTGGGGAGTGGGTGCGGATTCCTTTTCGCCCGGGGAGGGGGTGCTCATCGGTGTGCTGCCTCCTTGATCTCGGCCACGTCGGCCTTGACACTGTCGATGGCCTGCTTGGGTGCGGGGGCGCCGGCCTTGGCGATCTGCTTCTTCCCGGCAGCGGCCATCACTGCCGCGACCGCCGCCAGCAGGGCGGCGATGACCACGGCCGAGGCCCAAACCGGCAGGAGCAGGGCGAGGGCTGCGATCACGGCGCCGACCAGGGCCTGCGCGGCGAGGAAGCCGACGAGGCCGGCGCCACCGAACAGGCCGCCGCCCACGCCGAAGTTTTTGCCCTTCCGGGTCATCTCTGCCCGGGCCAGCTGCATCTCTTCACGGACCAGCTCCGAGATCTGCTGCGACGCTCGTGAGACGAGATCGCCCACCGATTCCTCGGTACTGCCGTGGCCCGGGTTCCTTCCAACGGCGCTCATGGAACCTTCACTTTGCTTCCGTTCCTGCCTGTCCTGCTATTCGGCACGATGGCCGCCTGTCCGTGTTTCCTGTCGGGTGCCGCGCCGGTCAGCGGGCTTGATCGGTGTCATTGGTGTCCTGGATGGGGGCGTCGGCGTTGCGTTTGACGGAGTCGATGCCGTTCAGGCAGGCGCGATGGCTCTCGTAGTGCTCGCTCGTCGCGATCACCTGCCCGTTCGTCGCGATCAGAACGAAGTGATACCCCTTGCCGGACTGGTGCCGGACCTCGAAACGCGCTGCCATGGCAGACCCCTCCCTCGTCGGAATGTGCACGCTGCTATCGGGGCGCGCCTACCCCGCAACCTCCTGGTCACCCGCAGCGACTTGGGGTCATCCCACGTGGCGGGCAAGGAGGCGAGGTGTAGCCCGGACCAGGGCGGCTGCGGCCAATCCGATCGCGGCGCCGCCGGTGACGTCTGAGGGGTAGTGCGCGCCGCTGTGGATTCGCTCGATCGCCACCAGCGCCATGGGGACGGCGCATGCGGCACCGGCCCAGGGCCAGGTAGGCGCGACGGCCGCGGTGAACGCCACCGCGGCGGCGGTGTGCCCGGAGGGGAAGGAAGAGCTGCTGGGCCGTTCCTCGACGTCGTCGTGCGGGATCCACTGCTTGGGCGGCCGACGTCGCTCGACGAGCTGCTTGGCGACCCCGTTGGACAACAGTTCCGCCACAGCCATGGCTGTGATCCCGGCGGCCGCAGCCCTGCGGCCTCGCCAGCCCCCGCCGGCCGCCATGACCACAGCGGCGGTCCACCACAGCTTCGTGTGCTCGGCCGCTTCCTCCACCGGCGGCAACAGGTCGCGGGCCCAGGCCGAATCCCAGGCAGCCATCCGTTTGGTCAGCCGGTGATCAGCGTTGCGCAGCGACGCCAGGATTTCCATGCTTCGCCGCTTCCCCGTCCGCAGCCGCGTCACACGGTGTTCACTCCAGGCGGCGGCGGTCTTCATCACTCCACTTACGTGTGTCCCGGGGCTCGACGTAGGGCTCCTCGTCTGCGGGGTGACCGCCGGCGATGGCGCGCTGGCGGGCCATCTCGGCGTCGAACTCCAGGCCCAGCAGGATGGCCAGGTTGGTGATCCACAACCACACCAGGAAGATGATCACGCCCGCGAGGGTGCCGTACGTCTTGTTGTAGGAGCCGAAGTTCGCGACGTAGAACGCGAAGCCGGCCGAGGCGATCATCCAGATCAGCAGCGCCAGGAAACTCCCGGGCGTCACCCACTTGAAACCGCGGCCCTTCGCGTTCGGAGCGGCCCAGTACAAGATCGCGATCATGATCGTCACCAGCAGGACCAGGAGCGGCCACTTCGCGATCGACCACACCGTCAGCGCACTGTCACCGATGCCGAGTGCAGCCCCGGCCTGCCGGGCCAGGCCGCCGGTGAACACCACGATCAAAGCACTGACCACCGCGAGGATCATCAGCGTGATCGTCAGCGCCAGGCGCAGCGGCAGCACCTTCCACACGGGGCGCCCCTCGGGCATGTCGTAGACGGCGTTCGAGGTACGGATGAACGCGGCCACGTAGCCCGAGGCGGACCAGATCGCGACCGCCAGGCCGACGAGGGCCAGGACGGAGCCGACACCGCTGTTGCCCTGGAGCTGCTGGACCGCGCCTGCGATCACGTCACGCGCGGAGCCGGGTGTCAGCTTCTGCAGGTTGTCCAGCACCTGCTTGGTGGCCGACTCACCCGCAATCCCCAGCAGCGACACCAGGACCAGCAGGGCAGGAAAGAGCGCCAGCACGCCGTAGTAGGTCAAAGCCGCGGCCCGGTCGGCCAGCTCGTCGTCCTTGAACTCCTTCAGCGTGCCGCGCAACACCGCCAGCCACGACCGCCTGGGCAGCTGCGACAGCTGATCCGGAGCCCGCTCCTCAACCTGGTCATCGGGACCCACGCTGGCGCGCCCGCCCGAAGCGGGCTCGCGGCCCTGTTTAGGTGTACGTGTCATATCCGGCGGCTTTCCACTCACACCCGTCCCATGCACCGACCGCGAGCCCGGCGACATGAGTGGGTTGCCTCCTCGCGATGACGTCGAGCGCCGCCTGCGTCGCGGCGGGCGCACTCTTGCCACTACTCGTTTTGAGGCAAACCTCCCGAGACGACGCGCAGAGCTCATTCGTCACTCACGGTGCACGGATCACAGAAGCTGAGCCAGAACCCGTTTTCGTGAACGAAGCCAGCCGCGATCTGGGCAAGAGGGTTGGTTTTTAGGCAGGTAGACCAGTGCGGCCAGGGCCCGGCTCGAAGGCGGCAGCTCGCACCTGCGGGCACCCTCGGGAGTGACGATCAGCATCGCGACCCACTCCACGAGTGCGTGCGGGACGTCGGGGAGGGCACGACAGGGAACCAATGGAGCCCCAACGCTGAAGAGTTGAGGTGGATACCTTGCTCAACAGCCCTGGGGCTCCGCCCGGTCCACCACCACAGTCCGGTCATCCGACTGTGGCCGAGTTGAAAGTCCTCATTGGATCAAAATGACCCTTAGCGGCCCGAAGTCCAGGCAGTGTTCGGCATTCCCAGATTCGAGTCGGCTCCCGTCGCCCCTTCTCGCGTCATCAGCTGGAATATGAGGGTTTCGTTTTCCCTGAGATCGTAGTCGCATGTGGTCGGAGCGTTATTGGCCCCATTTGAGTCATGGCATTCACCCGTCCTGCCGTACGACGTCCTCCATGCGAGAACCGAACGCTTCCCGTCAACGAGCATGTCCTGGACGGTGAACTTATCGCCGTCCGAATAGAAGCAGCCATTTCCCGCCCTCTCGAACGGCAGGTTGCAGAACTGGGTGGTGTCTGTCACCTGGGTGTCCGCCGCGTGAGCCGGCGCCCCGGTTGCAAGCAGTGCCGCCATTGCGCAGATCGTTGCCATAGAAGCCGGCACGATATTCTTGATTCGCATATCCCCCACCAGTGATCAGGCTATGAGCGGTCCACTCATAAACCTGGAATTTACACACCAGTGATCTTGGGGGCAATGAATTTGATGAGAACTTGAGCTAAGGAATCGCGCCGCCTCCCAGGCGTCGCCTGAGGCCAGAACAAACGAGGCCCAATCAGCCGGATTCGCGATATGTCCGCTTCACGGAAAGCCCTCGTGGAGATTCTTTGGCATCGCGCTCTGAAACCTGATCCAAGGGAGGCGACGCAGAGGCTTACAGCGGCTGACACAATGCACTGCTGGGCAAAGGAAATGATCGGCTTTGCGGTCGTAGCGGCGGTGGAGACGGCGGCAACTCGGCGAGCCGCCATGGTGCGTTCGATGGTCCGAGGTGGCGGCCCAGTCGGTGGGAGGACTCGATCCCCTTGCGGGCGATGCGGTGCTTGATGCCGCGTCCGCGTAACGCGTCTGAGAGGCCCGGCCGATGCTGGCGAATGCGTCACCGACAGCGAGGCGAATCCGACGTAGCTCGCTGCGCCTCGGCCCTCCTGTATGTGCACGCAGCGCGTGTCGCCCTAGCGGCGATACGAGGGGCACGCGCAGCACGCCGGGGGATGTGCGCCGGGGCGGCTACCGCTGGGTGGGTGAGCGCCGGGTGCCTCGTGTGTAGGGGCGAAGTACTCGGTTAGTCATACCCGTATGACGATGCACTCGATGAGTTCCGCTGAAGTGGAGACCGGCGCACGATCCTTCACCCAGGTCGAAGAGGCGTTTCGGCGCCTGGAAGCCGAGGCGGCCGCACCGGACCAGCAGACGCAGTTCTCCCGCGGGGCCCTGGCTGGGTACCTGTGGGCGCTTGGACGCGGCGGGCCTGCGCCCATCACCGCCCAGCCGGTGGACGGCGCACCCACTGCGGATGATCTGACCGCGGAGGTGGACGCTGCGACGGCGCAGGTGGAGGATTCCACCCAGCGCACCATCCCCCGCGACTACCTTCACGGAGTCCGCGCCGCGCTTGCCTGGGTGTGCGGACACACCGGCCAGCAGCCCTGAACGGCAAGCTCATCGCCAGCCATGGCGTGTCCGCCACTCCTGTCCTGCAGCTAGCACGCTTCCCAGCGGAGAACGCGCACACCTCTACGTGACCATCAGTGGGGCCGGACACCGGTGGACAAAGAACGAGCTCAGGGCGCGGCCGCCGCCCGGGGTGCGGCGGCGGCCCGGTCCCAGGCGGCGTCGCGCAGCAGGCGAAGACCGTTGAGGCCGACGATGACGGTGGACCCCTCGTGGCCGAGGACACCGAGCGGGAGGGGGAGGTGTCCGGCCAGATCCCAGATGACCAAGCCGGAGATGAAGACCCCGGCGATGACGAGGTTCTGCACGACGAGGCGGCGCGCGGCGCGGGACAGCGCGATCACCGCCGGGACGGTGGCCAGTTCGTCGCGGACGACGACCGCGTCCGCCGTCTCCAGGGCGAGATCGGAGCCTACGCTCCCCATGGCGACGCCCGTGTGCGCGGCGGCCAGCGCGGGCGCGTCGTTGACGCCGTCGCCCACGACCAGCACCTTGCGGCCGGCCGCCTCCAGCGCGCGGACGGCGGTGACCTTGTCCTGGGGCAGCAGTCCGGCCCGGACGTCGGTGAGCCCGACTTCGTCGGCGAGGCGGGTGGCGGCGCGCGCGTTGTCCCCGGTCAGCAGGGTCGGAGCGGATCCGGTCAGCGAGGTGAGTGAGGCGATGGCCGCGCCGGCGCCGGGGCGCAGGCGGTCGGCGAGGCCCAGCACGCCGACCGGGACCCCGTCGCGCTGGACGAGGACGGCGGTGCGGCCGCTGTCCTCCAGTTCGCCCGTCACGGCCAAGGCCTGAGTGCGGGCGGGCTCCGGGACGGCGTCGAGCAGCCGGGCCGGGGCGCCGGCCGTGACGGTGTGTCCGTTCACGGTGGCCGTGACGCCGATTCCGGGTGCGGAGGCGAAGTCCGCGGCCACCGGCAGCGGCAGACGCCGTACGCGGGCGGCGTCCACGACGGCGCGGGCGAGCGGGTGCTCGCTCGCGTGCTCGGCGGCGGCTGCCAGGGTGAGCAGGGCGTCCTCGTCGAGGTCGCTGCCGGGCAGGGGGCGGATCGCGGTGACGCGGGGGGTGCCCTCGGTCAGCGTGCCGGTCTTGTCGAGGGCGACCGCGTCCACCTCCGCGAGACGCTCCATGACGACGGCGGACTTCACCAGCACCCCGTGGCGCCCGGCGTTGGCGATGGCCGACAGCAGCGGCGGCATGGTGGCCAGTACCACCGCGCACGGTGATGCGACGATCATGAAGGTCATGGCCCGCAGGAGGGAGTCGGCGAGGTCCGCGCCGAAGGCCATCGGGACGGCGAAGACGGCCAGGGTGGCGGCGACCATGCCGAGCGAGTAGCGCTGTTCGACCTTCTCGATGAACAGCTGGGTGGGCGCCTTGGTCTGGGAGGCTTCCTCGACCATGGCCACGATCCGGGCGATGACGGACTCGGAGGCGTTTCGCCGCACTGTGATCCGCAAAGCTCCGGTGCCGTTGAGGGTGCCCGCGAACACCTCGTCACCGGTCTCCTTCAGCACCGGCAGGGGTTCGCCCGTGATCGTGGCCTGGTCGATCTCGCTGACGCCGTCCAGGACCCGGCCGTCGGCGCCCACGCGTTCGCCGGGGCGGACGAGGAGGGTGTCGCCGACGACCAGGTCCTCAGTCGCGACCGTCTCCTCGCGGCCGTCGCGCGTCAGGCGGGTGCCGGTGGCGGGGGCCAGGTCGAGCAGGCCGCGCACCGCGTCCTGGGTACGGGCGGTGGCCAGCGCCTCCAGGGCTCCGGAGGTGGCGAAGATGACGATCAGCAGCGCTCCGTCCATCACCTGCCCGATCGACGCCGCCCCGAGCGCGGCGACGATCATCAGCAGGTCCACGTCCAGGGTCTTGTGCCGCAGGGCCCGCAGCCCGGCGAGGGCCGGCTCCCAGCCGCCGCTGACGTAGGCGAGGCCGTACAGCGGGCCCCACGTCCAGACGGGGGCCGCGGCCCATTGCAGGGGCAGGGCGGTCAGGAACAGCAGCAGCGCGGCCGCCGCCCAGCGGGCCTCGGCCAGGGCGAGCACCCGCGTACGGCGCCGCGGGGCGCTGGCGGAGCCGCCGGGCGCCGCGTGGGGCGGGCGCTGGAGCAGGAGAGAAGGCATGAAGCGGCAACCCTTCACGGGCAGGGGACGGCGACACATCCACCTTACAGGAACACCTGAACACATCTTCAGATGTCGTCGGTAGGATGGACGCCATGGGTCACGCAGCCGACGACAAGAACACCGCCACCACGCGCGAACGTCTGGACGCCGTGGGGACCGCGGATGTCGCCGCGACCCTCCAGGCCCTGGCCACCCCCTCGCGGCTGCACATCCTCGCCCGCCTGCAGGAAGGGCCGTGCGCGGTCGGCGATTTGGCGCAGGCGGTCGGGATGGAACCGTCCGCCTGCTCCCACCAGCTACGGCTGCTGCGCAACCTGGGCCTGGTCGCGGGCGAGCGGCAGGGCCGCTCGATCGTCTACTCCCTCTACGACCACCACGTGGCCCAACTCCTCGACCAGGCACTCTTCCACGTCGAGCACCTGCGCCTGGGGCTCCACGACGCACCCGTCACCGAGACGGCCCGGCCGTCCTCCTCCCGCCACTGAGCGCCGCCGAAGCGGAAGGCCGTCTCGGCGTCAATTCGCCTTCCGCCTACGCGCATTGCACCTGAAGCCTTGTGCGGTCCGGCCGGACGCTGCTATTCCATGCCGATAGGAAAGTTTCCTTACGGTCCTCCGATCGTCAACGGGATGGAGTCACCTCACCTTGCGATCCCCACGTCTACGGCTGCGCTCGCTCACCGCAGCCGCGACCCTCGCCGGCGCCCTGCTCCTCGGCCTCACCACCCCGGCGACCGGCGAGACCGCGGACGCGGCCACGCCGGTCGCCGTCAACGGCCAGCTCACCGTCTGCGGCACCAAGCTGTGCAACCAGTACGGCAAACCGGTCCAGCTGCGCGGCATGAGCACCCACGGCACCCAGTGGTACGCCCAGTGCGTGACCGGCGGCTCCCTCGACGCCCTCGCGAAGGACTGGAAGGCCGATGTCCTGCGCATATCGACGTACGTCCAGGAGGGCGGCTACGCCTCGGACCCGCGCAAGTTCACCGATCTCGCCCACCGGTTCATCGAGGAGGCGAGCAAGCGCGGCATGTACGTGATCGTCGACTGGCACATGCTCGACCCGGGCGACCCCCGGTACAACGCCGCCCACGCCAGGACCTTCTTCACCGAGATCGCGAGCCGCCACAAGGACAAGAACAACGTCCTCTACGAGATCGCCAACGAACCCAGTGGTGTCAGCTGGTCCGCGATCAAGAGTTACGCCGAGCAGACCATCCCGGTCATCCGGAACATCGACTCCGACGCGCCGGTCCTCGTCGGTACCCGCGCCTGGTCCTCCCTCGGGGTCTCGGAGGGCGGCGACGAGTCCGAGGTGATCGACCATCAGGTGAACGCGTCCAACATCATGTACACGTTCCACTTCTACGCCGCCTCGCACCAGGCGGAGTACCTGGCCGCGCTGTCCCGAGCGGCCGACCGCATCCCCGTCTTCGTCACCGAGTTCGGCACCCAGAACTACGCGGGTGAGGGGGCCGACGACTTCACGCAGGCGCAGAAGTACCTCGACCTGATGGCGGCGAAGAAGATCAGCTGGGTGAACTGGAACTTCTCCGACGACGGGCGTTCCGGCGCGGTGTTCAAGCCGGGTACCTGCGACGCGGGCGGGCCCTTCGCCGGCACCGGGTCGCTCAAGCAGGCCGGGGTCTGGATCCGCGACCGCATCCGGACTGCCGACGTGTTTCCCACCGGCTGACGGGCCGGCTGACCGGCCGCCCCCGTCCGCCACGCGGGCGGGCGCGGGCGCGGCCGGGGGCGGCGTGGGCCCGCGCCGTCACCGCGCCCCGTCAGTAGGGGTGCGGGGACATGACTTGCGGCTCGGCGTCCGGCGCCTCGAACAGGCAGCGCGGGATACCGGGCCCCGGCGTCACGCGTATGTGGACCGGGGTGGGCGGATCCGTGGGCAGCTCGACGGAGACCGTGGTGAGGTGGTCGCCGTCCGCCGTGGCGAACCCCGTCTCCTTCCCGTCGACGAGCACCTCGACCACGATGGTGGGGCCGGTCTCCACGGTCGCGGTGACCGAGTGCCCCTCGTGGTCGATGTGGAAGTGATGGCGCCGCTTCATCAGGCCGCCTCCCCGGACTCGCGAAACCCCTCTCAAGCCTAGGGTCGGTGACGCGCTGACCCGGCCGGCCGAGGCAGCCCAGCAGCGCGCGGTGCCGACCCGGTCAGCCGAGGGAGTCCAGCAGCGCGGTGCACGCCTCCTCGCAGCGGCGGCAGCTCTCCGCGCACATCCGGCAGTGGTCCATGTCCGCGTGGCTCGCGCACTCGTCCCCGCACGCCTTGCAGGCCGCGACGCACGCCCGCAGGATCGCCCGGGTGACGTCGGCGTCGTAGCCGGTGTGGCGGGACAGGACGGCGGCGGTGGCGGTGCAGATGTCGGCGCAGTCCATGTCCGTGCGGATGCACTTGGTCAGTTCGCCCACCATGCCCTCCGACAGGCAGGCGTCCGCGCAAGCGGTACAGGCCTGGGCGCAGGCGATGCACGCCTCGATGCACTTCGCCATGGCCTCGGCGTCCACGCCGCCCAGATCGGCCGGATAGGTGTCCAGCATGTCCTTCACCGATGCGGTCACGGTGCTCGCCTCCCTCTTCCCCGGCCGGTGGCGCGGCGGATCGGGCGACCCGTCCCAGAACGCCGACGGCACAAGGGGCCACTACCCGTCGGCGCGGACCGCACACGGCGCCCAGCCGTGACATCCCCGGTCCCCCGGTTCTAGGCTGGACCGGTGCGGGGCGGTGCGATCACGCTGTGCCTGGCCGGCGATGTGATGCTCGGCCGGGGGGTCGACCAGATACTTCCGCATCCCGGTGATCCGGCGCTGGCGGAGGCGTACGTCAAGGACGCCCGCTCCTACGTCGAGCTGGCGGAGGCGGCCAACGGACCGATCCCCCGGCCCGCCGATTTCGACTGGCCCTGGGGTGACGCCCTGAAGATCATCCACCGGGCCGCGCCCGACGCGTTCGTACTCAACCTGGAGACGGGTGTCACCCGCAGCGACGACTTCGCGCCGGGCAAGGGCATCCACTACCGCATGCACCCGGACAACCTGCCCTGTCTGGCCGCCGCCCGTCCCGATGTCTGCGTACTGGCGAACAACCACGTCCTCGACTTCGGCCGCCGCGGCCTCGCAGAGACCCTCGGCTCCCTGGCCGGCGCCGGCTTGCGCACGGCGGGGGCGGGACGCGATGCGGACGAGGCCCGCCGCCCCGCGAGCGTCCCGCTCGACAGCGGCCGCCGGATCCTGGTCCTCTCCTTCGCCATGCCGTCCAGCGGGGTCACACCGAGCTGGGCCGCGTCGGCGGACCGCAGCGGGGTCGACTTCGTGGCCGGGGCCTCGCACACCGCGGCGGCCGCGGTCGTCAGCCGTATCCGGCGGGTGAAGCGGCCCGGTGACATCGTCGTCGCGTCGGTCCACTGGGGCTCCAACTGGGGCTACGAGGTCCCCCGCGACCAGGTCCGCTTCGCGCACACCCTCGTGGACGGCGGCGCCGACCTCGTCCACGGCCATTCCTCGCACCACCCCCGCCCACTGGAGGTGTACCGGGGAAAGCTCATCGCCTACGGCTGCGGCGACCTGGTCAACGACTACGAGGGCATCACCGGCTACGAGCAGTACCGCGACGACTTGCGACTCCTCTACTTCCCCGCCCTCGACCCGGACACCGGCCGGCTCGGCGCCCTGCGGATCAGCCCGCTGCGCGCCCGCAGGATGCGGCTGTGGCGCGCACCGCCGGAAGACTGCCGGTGGCTCCAAGGGGCCCTGGGCCGGATCAGCCGCGGCCTCGGTTCACCCATCGCCGTGGAGCGGGACGGCACGCTCACCCTCGCCTTCGGCCACGGGCGGCAGTCGCCGCCCCCGTCCCCGCCCTGAGACGGCGGGTCCGGCCGCCGATTGCGCCGCGGGCCGCGTCACGGGGTACGGCGGCGTACGGCTCACCGTCCGGCCCAGTGCGGCCGCCAGCCGGGCGAAGTGCGCGGCGTCGGCCACGGCCGCGCCACCCGGGTCGTTGTTGAAGTACACGTAGACCTCGGCCTCGTCCGGCCAGGCCGCCGCGATGCGCCCGGCCCAGGAGGTCAACGCCCGTCTGCCGTAGTGCGGCCACGGCTCGGCCGTGCCGCCGTGGAAGCGGACGTAGCCCCAGGACGCGGTACGCCACAGCGGCGCCACGGGACGGGAGCCCCGGTCCGCCCAGCACAGTGCGCTGCCGTGGCGTTCCAGCACCGCGCGCAGCTCGCGCTCCGCGTCCCACCACGAGGCGTGCCGCAGTTCGACGGCCACCGGGATGTGGGCGGGGAAGCAGCGCAGACACGCGTCCAGCGCCGCGGTGTTCTCCCGGTAGGTGGGCGGCAACTGCAGGAGGACGGGCCCCAGCCGGTCGCCGAGGCCTTCGGCGCGGTCCAGCAGCCGGGCCACGGGCTCCTCGGGTTCGCGCAGCCGCTTGATGTGGGTCAGATAGCGGCTGGCCTTGACCGCCATGACGAAGCCCTCGGGCGTCCGCTCCCGCCAGGAGGCGAAGGTCTCCCTGCCGGGCAGGCGGTAGAAGGCGTTGTTGTTCTCGACGGTGGCGAACCGCCGGGTGTACTCCTCCAGCCACAGCCGCAGCGGCTGGTCGGCCGGATAGACGAGCCCCCGCCAGTCCTTGTACTGCCACCCGGAGGTTCCGACGAGCATCGGCATGTCCGGCCTCTGCCCATGGAGAGTGAAGATATCCGGCCAAAGAGCTGCAAGCGGCACAATCGAGGGAGAGGAGCGCGGTGTGAGCGCTCCGGTGGTCCGGTGGTCCGGTTGGAGGGTGGGTCAGATGCCTCGTCCCGGTTCTCATTCCCGCTATGCGCAGGACAAGGGGCTCACCACCCGCATGGTGATCACCATGTTCCTGATCGGACTGCTCTACGTGGTCTTCGTCGGAGTCCTGCTGGCGCTCCTGCGCGACTCGTGGCCGCTCGTCCTGCTGATCGCGGGCGTTCTGTTCGTCGCGCAGTTCTGGTTCAGCGACCGGATCGCGGCCTTCGGCATGGGCGCCCAGGAGGTCACTCCCCAGCAGGCCCCGGAGCTGCACGGCGCCGTGGACCGCATCTGCGCCCTCGCCGACATGCCCAAGCCCCGGGTGGCGATCTCCGACAGCGACGTACCGAACGCCTTCGCCACCGGCCGCAATCAGAGCACCGCCCTGGTCTGCGTCACCACGGGCCTGCTGCGGCGGCTGGAGCCGGAGGAGTTGGAAGGCGTCCTGGCGCACGAGCTGTCGCACGTCGCCCATCGCGACGTCGCGGTGATGACCATCGCCTCCTTCCTCGGTGTGCTGGCGGGCGTGATGACGCGTGTCGCGCTCTACGGGGGCCTCGGCCGCCATGGCCGCGACAGCGGGACCGCCATCGCCGTGCTGGTGATTCCGCTGGTCAGCGCCGTGGTCTATGTGATCAGCTTCCTGCTGACACGGCTGCTGTCCCGCTACCGCGAGCTGTCCGCCGACCGCGCCGCCGCGCTGCTGACGGGCCGTCCGTCGGCGCTCGCCTCCGCGCTCACCAAGGTGACGGGCCAGATGGCGCGGATCCCCACGCGGGACCTGCGGAAGGCGGAATCGTTCAACGCCTTCTGGTTCGCGCCCGCCTTCTCCTCCGAGGTGAGCCTGGGCCGGCTGTTCTCCTCCCACCCGACGCTGGAGCAGCGGCTCGACCAGCTGGCCCGGATCTCGGCGCAGCTCGGCCGGCCGTGACCCGTATGCCTGCCGGGACCCTTACGCCCGCCCCGTACGCCGTAGCCCGCCGCACCGCCGCCCGCCATCTATCAGGCCAGCCACCCAGGACCGGAGGTCTCCCGTGGGAATCCTCGACACCATCCTCGGCCGCAGCAAGCCGGTACGCCCCGATCTCGACCAGCTCTTCGCCCTGCCGGGCGCCGCGATCACCCTTGAGGCGGGGGCGGGCTTCGCCCCGACGGGCCTCGGCTCGGTGTGCTTCGCCAGCGTGGAGGGCGGCGCCTTCGCACGCCTTCAGGACGACGTACGGGCGCTCCTCGACGCGGACACCGGCCGCGGCGGTACGCCCGTCGAGTTCAGCCGGGACGCGTACGGCTACACCTGGATCCTCGCCCGCCAACCGGCGGAGGACACGGCGTCGCTGGTCAACGACCTGCACGCCGTCAACACGCTCCTGGAGGAGGCGGGCTTCGGCCCGCAGTTGCTCTGCTCGCTGATGAGCTTTCGCAAGGCCTCGGAGGACCGGGCGCTGGCGCTGGTCTACCTCTACAAGCGCGGCACCTTCTACCCCTTCGCCCCGCTGCCTGGGGCGGCCGAGAAGCGTGACGGTGCTCTGGAGCTCCAGGCCAGGTCCCTGCTGGCGGATGATCTCCGTATCGAGCCGGACCTGGGCCGCTGGTTCCCGGTGTGGGGCGCGCCGGGGCTCGGCACGAAGTGACGCGCACCCGGGCGAAGGCGTCCCCGCCTCCCCCATCCCCATCCCCGTGCTCCGGCGGCGCGGCGGCCTCG
The DNA here is from genome assembly GCF_053591375.1 of Streptomyces sp. NPDC003034. Taxonomy (NCBI): domain Bacteria; kingdom Bacillati; phylum Actinomycetota; class Actinomycetes; order Kitasatosporales; family Streptomycetaceae; genus Streptomyces; species Streptomyces sp. NPDC003034. The sequence continues at coordinate 15,732 of NZ_JBSFTS010000032.1, forward strand.
GCATGCGGCCTGCGGCCCGCCGGAGCACGCTGGTGCTGAAGCTGCCCGTCCGCCGACCGGCAGCGCGGCCAGGAAAGGACTGCCAGGGATGTTCGCGAGGCTGAGCACCTACCAGGGATCACCGGTTCCCGCCGAGGGGGACGTGAGCGCGAATTCGGAGGCCATCGTCGCGCAGGTTCAGGACGTTCCCGGTTTCCGGGGGGTCTACTACCTCGTCGACCGGGCCTCCGGGAAAGCCCTGTCGCTGACCCTGTGGGAGGACGCGGAGACCATGGCAGCGAGCGAGGAGAAGGCCACCCGGATCCGCGAGGAGAGCGCCCGGCGGGAAGGCCAGCGGATCGTCTCGGTCGAACATTTCGAGGTGGGCTTCAGCAAGCTCAAGCCGTAGTGGGGCGGGCGCCCGTGCCCCGTCTCGGTTTAAGAACGCGCTCATATGGAAATTCGCTCGGTGTGCCGCGGTTCCGCATCTGTGCGGAGGGAGACCGAGGCCGCGAGCCTTCTACGGGCGGCCCGCCGCGGCACACCAGAGCACCAGAGCACCACAGACGTCAAGAACCACAGATTGGCGCCCAGAGCCCGCCTTTGCGACAACGCACGCGCCTGACCGCCGCTCCCGCACCACAGCGGGGCGGCGGTCGGCCTTTGCGACACTCCGGCGGCCGTTCGGCGCTCCCGCTCACATGTTGAGCGCGATGGCGTAGGCCAGGAAGAAGAGCGCGCAGACGACCGCCACGAAGCAGATGACGACGATCGGCCCCTTGGACCAGCCCCGCTTGAGGGGCCGGTACGGGCCCGCGCCCGAGCTGGTGCTCGACTCGCCGGGCGGGGTCTCCCCCGCCGGGACGCCGCCGCCCGGTTCGAGTCCCGGTGTGTTGCGGGGATCCGGGTCGGGATTGTTCGCCTTCATGGTGAGTCCTCGCCTCCGACGATGTTCCAGTCCGCGCGCCGGGCGCCTGCCCCGTTCACACCCTCGGCCACGGTTCGCCCCCTGCCACGTTCCGCGTGGAGCGACCGCCGTCCGCCGGGGCACGGACATGGCCGTTGGCGCGGACACTGATGTCTCCGGACCGCATCCGCTGGACCGCCGTCCGGCGCAACAGCAGCCCCGGAACCAGCCAGCAGACGGCGAACCACAGCACCAGGAGGGCGTCCAGCACGAGCGCGGCGGGCCCGCTCAGCACCATCCGCAGCACGATCAGCAGTCCCAGCGCCACCATGCCCAGCAGCAGGCACAGACCGACCGCCGTGAACCGTGCCGCCCACGTCACCGTCTCCGGCTTCAGCCCGAGGCCGGTCACGAGCCGGTGGACGCACACCGGGGCCGTCAGCGCGCCCGTCGCCGCGGCGCCCAGCAGGACGCACGCCACGTACATGTAGTGATCAGCCCGGCCGAGCCGTTCGAAGCCGGGGGCGAAGGCCGCCGCCAGCAGGAAGGCCAGCAGGAGCTGCACGCCGGTGAGCGTGACCCGTACCTCGTGGAGCAGCTCGCACCACAGGCGGTCGGCCCTCTCGTCGACGCTTTCTCGCCGGTCGCCGGGACCGACACCTCTGGCGTTCACGGCGCCCTCCGTCCGTCCGCGGTGACTCAGCCGGTTCCCGAACGCCGGTTCGTCCCTCCGCATCCGTCTCTTCGAGCTGTACGTCCCTTCGAGCTGTACGTCCAAGCGCCTACCCCCTTCGGAGCAACTCAGACGACCGCCGCGGATGATCCCCCCGGAAGGGGGCAGCCGTCCCGAGGGGGGGATCCCCCGAGGACACAGAAGAGGTGAAGCAGCACGTGGAACAGCACAAGGAGCAGGGCGCGCAGGAGCAGGGGAAGCAGGGCGGGCCGGCGGCGGACCCGAGGAGCGCCTATCCGCGGCCCGACTTCCCGCAGCAGGAGCAGGAGCATCCCGGATGGACGGGGCAGATGGACCCGGCCCCGGATCACGGTGAGGGCTCCTACCGCGGCACCGGGCGGCTCCAGGACCGCAAGACGATCATCACCGGTGGCGACTCGGGAATCGGCCGGGCGGTCGCCATCGCCTATGCCCGCGAGGGAGCCGATGTCCTGTTCACCCATCTGCCCGAGGAGGGCGAGGAGGCCGAGCAGACCACGCGCCTCGTGGAGGAGGCCGGGCGCAAGGCGGTCCCCATCGTCTGCGACATCCGGGAGGAGGAGCAGTGCCGGGCGCTGGTGGAACGCGCCGTCGCCGAATTCGGCCGCATCGACGTCCTGGTCAACAACGCGGCCTACCAGATGGCCCAGCCCGACGGGATCTCGGCCATCACCACCGAGCAGTTCGACCGGGTGATGCGGACGAACCTGTACGGCATGTTCTGGCTGTCGAAGATGTCCCTTCCGCACATGGCTCCCGGTAGCAGCATCATCAACACCACGTCCGTGCAGGCGTACAAGCCCAGCCCGCCGCTGCTCGACTACGCCATGACCAAGGGCGCCATCGTCACCTTCACCCAGGGGCTGGCGCAGATGGTGGCCCAGGACGGCATCCGGGTCAACGCGGTGGCCCCCGGCCCCGTATGGACCCCGCTGATCCCGGCCACCATGCCCGATGCGGCCGAGTTCGGGAAGCAGTCGCCCCTGGGGCGGCCCGCCCAGCCCGCCGAACTGGCCCCGGCGTACGTCTTCCTCGCCTCCTCCGACGCCGGCTATCTCACGGCGGAGGTGATGAACGCGACGGGCGGCACCCCCCTGCCGTGACCGCCCGGGCCGCGACGGCGGGGCGCCTGCCCGCAGGGGGCGCATTTCCGTGGAGATCGCGGGCAGTCGACCGCCATGAGCCATCATCCCGACCCCGCAGGGTCCCACTGGTTGCAGACCGCCGACTTCCCCGCCCATCCGCCCCTCACGGACCCCGCCGTCGCGGATGTCGCCGTCATCGGCGGCGGCATCGCCGGGCTGAGCACCGCATGGGAGCTCGCCCGCGCCGGCCGCAGCGTGGTCGTCCTGGAGGCGGGGCGCATCGCGGCCGGCGTCACCGGCCACACCACGGGCAAGCTCACCGCCCTGCACACCACCGTGTACGAGGGCCTGCGCCGCCGCCGCGGCCGGCGGGCCGCACGGGAGTACGCACAGTCCCAGAGCGCGGCCCTGGAGCGGGTCCGCGAGGTGGCCGCGCAGCTCGGGGCCGACTGCGAGCTGGAAAGCCGGCCGGCCTACACGTACTGCGAGGACCCGGACGGTGTGGACGCCCTGCGGGCCGAGGCTGAGGCCGCCCGCGACGCCGGGCTGGACGCCGAGTTCGTCACGGAGACCGGACTGCCGTACCCGGTGGCGGGCGCCGTACGGGTCGGCGGCCAGGCGCAGTTCCACCCGCGCAAGTACCTGCGCGCGCTGGCGGACGACCTGATCGCGCGGGGCGGCCGCGTCCACGAGCACTCCCGCGTCACGGACCTCGTGGAGGGGGACCCCTGCCGGATCACGACGGAGGCGGGGGTGACGGTACTGGCGCGGGACGTCGTGGTCGCCACGCACTACCCGGTCTTCGACCGGGCCATGCTCTTCACCCGCCTGACCCCGCACCGGGACATCGTGATCGCCGGCCCGCTGGGCGCCGAGCGGGATCCCGACGGCATGTACATCACCCGCGAGGGCGGCAAGCGCTCGGTGCGCACCGCCCCGTACGGCGACGACCGCCTGCTCATCCTGACCGGCGAGGCGTTCACCCCCGGTGACGGGGATGTCGAGGCCCGCTACGAGCGGCTCACCGAGTGGCTGCGCGAACGCTTCCCCGGCGTCCCGGTCACCCACCGCTGGGCCGCGCAGGACAACGCGCCCACCGACACCGTGCCGCTGATCGGCCCCTTCCACCCGGGGAGCAGCCACGTGTACGTCGCCACCGGCTTCTCGGGCTGGGGCATGAGCGGCGGTGTCATGGCGGGGCAGCTGCTGCGCGCGCTCATCGACGGGCAGGCTCCCGACTGGGCCGAGCTGTACGATCCGCGCCGGCTGGGGCCCGTGGTGAAGGAGGCGCCCGCCTTCCTCAAAGCCCAGTTGCGGACGGGCAAGCACCTGGTCGGGGACCGCCTAGGGGCCCTGACCGAGGGAGCCCACCCCGCGGTGGACGAGCTGCCGCCGGGCGGCGGAGCGGTCGTACGGGTCCAGGGCAAGCCGTGCGCCGTCCACCGCGACGACGAAGGGCACCTGCACGCGGTGTCGGCCACCTGCACCCACATGGGGTGCGTGGTCGCCTTCAACGACGCGGAACGCACCTGGGAGTGCCCGTGCCACGGCTCCCGCTTCGGCGTCGACGGCGATGTCCTCCAGGGACCGGCGCTGCGCCCCCTGGAGCGGCGCGACGTCGAGGATCTGTGAGGCATCGGGGTCCCCCTGCCACCACCGAAGGTGCCGCTGAGGGGCCGCTCCGCTGTGCGGCCCCTCGTACGGGTGGCCGTACGGCCGGGGGCTGCGGCTCGCCCGGCGGGCTCGCACCGGACGGTTGCCTCCGGACCGTCGGGGTAGCCGCCCGATGAGGTCACTTACTTCTCCGGGAGGCGGTTTCATGATCCAGGTGTCCATACCGCTGATCCCCGCGGCCGATGGCGGTCTGCTGATACCCGCCGACCATGTCACTGCCCTCCTCCGCCGCCTCGCGGGTGACTGGGTGCACTCGACGGAGTCCGGAGAGATGCGTGCCGACCCGCAGACCGTCCTGGACCTGGCCGGCGTCATGACGGAACTCGCCGATCAGATCGACGTCGAGTGCATCGGGTTCGCGTCCATCCCGGAAGAGGAGCTCTGAGGCGGCTCCGGAAGGGGTGGCGGCCGCTTCCGGCCGACCCGATCCACGGCGGCGAGTACTGTGGGAAGGGTTCCCGTGACGCGTGAGGCGGATGGGGTTGGCTGTCGTGTCGACATCAAGTCACGAAGCGTTTGGCGCACCGTGCTGGGTCAGCCTCATGACCCGCGACCTCGGCGCGGCCCAGGACTTCTACCACTCGGTCCTCGGCTGGGAATTCCGCCCCGCCCGCCTCGGTGACGCCTTCTGCGTCGGCTTCAGCGACGGGGTGCCGGTGGCGGGCATCGGCGCCCTCGCCAAGGCCCTCTCGGTCCCGGTGGCCTGGCTGCCGTACTTCGCGGTCGACAACGCCGACATCACCGCGGCACGCATCCTGGAACGCAGCGGAACCGTCGCCGTCGGCCCCCTGTCCTTCGGCACCGGCCGGGCGGCGCTGGCCGCCGACCGCGACGGGGCCGTCTTCGGAGTCTGGCAGGGCAGCGCCATCCCGGACTGGGGCATGGGCGAGGGCGACGCCGCGCCGGCCTGGCTGGAACTGCGGACCCGGGACGCCTTCGACGCCGCCATCTTCTACGGCGAGGTCCTCCAGTGGGCCTGCGACCAGCCCGGCTGCTGCGAGGTCGCCTACGAGGAGGAGGGCAACCACATCCTGCTGCGGCACGGGTCCCATACGGTGGCCCGCCTGCACGGCGGGGCCTTCGCGGAGGCCCCGGACCCGCACGTCCGCCCGCGCTGGCACGTCCACTTCCGTGTCCCCGACCTGGAGGCCGCCATGAAGGCGGCCACCGCACGCGGCGGCGAGGCCCTCGTCGGCACGGAATCCGATCCCCCGGGCCGGGGGATCACCCTGCGCGATCCCGACGGCGCGCTCTTCGGCATCGCCGCCCCGCCCGAACCCGACGCCGACTCCTTCGGCTCCTGACCAGGGCTACGGGGCGATCGGGAGCCGGCGCTTGTGGTCGGTGAGGCGGTAGCGGCGGACGATCGTTTCGAAGGCCCGCTCGTCCACCGGCTTGCCCTCCAGGAAGTCGTCGATGTCGTCGTAGGTGACCCCGAGCGCGTCCTCGTCGGCCTTGCCGGGGTCGAGGGTCTCCAGGTCGGCCGTCGGGACCTTCCACACCAGCTCGGCGGGCGCGCCCAGCGCGTCCGCCACGGCCCGCACCCGTCGCTTGGTCAGGCCGGTCAGCGGGACCAGGTCGGCGGCGCCGTCGCCAAACTTGGTGAAGAAGCCGGATACCGCCTCGGCGGCGTGGTCGGTGCCGACGACCAGGCCGTCGTGCGCGCCTGCCACCGCGTACTGGGCGATCATGCGCTGGCGGGCCTTGATGTTGCCGTGTACGAAGTCCTGGTGGCGGGCGTCGCGGAAGGTGACCCCGGCGGCCAGCGAGGCATCGAGGGCGGCGTCGCTCGCGGGCTTGATGTCCACCGTCAGCACGTGGTCGGCCCGGATGAAGGAGAGCGCGAGCTGGGCGTCGTGCTCGTCGGCCTGGACCCCGTAGGGCAGTCGCATCGCGTAGAAGCGCGCCTCGTGCCCGGCGGCGCGGGCCCGCTCGACGGCGAGCTGGCACAGCCGGCCGGTGGTGGTGGAATCGACGCCGCCGCTGATGCCGAGGACGAGGGCGCGCAGGCCGGTGGAGGTCAGCCGCTCGGCGAGGAAGGCCACCCGGCGCTCGATCTCCCGCTCGGCCTCGAAGGTCTCGCCGACCTGGAGTTCCCGGGCGATCTCCTGCTGGCGGGCGATGGACGCCGGCTCACTCACGTCTGCTCCTTCTTCCGGTTCACGATGTGCTGTCGCGCCACCCTACCCAGGCCTGCGGATCAGGACCGTACGGGTGGGCCGGGCCCCCGGTGGCTCAGCCGGTTTGGCGCAGGTCGTCCACCGCGCCCTTGGACAGCTCGACGCGGATGAGGGCCGCCGCCAGTCTCGGGAGGTCGTCCGCGCCGACCAGCCCGTCCAGGCCCTCGGGGGTCGTCGGCAGTCCCAGCGCGTCCGCCCCCTGCCGGGCGCGGCGGTCGAACGCCGGGCGCAGTTCGGGCCACAGCCCCTGCGCCTCCCGGCAGAAGATGTCCGCGCCGACCGGACCGATCCTGGGGATCTCCCGCAGCAGCTCGCGCGTCCGGCCGGGATCCCGGCCCGCCTCCTCACGCAGCCGCCGCAGGTCGCCGCGGTACCGGTCCAGGACGAATGCGGCGCCGTCCCCGAGCGCTGCGGCGGTGCTCTCGTCGTAGCGGCGGTAGTGTGCACGGCCGAGCGCGTCGACGCGGTCCTGCCAGGAGGACGCGGCCATGGCGCGAGGTGTGCGCAGCCCGGCCGCGAAGAGCTCACGGGCCGCGGCCACGGCGATGTCCGCCTTGATGCGTACGGCGAACAGCACGCAGAGCGTCACCAGCTGGTAGAGGGGCGCGGGCGTGTTCCGCAGCCGGATGCCCGCTTCCTCGGCGCAGGTCTGCCCGTACTGCTCCAGCAGGCGTCGGAGCATCGCTCCCTGTGACACGGCATCCTCCTCCGGCCCCCGGGGCACCGCCGGGCGCGCCCCTTCCCCGGGCGGCTGCCCGCCTCCGGCGGCCGCATGCCGCTCGGCCGGTGCGGCGGTCGGGCCCGAGCGTGCCTGCCGGGGGCAGGACCGGCCGCACGGCCGGCCGCCGCGCACCGGCCGCGCCCCACCGCAGCGTGTCCCGCCGGTTCCGGCCCCGGCGGGCGGCGTACACGCCTTCTACCTGACGGCTCATCAGGTCAACCGTCCCAGCCCCCTTGACTCCGCGCCCCGCACTCGCGATTCTCGTCGCACCGTTGTCGCGGACATGTCGATCCCGCTTCTGGGGGCGGCCCTACCCTCCGACGGCCCCGGGGCTCCTCGACCGCGCCATCCGCCCACCGAAGACGTGAGTGATGACCATGACTCGACACCCGCACCGCGGGCCCCGGCGCAGTCCCCTCACGGTGCTGTCGCTGTTGTTGGCCGTGATGGCCGTGGTGCTCGGCCCCGCTCCCGCTTCCTCGGCCGCCGATCCCGGCTGGTGGAATCCGACCGCGAGGCCGGCCCCCGACTCCGAGATCAACGTGACGGGTGAGCCCTTCAGGGGAACCGACGCCCAGGGGCGCGTGCGCGGCTTCGTGGACGCCCACGACCACCTCCTGTCCAACGAGGGTTTCGGCGGGCGGCTCATCTGCGGCAAGCCGTTCTCGGAGCAGGGGATCGCCGACGCGCTCAAGGACTGCCCCGAGCACTATCCGGACGGCTCCCTCGCGATCTTCGACTTCATCACCAAGGGCGGTGACGGCAAGCACGACCCGGACGGCTGGCCCACCTTCAAGGACTGGCCCGCCCACGATTCGCTGACGCACCAGCAGAACTACTACGCCTGGGTGGAACGGGCCTGGCGCGGCGGTCAGCGCGTCCTCGTCAACGACCTCGTCACCAACGGCGTCATCTGCTCCGTCTACTTCTTCAAGGACCGCGGCTGCGACGAGATGACCGCGATCCGCCTGCAGGCGCACAAGACGTACGAGATGCAGGCCTACATCGACACGATGTACGGCGGCCCGGGCAAGGGCTGGTTCAGGATCGTCACCGACTCCGCGCAGGCCCGCGAGGTGATCAAGCAGGGCAAACTGGCCGTCGTGCTGGGCGTCGAGACCTCCGAACCGTTCGGCTGCAAGCAGATCCTCGACATCCCCCAGTGCGGCAAGGACGACATCGACCGCGGCCTGGACGAGCTGCACCGGCTCGGCGTGCGCAGCATGTTCCTGTGCCACAAGTTCGACAACGCCCTGTGCGGGGTCCGGTTCGACTCGGGCGCCCTCGGTACGGCGATCAATGTGGGCCAGTTCCTGTCGACCGGCACCTTCTGGAAGACGGAGAAGTGCACCGGCCCGCAGCACGACAACCCCATCGGCGGCGCGGCGGCGCCCTCCGCGCAGAAGCACCTGCCGGCTGGCGTGACGGTCCCCTCGTACGCGGCGGACGCGCGGTGCAACACCCGCGGCCTGACCGAGCTCGGTGAATACGCCCTGCGGGGCATGATGGAACGCAAGATGATGCTGGAGATCGACCACATGAGCGTGAAGGCCGCCGGGCGGGCCTTCGACATCCTGGAATCCGCGTCCTATCCGGGCGTGATCTCCTCGCACAGCTGGATGGACCTGGACTGGACGGAACGGGTCTACCGCCTCGGCGGTTTCGTCGCCCAGTACATGAGCGGCGCGAAGGCGTTCAGTGCGGAAGCCGAGCGCACGGACGCGCTGCGCGAGGAGTACGACGTCGGCTACGGCTACGGGACCGACATGAACGGTGTCGGCGGCTGGCCGGCCCCGCGCGGTGCGGACGTTCCCAACCCGGTGCGCTATCCCTTCCGCAGCGCGGACGGCGGCGCCCTCATCGACCGGCAGAGCACCGGCCAGCGGACCTGGGACCTGAACACGGACGGCGCCGCGCACTACGGCCTGGTACCGGACTGGATCGAGGACCTACGGCTCGTCGGCGGGCAGGACGTGGTGGACGACCTCTTGCGGGGCGCCGAGTCCTATCTGAAGACCTGGGGCGGCTCCGAGCGGCACCGGCCGGGAGTGAACCTCGCCGCCGGCTCCGGGGCCTCCGCCAGTTCGTCGGAGTGGAATCCGTTCACGAGTTACGCGCCCGGCCGGGCCGTGGACGGCGACCGCGGCACCCGCTGGGCGAGCGGCTGGAGCGACGACCAGTGGCTTCAGCTGGACCTGGGAAGCACGCGGACGGTCGAGCGCCTCACCCTGGACTGGGAGGGCGCCTACGGAAGGGCGTACCGCGTCGAGCTCTCCACCGACGGCGCCAACTGGCAGCCCGTATGGTCGACGGCCTCCGGTGACGGCGGCCTGGACACGGCGCGGTTCCCCGGCACCCCGGCGCGCCACATCCGGATCCACGGGCTGCAGCGCGGCACCCAGTGGGGGTACTCCCTGCGTGAGGTCGGCGTCTACGGCAGCTGACGAAACCCGCCTCGCCGGCCGTCACCGCCCCGGACAGAGCGGCTGCGCCGGTACGTGCACCGGCAGGCTCCTTCTCTCCTCGGCGGTGAACTCGCGATGGGCGATGACAGCGCACAGTTCGCGCTGCCACCGTGCGGCATCGAGGCGCAGGGTGCCGCCGTTGCCCTCCGGATCGACGTAGACCACGGTCTTGCCGTCGGCCGAGAAGTCCATGAACTGGTAGCCGACCCGCCGTGCGCCGGGCCTGTCCCGGGCAAGCCCGAAGTCATAGGAGTCCAGATAGGCCTGGGTGCCGATCCGGTACGTCCGCACGGTGCTGTCGGCTGCCACCTGGAACAGGCCGTCACCGTCGAGGAAGCGCGCGACGAACACCATGCCGGCGCGGTCGATGACGCTGCGCAGAGGACCGAGCTCCTTGCGCAGGGGGCCGGTGCGCCACAACTCGATGATTCCGCCGCTCCGCATGAGGCCGAAGAAACGACCGCTCCGGTCGAACTGGACGGCGACTGCGTCCTCATTGACCTTGATCGTCTTCGCCGTGCGGCCCGTGGTGATGTCCACGACGCGGACGGCTGATTGGCTCCCGACGAGCACAGCCACGTGGTTGGGCAGCGGGTGGGCGACGACACTGGCGCTCGGAGCCTTCCCGCCTCGGCTCTCGGGGAGGAAGACCGCGGCGTCGAAGTCCGCGAGCTGCGCGCCCGTCCGGACGTGCCACTGCTGTACCCGCGTACCGGCGACCGTCACCAGGTGCCCGTCCCTGTCGAAGAAGGACGTGAACTCCTCCTCGGACGGCGGCATGGCGGTGGTGACCCGCGCGGTCTCCCGCAAGGTCGAGACCTCGCGGACGGAGACCACGTTCTTGGCCTGCCAGTCGGCGAAGAGTCGTCCCTCGCGGTCGAATGGCAGCCGGTTGTTCTTGTGGTTCCAGTGCGGCTGAGGACGCGCAGCCTCGGCGAGTAGGCGGTCGCCGTCCTCGCCGGTGGGCCGCAACTGCAGGCCCGAACCGCCTTTGAGGACACTGATCGCCCCGGTGCCGTCGTGGGTGAGCCGCAGCCGGCTCACGTCGAGCCGGGTCGGCCCCAGGTGGAGAGGGGTGTACACGATCGAGGAGGCGTCGAAGCCGAAGTCGGCGACGAGCAGCTTTCCGCCCGCCGACACGAGGCGGGGGGCGGGACTGGAGCTCCCGCCGGGGGCCAGGGCCTCGGCGACCACGGCGGCGCGGCCCAGGTCGATCAGCCGCAGGCGCTCCCCCTCCTTGAAGGCGACGTGGCGGCCGGTCCTGTCAGCGCTTCCCGGACCGCATCGGCTCTTCGTCCGGTACTCACCCCCCTGGGGCGCTCCGTCGAGGAGACGGTGGCGCCTCAGGACGGTGTCCTCGCCCTGCTCGGTGCAGACGACGACCGTGGTGCGGTCACCGGAGGGCAGATAGGCGTCGGCCGCAGCCACCACCACGCGCGCCCGGCCCGTGGCCATGTCGATGGCCAGGAGCCGCTGGCCCTCTTCCAGGGTCTTCCCGCTCCAGACTCCCGCCAGCAAGGACCGCTCGTCCGGGCTGATCCACAGGTCACCGTTCGGCTCCCCCGGTACGGGCACGGAGCCGCCCACCCTCTCGGCGTCCAGGTCCCACCACACCAGCCGGCCGCTCGTCGTGACGACGACCCGCTTCCCGTCGGCCGAGATCGCGAACCCCCTGGCGGGATCCCCGAACCGGACCGTGTCCGCCAGCTGGGGCAGCCGGTGCACCGGCCCGGCGATCCGGTCCGCCTCGGGGTGCACCTCGAACCAGCCGGCCGTACCGTCCTCGGAGACGAAGGCGGCCCGCTTGCCGTCCGGTGAGACCATGGCGGAGGCCACCCGCCTCGCCTCGACCGGTTCGCTGCGCACCCGTCCCTCGGTGGCGTGCACGAAGAGCACCGCCCGGCCCGAGGTCGACCTCGCGAAGACCACATTGCCGTCCTCGCTCACCGCGAACTGCCCCACCGGCGCCGCCAGACCGGAGAGCAAGCGGCTCGAACCGGAGTACGCCAGGTACTGGCGCAGCAGTTGGTTGCGCGCCTCCCTCGTCGGCGAGGTACGGAACGCCGCCAGCGCCAGCATGACGGCGCGGGCCGGGTCGGCGGTCGCCTCGTCCTGGGAGACCTGTACCAGCGCACGGGAGTTGGCCAGTTTCTGGCGCGTATGGGACTGCTCCCGCGCGTACAGGGACAAGGCTCCGAAGAGCATCGCCAGCACGATCACGCTTCCGACACCGGAGAAGAGGGCCCGGCGCCTGCGGGCGCGTGCCAGGTGGTGGTCGCGGCCCTGGTCCAGGTAATCGCGCTCCGCGGCGGTGAGCTCGGAGCCGCGCTCGCGCAGCCACCGCTGGGCGCCGGCCATCGCGGCCGTGGCCGGCAGCAGTTCGCGGGCCCGGCCGCCACGCTCCCAGCGGTCCATGTCGTGCCGCAGCGACTCGCGCCAGTCGAGGAAGGACCGGTCCTCAGCCGCCCACGCAGCGAGCTTCTCCCAACCGGTGATCAGCGCCTCGTGCGCGAGTTCGACGGTGTCGGCGCCTTCGGCGTCGCGTCCGGTGACCAGCAGCCGCGTGGTGGCCAGGGTGCGGGCGATGCGCCACTCGTCTTCACCCACATCCCCGCGCAGCACCATGCGGCGGGTCGCGGCCGCGGAGCCGAGCGGTACCCGGACGAGCTGCGTGAACAGGCGTCGGGCCGCCGCTTCGTCGCGCTCCGGGACGTGTGCGGCCCAGAGCTCGTCCGCTTGAGCGCCCAGCGCGCCGGTGACGCCGCCGAGTTCCTCGTACGCGCGGTGGGTGAGCCGGCCGCCGCTCTGTCGTCGCCACAGCAGGTCGAGGGTGAAGCCCAGCAGGGGCAGGGCGCCCGGTTCCGTGCCGGTGTCGGCCAGGATGCGGTCGGCGAGGTGCGGTTCGTAGCTCACGCTCGGGATGGCGTCCACGGGCGCCGTCACGGCCTCGCGGAGCTGCTCCGGACCGAGCGGGCCCAGGGCGCGCACGCTGTCGCTGAGCACCGGCCCCAGGCGCGGGTGGGCGAGCGCGGCCTCCAGGAAGTCGGCCCGCAAGGTGGTCAGCACGCGGACCTCGGGCGGCAAGGAGTCCTCGTAGAGCACATCGGTCAACTGGCCGACGGCCTCGGGCTGGAGCGCGAGGAGCTCCTCGAACTGGTCGACCACGACCAGCAGGTGCCGGCTGCCGTGGCGCTGAAGGACGCGGGCCACGACATCGGCCAGGCCTCCGGCGGCGAGCACATCGGCCAGGGCGGGCAGTCGCGTCAGCCGCTGCGTCTCGGACGCCTGCGGGTCGAGCAGCGGCAGCAGCGCGGCGGCCAGGGCCGACAGCGGGCCGCTCCCGGAGGCGGGCCGCAGGACGATCACCGAGGCGCCGGCCGCCCGGAGCCTCGGCACGACGCCCGCCAGGGCCAGCGAGGACTTGCCGGAGCCGGAGGGTCCCACGATGGTGACCCAGCGCTCGGTGGCGAGCGTGCCGGCCAGCCGCGCGCTCTCGGCTCCCCGGCCGTGGAAGACCTCCGCGTCGGCTTCCAGGAAGGGCGACAGACTGCGGAACGGTGAAGGGGGCAGCGCCAGGTCCCGCAGTCCGGGCCAGGCGGCGAGCAGGCCGTCCGTGGGGATCAGATAGCTCACCGGGGGGTCCCCGGCCTCGGCCTGCACCATCATGCCGACCACGCCGACCAGCCGGTCGTCCCATACGGGGCCGCCGCTGAAGCCGCCGGAGACGGCGTAGCCCTGGCCGGACAGGTCGGCCTGCACCCATCCGTAGGCCTGCCGCGCTCTCAGGACCGCGGAGTGCCAGACGCCGCCCTGACGGCCGACGGGGAAGCCGAAAGCCCGTACGGGGTGCTCCCAGACGTCCTGTGCCTCGACCAGCCGGACGGGCCGGGCGCCGGGCAGCGGGGCGTCGAGCCGCAGGACGGCCACGTCCCCGCCGCCCGACGGCAGCGGCCGCGTCCAGCGCTCGACCCTCGCCGCGACGCGCGGGCTGTCCCGCTCGGGAGCGGGGACCAGCGGCAGGTCGACCGAGAGCCGGTCGGAGGCGTCGGGTTCGACGTCCCTCGGGGTGCCGAGCGCCGCCGAGACCACGTGGGCGCAAGTGAGGGCCACGTCCGCGGAGACGAGGAAGCCCAGGCCCACCGCCTGCCCCCGCCGGTCGTAGACGCGCAGCACCGCCGCGTCCAGCGCCTGCGGCGCGGAGCCCGCCGCGGGCCGGGGCTCCGTCGACGTCACGACGGGGATCGCGGCGGGGAGAGTGCGACGCCTCCGTCCTGACCGTCCGCGGGAGGTCTGTTCCAGGTGAGCGTGACCGTGAAGTTGGCCTGGGCCGCCGTGCTGGTGATCACCACATCGGCTTCGGCGGACAGCGAGAGCCCGAAGGCGACGCTGATCTCGTCCGGGGCCTGTGCCATGCCGCGGAAGCTCTCGACGAAGTTCTGCGCGACGGGGCGGACACCCGCCAGCATGTCCCCCAGCGACCGGGTCGCCCGGGCCACCACCTGGCCAGGTCGGGCCACCTGCACCAGGCCGTCCGCGGTCTGCTCGACCTCGACCCTCACGACATCCGTCCGTACGGCGCCGCCTGCCGCGCCGTCTCCCACGGATACGGGCAGCTCCACGAGATACGCCATCGCCTCTTCGCCCCTCCGGGGCGCGCGGCCCCGCTCCCCTTGCGTGCGCGCGGCTCGGCGCCCCGGCTGGGAGCACCCGCCGCGTAACTTAAAGTAATCAAACGGTACCGCACCGCGATGTGTGCCGGGGGCCGAACGACGAAGATCGGCAACGGTCGCCGGGGACTTTGCCGGCGGGGCCCGTGCCGTGCCGGATCCAGGGCACCGCCGCCTCAGAGGGGTTCCACCGTCTCGACCGCCTCAGAGGGGTTCGACCGCGTCCGCGAAGGCCGTGAGGGCGGACCGCGTCCCGTCCGAGCGGCCGGGCAGGTCCTGCTCCGTCCAGATGACCTTGCCGTCCCGCGTGTACCGCGTGCCCCAGCGCTCGCTGAGCTGGGCCACCAGGAACAGCCCGCGCCCTCCCTCGTCGGTGGTGGCGGCGTACCGCAGGTGCGGGGCGGTGCTGGTGCCGTCCCACACCTCGCAGGTCAGGGTGTGGTCGTGCAGCAGCCGCACCCGCACCGGCGCGCAGCCGTACCGCAGGGCGTTGGTGATCAGTTCGCTGAGGATCAGTTCGGTGGCGAAACCCAGTTCCGACAGGCCCCACTCGTCGAGCTTCTTCGCCGCGGCGCTCCGTACGGCGCCGACGGCGCTCGGGTGGCAGGGCACCTCCCAGTGGGCGACGCGGTCGGGTCCCAACGTGCGCGTCCGCGCGATGAGGAGCGCCACGTCGTCACTCGGCCGGAGGGGCAGCAGGACGTCGAGCACCGCCCGGCAGCTGTCCTGCGGGTCGCGGCCGGGATGGCTCAGCGCGGCGCGCAGCAGCTCCAGCCCCTCGCCGATGTCCCGGGTCCGCTCCTCGACCAGCCCGTCCGTGTACAGGACGAGCTGGCTGCCTTCCGCCAGCTCCACCTCGGCGGTTTCGAACGGCATGCCGCCCAGTCCCAGCGGGGGTCCGGCCGGCAGTTCCATGATGTCCGTGGTGCCGTCGGGGGCTACCACCAAGGGCGGCAGGTGGCCCGCCCGCGCCACGGTGCAGCGGTGGGACACCGGGTCGTAGACGGCGTAGAGGCACGTCGCCCCCAGCAGGCCGCCGTTGGCGTCCTCGCCCTCCCCGTCGTGGTCGATGCGCTGGACGAGGTCGTCCAGCCGCGCGAGGAGCTCGTCTGGCGGCAGGTCCAGGGAGGAGAAGTTGTGCACAGCCGTGCGCAGCCGCCCCATGGTGGCCGCGGCGTGCAGGCCGTGCCCGACGACGTCTCCGACGACGAGCGCGACCCGGCCGCCCGGCAGCGGGATCACGTCGAACCAGTCCCCGCCCACCCCGGACTGCGCGGGGAGGTAGAAGTGCGCCACGTCGACGGCGCTCTGCTCGGGCATGGCACGCGGCAGCAGGCTGCGCTGGAGCGTGACGGCGAGCGCGTGTTCGCGGGTGTAGCGGCGGGCGTTGTCCATGCTGACCGCCGCCCGGGCGACGAGCTCCTCGGCGAGTGACAGATCGTCCTCGTCGAAAGGTTCGGGCTTCTCCGACCGCCAGAAGTTGACGACGCCGAGCACCACGCCCCGGGCCTTGAGCGGGGCGGCGATGAGCGAGTGGATGCCGTAGTCGACGATGGCCTGCGCCCGCGGCGGGTCCTGGGCGTGCCAGCCCGGCGCGTCGGCCAGGTTGGGCACCAGCTCCGCTTCGCCGGTGCCGTAGCCGCGCGCCTGGGGGGTCGACGGCAGGAAGTCGATCAGCTCGCCACGGGGGTAGAGGGGGTGGTCGGAGCGGATGCCGCTGACCGCGGTGCGCCGCATGTCGGCGCCGGGGCCGGGCTCGTCGCCGTCGAGTACCGGGTCGGCCAGGTCGACGGTGACGAAGTCCGCGAACCGGGGGACGGCGACGGCGGCGAGCTCCTCGGCGGTGCGTTTCACATCGAGGGTGGTGCCGATGTCGACCCCCGCGTCGTACAGCAGCTTGAGGCGTCTGCGGGCCGTCTCGGCGCGGCTGGTCAGCACCCGCATCTCGGTGGAGTCGCGGATGGTGACCGCGGTCCCCTCCTGCCGGCCACCCGGGTGGGTGGGCCGCTGGTTGACCACCAGCAGCCGCTCTCCGGCCTCCAGCACCTCGTCGGTGGCCTCCCGGCCGGACAGCAGCAGGTCGGCCATCCGGCGGTCCAGGCCCGGTACGTCCGCGATGTGCCGCCCCTCGGCGTCCTCCGGCAGCCCGAGCAGCCGTCTGGCCTCGTCGTTCGCCAGCAGCAGCCGCCCTTCGCCATCGGTGATCAGCACCCCTTCGCGGACCGCGTGCAGCACCGCGTCGTGGTGCTCGTACATGCGGGTCATCTCCTGTGTGCCGAGCCCGTGGGTCTGACGGCGCAGCCGCCGGCTGATCAGGGCCGTGCCGGCGGTGGCCAGGGCGAGGCCGGACGCGCTGACCAGGAGGATGGCCGGGAGCTGGCGGTCGACCGCACCCGCGACGTTCTCCACGGTCAGACCGGCGGAGACCAGCGCGACGACCCGGCCGTCGGCGGAGGTGACCGGCACGACGGCCTGGATCTCCTTGCCGAGGGGACCTTGCACGCTCTCGGTGTGCGTCCGTCCGGCGAGCGAGGGCTCGATGGTGCCGACGAAGGGTTTGCCGATGCGGTCCGGCTGGGGGTGGGTGTAGCGGATGCCGCGGGTGTCCATCACCACGATGAAGTCCACCCCGGCGTCTTTGCGCGTCGACTCGGCCAGGGGTTGCAGGGTCGCGGAGGGATTGGGGCCGCGCAGTGCTTCCTGGAGGCCGAGGGAGTGGGCGAAGGTCTCCGCGACGGCCACCGACCGGTTGCGGGCCTCGCGGTCGATGTCGTGCCGTGACTGGAGCACCAGGGCCAGGAGGGTGCCGACGGCGAGCAGCACCACGACCGCCACCTGGAGGACGAATACCTGTCCGGCGACGCTCCGGGATCGGTTCCCTATGGTCCGCACCGACGCGGCCGGCACGGAGGAAGAAGGGTCACGAGCCATTTGTAGCACTTACGGACGGGCGCGGGCGCGCGGGCGCGCCGACTGTTACACCGCCCCTGCTCACGCGTCTCACCTTCCCTGCTCACGCGTCTCACCGCCCTTGCTGGCGCTTCGCCGCCGGCCCGGGCCCACCGGGGCCGCCGCCGGGCCCTCAAGCATCCCGGCGGCGCACGGGCGGCTACGAACGCCAGGGCGGTGCTGGAGGCCGCTGCGGGCCGCTCTCAGCCACCGCCGGAGCTCAGCCGTGCCTCGACGCGGCCGTCCTTGACGCGGGTCTCGAACGCGGGCTGGGGGGCGGTGGCGGGGCCCTTCACGTTCCAGCCGTCGGACAGGCGGAAGGTGCTGCCGTGCCAGGGGCAGCGGACGCAGCCGTCGACGCTCTCGCCCTCGTAGAGGGGGCCGCCCATGTGACTGCACTGGCCGGCCAGTACCCGTACGGTCCCGCCCTCATCCCGGACGATCACGACGGGGACCTCGTCCACCCGGCCGCGTACGGGACGCCCCACCGGAAGGTCGGCCACCGGGCCGAGGCCGTGCCACCCCGGCGTGACCTGGTCGGGCACCTGCTCGGCATGGCTGGCTCCGGCGGCCAGGCGGTAGGCCAGGTGTCCGCCCAGCGCACCGCCGAGGCCGACCACCGACAGGCCGGCGAACCCCCAGGCCCTGCCGCGCGCGAAGCGGCCGCGCGATCTCGCCGCGAAGGAGGCCCCGTACAGCGCCACCGCGCCCAGATTGGCCGCGGCGTGCACCAGCCCCACCCGCATCTGCGGCCGGCGCAGCTCGGCCCAGTCGGCCCAGCCGGCCCACGCCGCGGGCACCGCGGCCACCAGGCCCACGCCGACCAGGGCGCGCGCGGCCCGGCGCTGTCCGGGCACCAGGTCCAGCACGGCGGCGGACATCCACGTGCCGAGCGGCAGCTGAACGAGCAGCGGATGCACCGGGTGCCCCAGCCAGCGGCCGTGCAGGACGTCGCGGCCGCCGCCGAGGGGCACGGCGCGCACGGCCGCGCGTACGGCGTCGATCAGACGGTCGGCCCTGGGAGATCCCTCAAGGCGTTCCATCGTCCGCAGGACGCGGCCGGGCCCCGTCCTGGAGGGCAGCGCTCGGTGCGCCGCGCCGGCAATCCGTCCGAGCGTCCCAGAGGTTTTCATTCCACGCATGTAACCGCCACGAGTCGTGATGAAACGGATGGGCTATCCCGGTGCGACCGTCGGCCGCCCGCGGGTACGGCGATCACTCCGCCTTCGCGGTGAGAGCGGAGTAGCCGAACTGCATGGCGTCCGCCGCGGCCAGGGCGGTGAGCGCACCGGTTGCCGTCTTGGTGGCCCGCGGCCACATCAACTGCGCGCCGGTCAGGGTGGTCACGATCCACACGCTGAGGCAGAAGGGGCAGCTGACCAGCTCCCCCACCGTCTTCCTGCCGGTGCTGTGACGCGGTGTTTCGTTGAGTTCGGCCGGCGCGCCCGGTGATTCGACCTCGGTGAAGGGCGCCCGGATCGGCCGGGTGATCGTCGCCTTGCCGATCAGGCGGCTCAGCCGGAAGGTCGCGGTCGCGGTGAGCAGCAGCTCCCACGGCGCCGGGGGCACCGGCACGGCGCGGCCGCTGCGGCGGACCAGCACCGCCCAGCCGGCTGTGTAGCCGCCGAACACCGCCATCGCGGCCATCCGGCCCGCGTGCGGTCGCAGACTTCGTAAGGTGTTCATCGGTTTCCTCTCCGGCGTACGGACGACTGTGGGGGCCGTGCGGCGGTGACGGCGCCCCTCACCTCGCCCCGGCGGGCCGAAGGGCGGCCCCGGGGGCGGTGCGGCTGACTGCGGCGCGGCCCACCACCACGCGGGTAGCGAGTTCAGGTCAGGGCGCTGTGCTCTGGGTCGTGATCAGGTCGATCAGTGCCCGCATACCGCCTGCGGCCAGGGCCCGGCGCTGCCGGTCGGCGGCGGTCCCGTCCTGTAGGAGCCGGTGGACGAGGGAGGCCACCTCACGGGTGTCTCCGGCCTCCTCCAGAGCCGGCCCGATGTGCTGCATGAGCATGTACAGCACGTCGCCGGCGCTCCGGCGCCTGCCCTGCGGGTCGACCAGGGGCCCGCTCATGCCGTGCCGGGCGGCCTGCCAGGTGGCGGCTTGCAGTATCTCCTGGGAGCACTCGGGGACGGGCGCCCCGGCTTTGGCCTCCTGGATGGCGGTGGCGACCAGCGCCCTGATGAGGCCGGCGAACATGACGGCGTCGTCGGCCCGCAGCTGGACGTCGGTGCACCGGATCTCGACGGTCGGGTACGTCTCCGACAGCCTGGCCTGCCAGTACAGCTGCCCGGCGTCGGTGATCGTCCCCGATTCCAGGAGGGCCTCCATCCGGCGTTCGTAGTCCGCGACGCCGTCGAAGACGGGCGTGGGGCCGGTCACGGGCCAGCGCCCGAACACCAGGGTCCGCCAGCTGGCGAAGCCCGTGTCATGGCCTTCCCACAGGGGCGAGTTCGCCGACATCGCCAGCAGCGTGGGCAGCCACACCCGGACCCGGTTCAGGACCTCGACGCCCATGGCCCGGTCGGGGACGCCGACGTGTACGTGCATGCCGTTGATCAGTTGCTCGTCGACCAGGCGCGGGGCGTAGGTCTGCATCTTCAGGTAGCGCGTGCTGCGCGTGACGGGTACCGGCACGGCGTCCTTGACCGGGGCGGTCGCGGTGGCGGCGACGCGGCAGCCGATCTTCTCGGCGGCGGAGCCGAGCGCGTGCCGCAGGCGCAGCAGGTGGCCGCCCACCTCCCCGAGGTCGCTGCACACCGGCGTGGCGACCTCGATCTGCGCCTGCAGGAGTTCGGTCTGCAGTTCGGCCGCGTCGGTGGCCGGGTCCAGGCCGGCCGCCGCGCGCACTTCCTCGATGCGCGGGACCGGTATCCCGGTGACGGGATCGACCAGCAGATACTCTTCTTCGACCCCGATAGTGATCATCATCTATAAGCCCCAAGGACAGTGCGGTACGGGCGTCGTGCCGCCTGCCCCCCGCCGGCGGGCCGCAAACGAGACTGGCCCGATGGCATCACACCGGGTGCGCAGGACCGGCGCGACACACCGCCGCGGCCACCGCACGGGCCATCGGTCGCCCGGGGCGAAAACGGCCGCCACGATCGGCACCGCGATCGACACCACGACGGATGGGCCGGTCAGGGGCTTACGCCGCACCTCTCGGGGCAGGCGCCAAGAGCACGATGCGTAACGCAGACCCCCAGTGGAGTGGGGGCCGCACGCCGAGGAGCAGTGAAGACGATGGTGAACAGGAACGGGATTGCCGGACGGTGTTGGGACTCCGGGTCACGGCCCTGCCGTCCGGAGCGACCGGCAGGTGCCGCATGTGCGGTCTGAGCGGGGAGATACGGTTCGACGGCGGCCGCCCCGACCTCGCGGCGGTCGAACGGATGACCGACAGGCTGGAGCCGCGCGGGCCCGACGGCAGAGGCCTGTGGTCCCAGGGGCCGGTGGCGCTGGGGCACCGCCGGTTGAAGATCATTGATCTGTCGGAGCGGGGCTCCCAGCCCATGACCGATCCGCACCTGGGCATCACCGGAGTCTTCAACGGCTGCATCTACAACTACCGCGAGCTCCGCACCCGGCTGGAGGGCGTGGGGTACCGGTTCTTCTCCGGATCCGACACCGAGGTCCTCCTCAAGGCGTACGACCGGTGGGGCACGGACTGCGTCCAGCACCTGTACGGAATGTTCGCCTTCGCCGTGGTGGAGCACGACAGCGGGCGCACGGTCCTCGCCCGCGACCGCCTCGGCGTCAAGCCGCTGTACCTGGCGCAGGACCGGGACCGCCTGCGCTTCGCCTCGACCCTGCCGGCGCTGCTGGCGGGCGGCGGGGTCGACACCTCGCTCGACCCGGTGGCCCTGCACCAGTACCTGAGCTGGCACGGCACGGTCCTCGCGCCGCGCACCGTGCTGGCGGGGGTGCGCAAGCTCGCTCCCGCGACGGTCCGCGTCATCACACCCGACGGCGCCCATCACGACCACCGCTACTGGCAGCCGTCCTACACGCGCCGGCCGGGGTTCGGTTCGGACCCGGAAGCCTGGCGCGAGGCGGTGCACGACGCCCTGCGCACCGCCGTGCGGCGCCGGATGGTCGCTGACGTTCCGGTGGGCGTGCTCCTGTCGGGCGGTCTCGACTCCAGCCTGCTCGTGGCCCTGCTCGCCGAAGCGGGGCAGGGCGAGCTGGCCACCTTCGCCATGGGTTTCGAGTCCGAGAGCGGCGAGGACGGCGACGAATTCGCGTACTCGGACCTCGTCGCCCGGCACTTCTCGACCGCCCACCACCAGTTCATGATCCCGTCGGACCGGCTTTCGGCGGCCCTGGAAGGGGCCATCGGGGCGATGAGCGAGCCGATGATCAGCCACGACACCGTGGCCTTCCACATGCTGTCCGAGCAGGTCTCCAAGAAGGTCAAGGTGGTCCTGTGCGGGCAGGGCGCCGACGAGGTGTTCGCCGGGTACCACTGGTATCCCGGGATAGCCGCCGCGGAGCGCGGCGGCGCGTCCGACGCCTACGCGGACGTGTACTTCGACCGCCCGCACGCCGATCTCACCCGCATGCTGCGGCCGGGGGCGGCGCCGGACCGCGACACCTCGAAGGAGTTCGTCCGGGCCCACATGGCGGCCCCGGGCGCCGAAAGTGCCCTCGACGCGGCGCTGCGCCTGGACGTCCACGCGATGATGATCGACGATCCCGTCAAGCGGGTCGACAACATGACGATGGACTGGGGTCTGGAAGCCAGGGTGCCGTTCCTGGACCACGAGCTCATCGAGCTGGCCGCCGCCTGCCCGCCGGAACTGAAACTCGCCGACGGGGGCAAGGGGGTGCTGAAGAGCGTGGGCCGCCGGATCCTTCCCCGGCAGGTCGTGGACCGGCCCAAGGGGTACTTCCCGGTTCCGGCGATCCGGCACATGGCCGGCCCGGTCCTGGCGCGGGTCCGCGAGGCCCTGTCGGCTCCCGAGGCCCGCCGGCGCGGGATCTTCGACCAGGCGTACGTGGCCCGGTTGCTCGCGGCGCCCGACGTCCACCGTACGAAGCGCGGCGCCAACACGCTGTGGCAGGTGGCCTCGCTGGAGATGTGGCTGCAGGCCCACGGCATCGACTGACCGGTGGGAAAAACCCGGACCGGTGGGAGACACCCGGAGAATGCCCGATATGCCGTTCGAACACCCCCGGTCGGCGGGGGCACCGGCGCCCTGGCGGACCGCTGCTCCCGCCGGTTCCGCGATCGCGCCCGCTCCGCTGCCCGTGCGGGTGCCCGATACCGGCGGAGCCGATCCGCCGACCGTCCTGACCGTCCACGGATGCTGGTACCCCTCGGCCGACCCCACGGGCGAGCACGTGGCCTTCATCTGCGACCGGGCGGGCGTTCCCCAGCTGTGGGCGGGGCCCGCCGCCGGGGCCGGGGCGCACATCCTGGACTCCGACCCCGACCCGGTGACCGAGGCGTCCTGGTCGCCGGACGGGCGCTGGATCGCGTACACCTCGGCTCCCGGCGGCGGCGAGCACACGCGGGTGCTGGTGGTGCGCCCCGACGGGACCGGACGCCGGATCCTCGCGGGCAGCGAACCGAACGGCTCGGCCCACCTGGGCTGCTGGTCCCGCGACGGGTCGGCGCTGGCCGTCACCGTCGCCCAGTCGTCCGCCTCCGCCCGAGCCCACCGAGGGGCGGGCCACCTGGGCGCGCAGCCGGGCGAGCAGCCCGCTGCCGCGATCCCGGGCGGCCTGTGGGCCGAGCGGGACGGGCACGCCACGCTGCTGGGCGCCGCGCCCGGCGACCCGGGAGCGCCCAGTCGTCTCGGTCCGCGCCCGCGGCTGACCGTTCCGCCGCAGGAGCCTCCCGCGGCCGATGAGGCGCGCGGCGGCGGCCTGGCCGCCTACCTGGTCGACCCGGACGGCAGGAACGCGCCCGTCCTGCTGTTCGACGAAGCGGGCGCGGCCTCCCTGCGCGTGTGCGACCTGAGCGCGGAGGGCCGGTTCGCGCTCGTGCGCCGAGGGCCGCGCGGCCGGCGGGAGGCCCTCGTACGGGACACCGCCCTGGGGCGCACGGCCTTCGCCCTCCCGGTGGCCGACGGGGACCCGTGGATCGGCCGGTTCTCCGCGGACTCCTCCACCGTGTGGCTGCGGAGCGACGCGGGCCGCGAGTTCGCGGCGCTCCTCGCGGCCCGCCTCGGCGAGGACGGCGAGGTCCGGTCCGTGTCCGTGGTCGCCGAGCGCGAGGCGGCGGCCCTCGACCTGCTCAGTCTTCCGGGTCACGGGCAGTGGGCGTTCCTCGCCTGGAACACGCACGGCGCGAGCGAGCTGGAGCGGGTCACCCTGGCCGCCGGCGACGGCCAGGACGCGGCTGCCGCCTCCGCGCACCGGCTGCCCTTGCCGCACGAGGTCGTCACCCGCATCGCGCCGGTGGGGGGCGGCGGCCTGTTCGCGGCCGTGTCGGGTTCGCAGCGCAGGCCCGGCGTCTGGCGGTTGGAGGACGGGGCGCTCCCCGCGCGCACCGGCTGGACCGCCCGGGACGAGGAGGCGGCGCCGCCCGGACACCCGCCCGTGCGTCCCTTTCCACTGCGCTGCCGCGCCCGCGACGGGCTGACGCTCGGCGGCTGGTACTACAAGGCGCCGGAGCGCGAGCCGGGCGGGGCGGCCCCGTGTGTGATCCACCTCCACGGCGGGCCGGAGGAGCAGGAGCGACCGGTGTTCAATCCCCTCTACCACGAGTTGCTGGGCCGCGGATTGGACGTCTTCGCCCCCGACGTCCGGGGCTCGTCCGGATGGGGGCGCTCCTTCGTGGACGCCGACCTGGGCGCCGGCCGGTTCGCCGCGATCGATGACGTCGCGGACTGCGCGGCGCACGCCGTTGCCGAGGGATACGCGGATCCGCTGCGGCTCGCGGTCATGGGACGTTCGTACGGCGGCTATCTCGTCCTGGCCTCGCTGGTGTGGCATCCGGAACTGTTCCGTACGGGTGTCGCGGTCTGCGGCATCTCCGACTTCGCCACCTTCTTCGCCGGCACCGAGCCCTGGATCGCCCAGTCGGCCGCCGCCAAGTACGGCCATCCGGAGACGGACCGGGACCTGCTGCGCATGCTCTCGCCGATGAGCCGCATCGACCAGCTGCGCGTACCCCTGCTGACCGTTCACGGCGAGCACGACACCAATGTGCCGCCGACCGAATCCGAGCAGGTGGTACGCGCGGCCCGCGAACGCGGCGTACCGTCCAGCATGCTCACCCTCAGGAACGAGGGGCACGAGTTCCTGCGGGCGGACAACCGCCGCCTCTACCGCAAGGCCGCCGCCGACTGGCTGGAACATCACCTCGGCAGCGGTCCCGCGCACCGGCCGCCGGGCTGAGGGCCGCCGCCGTACGAGTTTTCCTCCCCGCGCTGCGGGCAGGCGCCCATCGGCTCCCGCAGCATGTCCCTCAGGAGCGAAGGAGCGGAGCGATGAACGAGCCCACGGAACGGCGCCCCGACATGGAATCGCCTCTCGAACGGGTCACCGGCGAGAAGGACGTACCCCCGCAGGAGGAGAAGGCCCAGGAGAGCGGACAGCACCCGCAAGGAGAACGGGGCCGCCGTGGCACCGACCCGGAAGTCGGCAGCCCGGGACCGCAATCGCAGGACCCGGCATCCGGTTGAACTGTCCGGTTGAACCGAGCGCCTACTGCGGCTGCTCCGGCCCGGAGGGGCGGTCCGGCCCCGAGCCGGATACCGAGCCTCCGGGCGCGGACGCGTCGTCCTGGTCGATGACGTCGCGCTTGTCCGCTTTGCCCCAGTCGAGGGCCGCGATCTCGGGGTAGTGCAGGTCGAAGGCCGGTGACTCCGAGCGCACCCGGGGCAGGGTGACGAAGTTGTGCCGCGGCGGCGGGCAGGAGGTCGCCCACTCCAGGGAGCGGCCGAAGCCCCACGGGTCGTCCACCTCCACCCGCGGGGCGAACTTCGCGGTCTTCCACACGTTGTAGAAGAACGGCAGCGTCGAGGCCCCCAGCAGGAACGCCCCGATCGAGGAAAGGGTGTTCAGCAGGGTGAAACCGTCCGCGTGCAGGTAGTCCGCGTAGCGGCGCGGCATGCCCTCCGCGCCCAGCCAGTGCTGGACGAGGAAGGTCAGGTGGAAGCCGATGAACAGCGTCCAGAAATGGATCTTCCCCAGCCGTTCGTCCAGCAGGGTGCCGGTCATCTTCGGCCACCAGAAGTAGAACCCGGCGAACATGGCGAAGACGACCGTCCCGAAGACCACGTAGTGGAAGTGGGCCACCACGAAGTACGAGTCGGTGACGTGGAAGTCCATCGGCGGCGAGGCCAGGATGATGCCCGTCAGCCCGCCGAAGAGGAAGGTGACCAGGAAGCCGATCGACCACAGCATCGGTGTCTCGAAGGACAGCGACCCCTTCCACATCGTGCCGATCCAGTTGAAGAACTTCACCCCGGTGGGCACCGCGATCAGGAAGGTCATGAAGGAGAAGAACGGCAGCAGCACGGCCTGCGTGGCGAACATGTGGTGCGCCCACACCGTCAGCGAAAGCCCCGCGATGGCCAGCGTGGCGCCGACCAGGCCGATGTACCCGAAGATCGGCTTGCGCGAGAACACCGGGATGATCTCCGTGATGATCCCGAAGAACGGCAGCGCGATGATGTAGACCTCGGGATGCCCGAAGAACCAGAACAGGTGCTGCCACAGCAAGGCCCCGCCGTTGGAGGGCGAGAAGACCTGCGAGCCGAAGCGCCGGTCCGACTCCAGGACCAGCAGCGCCGCCGCGAGCACCGGGAACGCGAAGAGCACCAGCACCGAGGTGAGCAGGACGTTCCAGGTGAAGATCGGCATCCGGAACATCGTCATCCCCGGTCCCCGCAGGCAGATGATGGTCGTCACGAAGTTCACCGACCCCAGGATCGTGCCGAACCCCGCCAGCGCCAGCCCCATGATCCACATGTCCGAGCCGACGCTCGGACTGCGCTCCACACTGCTCAGCGGGGTGTAGGCCGTCCAGCCGAAGTCGGCGGTGCCCTGGGACGTGACCAGACCGGCGACCACGATCAGGCCGCCGAAGAGGAACAGCCAGAACGACAGCATGTTCAGCCGGGGAAAGGCCACATCCGGCGCGCCGATCTGCAACGGCATGATCGCGTTGGCGAAACCGGCGAAGGTGGGCGTCGCGAACAGCAGCAGCATCACCGTGCCGTGCAGCGTGAAGACCTGGTTGTACTGCTCGTTGGAGAGCATCTGGAGTCCGGGACGGGCCAGCTCCGCCCGGAGCAGGAGAGCCAGTACCCCGCCGAACACGAAGAACGCGAACGACGCGATCAGATACAGGTGCCCGATCTTCTTGTGGTCGGTGGTCGTGATCCAGGAGACCAGCACGGTCCCCCACCCGCGCCCCCGCACCGGAATGGGGGTCACGGGTTCAGTCGACGTCACCATGTACGGTCCCTTGTGCGAAGCCCGGTGGTACCCGGTGGATGCGGGAGCAGGTCTCTTCCCGGACGGCCCTCGCCCCCTCCCGTCTTCCGCCGGCCTTCCTGTCTGCCTCCCTGTCTACCTCCGGCCCTGCGGGAATCCCGCTCACCCCGCGGTCGCGTACGGGTGATCTCTCGTGCCGCACACCGGCCGCGCTCGGTGGTACCGGGCTGCGCCGGCCCGGCGGGCCGTCAGCTCGGCGGTTGGTCGGCGGAGATGACGTAGTAGTCGAGGACGCCCTCCCGGTAGGCGCGGAGGAAGTTGCGGGGCCAGGTGCCCGGCTGCCACAGGCGCGCCAGCCAGCGGTCCCAGCCCTCCCAGACGTCCGGTCCGATGGAGGCGGCGCGTACCCGGGTCAGTCCGGCCCCGGTGAGGGCGTCCGTGAGGCCGGCGGCGGGGCGGGCGATGTCCAGCCCGCTGGCGTAGGAGTCGAGCAGTTCCGCGAGCCGCTCGGCGCGCTCCGGGGCGTCGTCCACGGTGAAGAAGCTGGCGATCACCGCGCGCCCTCCGGGGCGCAGCACGCGCGCCGCCTCGCGGGCGAAGGCCGTGAGGTCCGGGAAGTGCTGGGCCGCCTCGACGCTGTAGAGGCAGTCGAACTCCCCGTCGCCGAAGGGCAGATCCTCGGCCGCGCCCTGGACGAAGGCGAGCCGCTGCGGCCGCGCGTCCAGCAGGCGGGCGTTGGCCTGCCGGGCCCGCTGGAGCTGCTGCGGATGGATGTCCATGCCGGTGACGTGCTCGGGTCCGTACTCCTCCAGGGCGAGCGCGCAGCCGATGCCCAGCCCGCAGCCCACTTCGAGTACGCGGCGGCCCTCCACGGCCCCGGCGGTGTCCAGGACGTGCCGGTAGAGGTCCTGCTGGCTGCGGACCCGGTCGTCGTGCGAAAGGGATCCGTCGAGGCCGATACCGCGCCAGTAGCCGAAGTTGATGAACCCGCCGGCGAAGACGGGCACCGCGCTGAGGTCGTCGGGCCCGTACGTCTTCTCCACCGCGGGCCGCATGGTCTGGACGGGCCTGCGAGCTTCGCTTGCCAACGCGCCACCTCCCGGGACACCGGGGCGCCTTGCCGCCGGTGGCACAAGTGTGGCCCCCCGGACGGCGCGTGGCGGGCGTCTCGCCCAAGCCCGCACCGATCGGGTGCCTACTGAGCCTGTCCCTACCGCATCCGGTCCTTACTGATCCGGTCCTACTGATCCGGGGCGCGCCTGCCCAGAGCGATCGTCGTGCTGAGGAGGAGCAGGACCGCGGCATACAGAGCGGCCCTCGTCGGCGTGGTCCCGCCCTCCGCCGCCGGGGACACCCGGCCCTCGGGGTCGTAGGCCACCCGCACTTCCTCACCCTCGGCGGCGATGGCCCGGTCGTCCTTGAGCTCGGTGGGATAACCGCCCGGGCAGCGCAGCAGGAAGCGGTACAGGGTCTTCTCGGGGGGAGCGCCCTCCCCGAAGGAAGGCTGCGTCTTGGTCTGGACCTCGCGTACGACACAGGTGGCGACTTCGCCGCGCGCCGCCGCCTGGTCCACGGCCACCACCGTCACCAGCAGCCCCAACCCGAGGAAGAGCGCCCCGAAGAAGCCGCCGCTGCCGCCGATGTGGATGTAGTACCCCGCGCAGGCCACCACGACCAGGACCGCTCCGCCCGCCACGGCGACCGCGGCCGACGGCGGCGAGGAGCCGGCGTAGTACCAGTGGGCCCAGCCGAACAGGGCCGCCACGGCGACGAGCGGTACGGCCCAGCCGAACGGCCGCCTCTGCGGCTCCGTCTCCGACAACGACACCACCCCGGCGGGAAAGACGGCCACCGTCCCGTCCCGGTTGCCCCCGAGCCGGCAAGAGCCGAGGGAAACGCGCTAGCCGAACCACGCGTGGGTCGACAGTTCGGGGCGTATCCCCCGCTCGACGCGGCCCAGTACGACGGCTGAGGAGATCAGACCCACATGGCTCAGGCCCTGCGGGAAATTGCCGAGGAAGGTGTGGTCACCGGGCTGGATCTGCTCGGGCAGGAGCCCCGTGGGCCCGGCGTAGGAGCACAGGCGCTCGAAGAGGAGACCGGCCTCCTCGACGCGTCCCTGGCCGACCAGATTGTCCACGAGCCAGAAGCTGCACAGCAGGAAGGCACCTTCGGGGCCGCCGATGCCGTCGGGGGAGACCTCCGGCAGGTAGCGGTAGAGCAGGCCTCCGCCGGCGTCCAGGCGCTCGGCGACGGCCCGGCAGGTCGCGGCCATCTTGGGGTGGTCGGCCGCCACGACGCGTCGTAGCGGCAGGGCGAGCAGGGAGGCGTCCAGACCGCCGCCGGGGCCGAGGTGTTCGGTCAGGGCTTCCTGCCGCGGGTCCCAGGCATCGGTCAGGATGCGGTCGGTGATGTGCCGCGCCCGGCTTTCCCAGACCTCGGGCCTGCCCGGCAGGGACAGGCGGCGGGCCAGGCGCGCGGCGCGGTGGAGGGCCACTTGGCACATGGCCGCCGAGTAGGTGAAGGGCCTGGGGGCGGCCCGCACTTCCCAGATGCCGTGGTCGGGGCGGGCCCAGGCCGAGCCGGCCCGCTCGGTCAGGTCACACAGCCGCTCCCACAGCCCGGGCGGGAGAGTGCCCCCGGTGGCCGCCCACTGGAAGGCGCAGTCCAGGATCTCCCCGTAGGCATCGTGCTGGACCTGTTCGGAGGCGGCGTTGCCCCAGCGCACCGGCGCCGAGTGGCGGTAGCCCTCCAGGAGCGGGTCCGTCACCTCGGCGGGAGGCGGTCGGCCGTCGATGTCGTAGACGACTCTGGGGCCGCCGGAGGAGTGGACGGCGTCCAGTACCCAGGTGACGAAGCCTCCGGCCTCCACCGGGAGCCCGATCCGGCGCAGTGCGAAGACGGTGTAGGCGGCGTCGCGTATCCACGCGTAGCGGTAATCCCAGTTCCTGTTTCCGCCGATCCGCTCGGGCAGTGACGAGGTGGCAGCCGCGACGATGGCGCCGTTCGCCACGTGGTCCAGCATCTTCAGCGTGATGGCCGACCGCCGGACGAGGGCGCGCTGCGGGACGTCGTCGAGCAGGTGCTGCGTCCAGCGCCGCCAGGCGCGCACCGTCTCCCGGAAGGGGTCGTTCGCCGCGGGCACCGGTGCGGGGGCCGTGGCCTCGTTCCCCCGCATCGCGGTCTCTCCCTGAGGTGCGTCCTTCCCCAGGAACGTCTCGTCCCAGTGGAGGGAGAGGTGGAAGCGCTCGCCTGCCGAGAGGCTCAGCGTGCCGGTCGGCCCGGGCAGCGGCCGTGAGGACCGCAGGGTCACCGTCACGCCCTGGAGCGGGCAGGTGAGCCGTACGGCCAGCGGATCGCCGCCGGCGCGGACGGTGGCTCCGCCGCGCGGCTGGAGGGTCACCCGCAGTTCCACCTTGCCCTGCACGACCTCGACCTGACGCAGGAACGTGCCCGTTCCCGCGGGAGTGTCGTCCTCAAGAACCGCCCCGGGCCGCAGCAGGAAGGCGTCGGTCACCTGCACGGCTCCCTCGGCCGACCGCATGTCGGTCACCAGCACGCCCGTGTCGGGTATGTAGTGCTGGCGGGCCTCCCGAAGGCCGTCGGGGGCCAGGACCATCTCGCCGCCCCGGTTGCGGTCGAGCAGGGCGCACACCAGCGGCGGCGAGTCGAACCGCGGCAGGCACAAGAAGCCCACCGTGCCGTCGAGCCCCACTACGGCGCAGGTGGATCCGTCACCGACGAGGCTGTGGTCTTCGATCGGCAGGTACCCCTGCCGGTAGGCCGGCGGCCGCCACTCGCTCATGCCCGGCCTCTACCCTGCTGCCCTCCCCCGACTCGGGAAGGGGCCCCCGAAACGCCCAGCCCTTGGCGGTAGGAGATCCGCGGCGAAAAGTGGGTAGCCGGACAGCATGAGCGAGCAGAACCAGAGCGAGCAGAACCAGAGCGAGCAGAACCCGAGCAAGGACGTGGCGGACTGGGTGACCGGAGACGAGCCGGCCACCGGACCACAGCTGAGTTACCTGCACACCTTGGCCAGGGAAGCGAGCGAAGAGGTCCCCCCGGATCTCACCAAGGCCGAGGCATCGCGGATGATCGACCGCCTGCAGCAGGCATCGCCGCGCACGGGCGGTTCCCCGGACGCCCCCGGGAAGGGCCCCGACGCCTCGGACGAGACCGGGCGGTAGAGCAGCACCGCGGACAGGGGGTGCGCCTCGGCGTGGCCCTGCCCGTGGAGCCCGCGCCTGACGGCTGCCGTACGTACGGGCGGCAGCCGTGCGCGGTACGGGGGCGGCGCGCCGTGCGGAGGTGTCCCGGCTGACCGCGCGGGTCCGTACGGCGCCATCGCATGGCTGGCCGCCATCCGGCCCCGCGCGCAGGTGTCACGGCGTACCTGCGGTCGACGGCTCCGTCCGGGCGCCCGGGCGGAACCGAGTCATACGAGGCTGTGCGGTATGCGGGGCGCCAGGGCGCGCAGTGGCTCCTGCGGCTGCGGGTCGGAGACGGCCAGGCGGCTGAACGGAGCGGTGGCGCCCAGTTCGACGCACAGCACCGGCGTGTCGGCGCGGACGGCGACGAAGTCCTTCACCTCCCCCAGGTGGCGGACACCGATGCATCGCCGTGCTGGGATCCAGACCCCTCTGCCGCAAGAACCCCTCAGCACACGCCACCAGTCGGGCTGGATGTACACCCGACGCAGGGCGTGCAGCGGGACCGTCACCTCACGGCGGCGCGCGAGGATTTTCTCCCACCAGGACAGACGCACCACGATGTAGGGCTCCCGCACCACTACCCGTGCCATGGCTCGGCTCCCTTCGACGGGGAATCTTCGGGCGCTCACGCGCCGCGGCCAGCTGCTCCGCCACGGTCTCGACCCCGCCCGGGGGCGACTCCGTGAGGGGCCGGCGCCGTACGGGGGCGGGCGCCGTACGGGGGCGGGCGCCGTACGGGGCGGGCGCCGTGAACCCGGTCCGGTCATCGCCCGCGCAGGCGGCGCAGGAAGCGGCGCAGGCGCCGCAGCACTTGCCGGACCAGTCTTCGCACCGCGTGCCCAGGCCGCCACCCGTGGCTGTCGTGGGTCGTCAGCGGCTCCTCGGGCATCAGGAAGCGGCGGTATCGGGCGTCGGGGGTCACCAGGGAGCAGAAAGGGGTGTGCCCCATGTCCTCGACGAGGATGGTGAGGGGCTGCGGCGGATCGGTGGGCAGCTCCGCGTGCAGCACCGTGCCGTGCCGCTCGGGCTTACGGCGGTAGGCCACGACCTTCCCGTCGACCAGGACCTCGATCTCGTGCCCGGGCCATTCGAGGAGAACCGTGACGGAGTGGCCCTCCAGATCGACGTGGAAGCGACGGGTACGGGCCATGACCGCCTCCGGGACCGCGGGACGTCTCTTTCCCAGGCTTTTCCGCTGCGGAATGTCTCTTCCAGATTATCTGCGGTCCCCTGCGCCCGGTAGCGGCGACGTCCGGGGCGGCGCCTCCCGTGCCACGCCGCTCCGGCCGTCCGGCGGCGAACGGCGTAGGGTGAGTGTGGCGTACGGAGGACCGGGCAGATATCGGCTGGGATGGGCTGCACCACCGGCCCACATGTCATCGAGGACCGCCATTGCTCACCTACGCCGTAGACCAGGGCGTTCTGGTCATCTCCCTCCACGGTCCGATCGACATCGGCAACCGTGCCGCCGTGGCGCTGTCGATCGAGAGCCTCGTGCACGCCCACCGCGCCGACTACGTGGTCCTGGAGCTGGCGGCGGGCCCCCCGTCGGTCGCCGCGATCAGTGTGGTCCACCGTGCGTACCGGCTCTGCACCGCTGTCGGCGCCTCGCTGGCCGTGGTCACGTCGACGGACGAATCGCGGCGTCTGCTGGGAATCGGCGGCAGCCGGTCGACGCCCAGGGTCTACGCGTCCACCGCCCAGGCGATCCTCGCGAAACCCCGCCCCGGCTCCGGCCTGGCACAGGACGCGGCCCGCCCATGACGACCGGCGGAGATCCGAACGCATCCCCTTCCGCGGACCCGGGCGGGGGCCGGACCCCCTCGGCTCCGGACTACGCCGGCATGCTCAGGAACCTGCTCAGGGCGAGCCACCTCGCCACCTTCGAGCAGCTCCCCGCTCTGGTGGCGGAGCACGCCGCACGGGCCGGCTTCGCCCCCGTCCGCTTGTACCTGTCCGACCTGCGCGAGGACACGCTGCGTGAAATCACCGGCCGGGGAATCGACGCCGGGCGCGGAGGCCAGGAACTGCGCATCGACGCCACCCTTGCCGGCCGTGTCTTCCAGAGCATGCACGGACTGAGCGGAACCACCGGCGGCCAGCCGTTGCAGTGGCTGCCGCTGCTGGACGGCACCGAACGCCTGGGCGTCATGTCCGTGGGCACCCGGCAGGAGCCGGACCAGGAAGCCCGGGAAGCCATGAACGACCTCGCCTCACTGGTCGGCATGCTCGTGGTCGCGACCCGGTCCCACAGCGACTCCTACGCCCGCCTCACCCGTGTGCAACCGATGTCCGTGTCAGCGGAGATGCAGTGGACCCTGATGCCGCCGCGCACCTTCGCCGGCCCCCGCGTCACCATCGCGGCCGCGATGGAACCCGCCTACGCCACCGCCGGCGACGCCTTCGACTACGCCCTGGCAGCCGACACCGTGCACCTGGCCGTCTTCGACGCGATGGGCCACGACACGGCCGCCGGACTGACCGCGAACCTCGCCATGGCCACCTGCCGCAACCAGCGCCGCCAGGGCATGGGCCTCAGCGAGGCCCGCGACGGCATCGAAGCCATGCTCATCGAGCAATTCACCCTCGACCGCTACGCGACCGCGGTCCTCGCCGATCTCGACATGGTGACCGGAGTGCTGTCCTGGATCAACTGCGGCCACCCGCCGCCCATCCTCATCCGGTCCGGGCGCTGGATCACCGCGCTGGACCGCCCGCCCACCCATCCGCTGGGCACTGACCTCGGCCTGCCCGCAGAGGTCTACCGCGAGCAGCTCGAACCGGGCGACCGCCTCGTCCTCTACACCGACGGCATCACCGAAGCCCGCGACCGCACCGGCCGCGAGTTCGGCCTCGACCGCTTCGTCCAGTTCGTCATCCGCCACCAGGCCGGTGCCCTGCCCGTCCCGGAAACCCTGCGCCGCCTCGTCCGCGCCGTCCTCGACCACCACGACGGACAGCTCGGCGACGACGCCACCGTGCTGCTCTGCGAATGGCACGGCCATGAGGGCCCGCCCCTCGCGGAAACGCTTCGGCCCCTCGCCGATCCCTGAGCCCTCTCCACCCGCCAACGCCTACCAAAGGGACCGGCGTCGCCACGACGGACCAGGCCGGTCCCCCGGCCTCGTCCGTCCGCCGACCGGTCACCCCTGTCGCTCCGTCACCCAGCCGCTCGGGCAGCCGGCCCGAGGAGCCCTGCCCGGTCAGCGGCGCGCAGCCACTCCCGGGCATCCATGACGGCCTGCTTCTTCTGCGCCTCGGTCAGCGCCTCCCAGGAACGGGCGGCGCCTATGTGCCACACGGACTCGTGGAGGACCTGCTGGTGCGCCTTGGCAAGGGTGAGCACCCGCGGATCACCGAGTTCGATGTCTTCCATGACCGTTTCCTCTTCATCCCTTCGACACATGCAGCTCAACGATTACAACTCAACGAATACGGCTCAACGAACGCACAGCACGGGCACGGGGTGGCCGGCCCGGCCGCCCGCCTCTGTCTCGTCTACCCACTTCCCCCGCCGGCTTCACCGCCAGGGGGACGACCTGCGTCCGCCCCACGTCGTGCCCGGCGGCTCAGGAGGCGGCGTGGTGCCCGGCCGCAGCGGGAGGGCCAGCAGCATCCCGGTGACGAATCCGGCCACGTGCGCCAGGTAGGCCACCGTGCCGACCTCGGCGACGACTCCGCCGTAGGAATAGAGGGCCTGGAGGACGAACCACATCCCCAGCACCACCCAGGCCGGCAGCCTCAGCGGCAGGAAGACCAGGAAGGGCACGAGCACCCACACCCTGGCCGTCGGATACAGCACGATGTAGGCGCCCAGTACTCCCGCGATCGCGCCCGAGGCGCCGATCAGCGGAGTGGCCGACGAAGCGTTGGCCAGGGCGAAGCCGTATGCGGCGACGTACCCGCACACGAGGTAGAACAGCGTGAACCGGAGGTGGCCCATCCGGTCCTCGACGTTGTTTCCGAAGATCCACAGGAAGAGCAGGTTCCCGAGCAGGTGGACCCAGCTTCCGTGCAGGAACGTCGCCGTCAGCACGGACAGCGGCGGGCTCTTCTCGTACGCCGGTGGACCGACCACGCAGCCCGGGCCGGCCGGACCCACGGCCGCCTCACCCGTCGGCACCAGCCGGGGCAGGCGCTGTTCGATCAGTTCCCGCGGAATCGCCGCCCACCGCTCCAGGAACGCCTGGAGCTCGCACGCCTGGGCGAGCGAGGCCTCCCCCGCCACCGAGCCGGCCAGGCCGGGCGTACGGAGGAAGGCGAGGAGGTTCACGGTCAGCAGGGCGTAGACCACCCATGGCACGCGCCGCGCCGGATTGACGTCATGAACCGGAATGACCACGGGACGGTCCCTCCCTCACCAGCTCGAACGGCCTTGACGCGGGCCACCCGCCACAGTCCACGGCCCCACAGGTACGAGTACTGGCCATTCTGCGCCGTACGGTGCCGCGGTGGCGCGGTGGCGCGGTGGCGCGGTGGCGCGGTGACCACGCCACCGGAAGATTTCAGCAGCCGCCCGCGCAGGTGCAACCGCCGCTCCCCCCGTACCCGCCTTCGCCCGGGCCACCGCCCCCCGCGTCGCCGTGGCTCTCCCGGCCGCCGTGGTGGGAGGATCCGGCGGGCGCCCCGGATCCGCCGGGCCGCTGGCGTGGCAGCCGGGGCGGCTCGTGCGGGCTGGGCCACTGCCCCGAGGTGACGGCCGACCACCACTGGGCGAACGAAGCACGGGTGCCCGGCACGGAGCACTCGTCCACCACCGCCTTGCAGGAGGCCGCCTCCCACTCGACCACCGCCACACCGTCCTGCGACAGACCGAGCAGCGCCTCTTCCAGGGCCTGAGCGGTCAACGGCTGCCCGGACCGCCGCGCGCTCGACGGCAGCGCCCGAAGGGCCGGAACGTCATGGCGGAACACCCGCGCCGTGGCCGCCTGCCGCTTCGGCCCCTCCGTCACGAACCAGCCCCACACCGCCTTCTCGCCCAGCTCCGCGTACCGCTCCCGCACCGCCCGCTTCCTCAGCTCCTCCCGCCGCCGCTGCCGCTGCCACTCCTCGGTGCGGCGCCCGCGCTCCGCGCGTCCGGCTTCCAGACGGCGCGCGATCTCCTCGTACACGGGCCGGTACACCTCGGTGGCGGCGGCGGTCCGCTTGCGGTACTCCGCCTCGGCCCTCTCCGCCCTGCGCCGCCCTCCCGGCAGCCGCCGTAACCAGGTGCGCCCGCGCGCCCGGTGCAGCTTCGCCGAGGCCTCGCCGACCTGCTTGCGGTACGCCCGCCCCGCGGCCTGCCACCGCAGCCGTTCCTCCTTGGTGCCCTCCACGAGGTCCCGGCCCAGCGGTTCGCCGTGCCGGCTGCTGAACTCGTCCACGTAGAAGGACGGGTGCACGACATCCGGGTCCACGGCCGAGCCCGGGCGCCCGTCACTTCCCACTCTGATCAAGATCGGTCCACTCATGACCGGACCACCTCCCCCCTGCCAACATCCCCGGCAAGCTCCGGCAGGGAACATGTCCGAGCGCCGCCGCGCGAAGGCCGGCGGCCCCCGGACCCGGCCGCTGGCGGTCGGCCGGCAGGCGGGGATACTGACGCGGGCGCCGGCACCCGATCACGCCTCCGGCCATCCGCCCATCCCCCGTCCCCGTCCCGTCCCGTCCCCGTCCGCAAGGAGCTTCGTACGTGAGCACCCTCATCCCGCCACCGCGCACGGCCGGTCTGCTGTCCGTGCGGCGCTTGACCCGCGACGAGGACGGCGAGCGGCTGCACGCCCTGTTCTGGGCAGCGGGTCCGGGCTGGCGGATGATCAGCAGCGCCGTGCTCGGCGGCGGGCTGGCGGAGCGGTCCTGGGTCCTCAACGCCCAGGTGTCCCACGGCTACCGGCGCACCGACCCGGCCCGGCACCTCGCCGAGCTCGCCCGGACGGCGGGAGCCGAGGGTTCCGGCGTGGGTCTCATGACGGCGGCCGACGTCCGTGCCCACGCCCATGCCCACGACGGCGGGGCGGAGGCAGTCGCGACGGCGGGTGTCAGCGTGCGCGGCTGGGCCGCCTCCGCGGCGGAGGGCGCGGCCGCGCCGGCCGGGCCCGGAACGATCAACATCATCGCCGTTCTCCCGGTGGCACTCACCGACGCCGCGCTGGTCAACGCGGTGGCCACCGCCACGGAAGCCAAGGTTCAGGCCCTGCTCGACGCCGGATACGACTGTTCCGGCACCCCGACCGACGCGGTGTGCGTCGCCGCACGCACGCCGCGCTCCGGCGAGGAGCTCCACGCCTTCGCCGGGCCCCGCTCGCTGTGGGGCGCCCGCCTGGCCCGCGCCGTGTACCAGGCCACCTACCGGGCCATACCGGTGCCGTGAACCGGGGCGCACCAGCAGCGTCGGGCACCGCTTGCGGCTCCCCTACCGACCGTGCCGATGGCGCTTCGCCCGTGGTGGCGCCGCCCGGCCCTCGGCATTCACTTTGGGTAACCTGGTGGATATGTTGAGTCACTGACTTCTGCGATCGCGAGGGGTTGAGTATGACGGCAGCGGAAAGGCCCGGTATTCCGACGGCGGCAGCGCGCGACGAGGCCCTCGCGCGGGCCGTGGTCCCCGCATGACGGCGACGCAACCGGCCACGACCGCCGAGGCGGCCGAGGCCGCGGAGCCCGTCGTCTCTCCGGTGAGTTCCCACAACGAGTGGGATCCGCTGGAAGAGATCATCGTCGGGCGGCTCGACGGCGCGACGATCCCCTCCAACCATCCGGTCGTGTCCTGCAATATCCCTCCCTGGGCGGCGCGGTTGCAGGGGCTGGCCGCCGGCTACAAGTACCCGCGGGTGCTGCTGGAGCGGGCGCAGCAGGAGCTCGACCAGTTCATCGGTCTCCTGCGGTCCCTCGGCGTCACGGTCAGGCGTCCGGACGCGGCCGACCACCGGCAGCGGTTCAGCACCCCCGACTGGTCCTCGCGCGGTTTCTGCAACACCTGCCCCCGGGACAGCATGCTCGTGATCGGCGACGAGATCATCGAGACCCCGATGGCATGGCCGTGCCGGTATTTCGAGACCCACTCCTATCGCCCGATCCTCAAGGACTACTTCCGGCGCGGCGCGCGATGGACGGCGGCGCCGAGGCCGCAGCTCACCGACGAGCTGTTCGAGCCGGATTTCCGTATCCCCGGGGCCGGGGAACCCATGCGCTACATCCTCACCGAGTTCGAGCCGGTGTTCGACGCGGCGGATTTCGTGCGCGCGGGACGCGACCTGTTCGTGACGCGGAGCAATGTCACCAACCGGATGGGCATCGAGTGGCTGCGCCGCCATCTGGGGCCCGGCTATCGCATTCACGAGGTCGAGAGCCGCTGCCGCACGCCCATGCACATCGATACGACGTTCCTCCCGCTCGCCCCGGGCAAGGTGCTGGTCAATCCGGAGTACATCGACGTCGACCGGCTGCCCGAGGTCTTGAGCTCCTGGGAGGTCCTCATCGCCCCCGAGCCCGACCCGATCGACGAGCGCCTGCTCAAGCTGACGTCGTTGTGCGGCAAGTGGCTCAGCATGAACATGCTCATGATCGACGACAAACGGGTGATCGCCGAGCGGCACCACACCGGCATGCTGCGCGCGCTCGAAAAATGGGGCTTCGAGCCGATTCCGTGCGACCTGCTGCACTACGCGCCCTTCGGCGGCTCATTCCACTGCGCGACCCTCGACATCCGGCGTCGCGGCACGCTTGAGTCGTACTTCGACTGACCGGCCCCGATGGAGCCTTCGGCGGCTGTCGGCTGCCGACCGCTGCCGTGCCGACTCGGACGGGTTCTTCCGGCCCCGGCATGCCCACCCGGGGCGCGCGGGGCACCCTGGAGGCATGGCCCGAGCCAACGACCAGGTCGAGGCGCTGCTCCAGGAGTACGCCGACCTCATCGCGATCCGGGGCGGCGAGGCCTTCAAAGCGCGCGCCTACGAGAAGGCCGCCCGTTCCGTCGGGGGCTGTCCGAAGGACGTTTCGACTCTCGATGCCAAGGGACTGTGCGAGATCCCCAACGTCGGCAAGTCGGTCGCCGAGAAGATCCTGGAGTTCCTGCGGCACGGCCGCATGTCCGCCGTCGATGAGGCAAGGACCTCCGTGCCGGTCGGAGTGCGTGAGCTGATCACGATTCCCGGGCTGGGGCCCCGCAAGGCCATGGTCCTCTACGAGGAGCTGGGCGTCACC
Organism: Streptomyces sp. NPDC003034; assembly: GCF_053591375.1. Lineage (NCBI taxonomy): Bacteria > Bacillati > Actinomycetota > Actinomycetes > Kitasatosporales > Streptomycetaceae > Streptomyces > Streptomyces sp. NPDC003034. The sequence continues at coordinate 54,857 of NZ_JBSFTS010000032.1, forward strand.
TCCGTCGATCAGCTGCTCGACGCCGTCCACCAGGAACGACTGCGTGATCTGAAGGGCTTCGGGGAGCGGACCGAGGCCAACATCCTGCACGGCATCTCCCTGCTGCAGAAGGCCGGCGAGGGCCGGATCCTCCTCAGCGCCGCCATGGACGTCGCCGAGCAGCTCGTCGGGGAGCTGTCGAGCGTCCCCGGCTGTGCCCGGTGCACGTACGCCGGGTCCCTGCGCCGGATGAAGGAGACCATCGGCGATGTCGACATCCTGGTGGCGGCGCGCCGCTCCGCCCCGTTCATGGACGCCCTCACCTCCCTCCCGCAGACCGCCGAGGTCATCGCGCGGGGAGAGAAGAAGACCTCCGTACGGACGACCACGGGTCTCCAGGTGGACCTGCGGGTCCTGCCCCCGGCCTCCTGGGGGGCGGGGCTCCAGTACTTCACCGGATCCAAGGCGCACAACATCCGCACCCGCGAACTCGCCGTGCGCCAGGGCCTGAAGCTGTCGGAGTACGGGCTCTTCGAGGTGGAGAGCGGCGAGAGCGTCACCTCCGAGACCGAGGAGGCCATCTACGCACGGCTCGGGCTTCCCTGGATACCGCCCACGCTCCGCGAGGACCGCGGCGAGATCGAGGCCGGGCTGCGCGGCGAACTCCCCGCGCTGCTGACGGAGGAGGACATCCGCGGCGATCTGCACACCCACACCGACCTCACCGACGGGCTGGCCCCGCTGGAGGACATGCTCGCCGCCGCTGCCGCCCGCGGATACGCGTACTACGCCGTCACCGACCACGCGCCGAACCTGTACATGCAGCGCATGACGACGGAGAAGATGCTCGCCCAGCGGGAGCGGGTGCGCGCCCTCGACAGCGCGCACGACAGGATGCGGCTGCTGCACGGCACGGAACTCAACATCGGCCCGGACGGCACCCTGGACTGGCCCGACGAGTTCCTCGCGGGCTTCGACATCTGTGTGGCCTCGGTCCACTCCCACTTCCACCAGAGCAGGCAGGAGCTCACCCGGCGTATCGTCCGCGCCTGCGAGAATCCGTACGTCTCCGTCATCGGCCATCTCACGACGCGCCTGATCGGCAAACGGCCGGGGATCGACGCCGATCTGGACGCGGTCTTCGAGGCCTGCGCGCGCTCGGACACCGCTCTGGAGATCAACGCGCATCCCGAGCGGCTGGACCTGCGTGACGAGGACATCCTGCTCGCGAAGAGCCACGGCGTGAAGTTCGCCGTGAACTCCGACGCGCACGCCACCACCCATCTGCCGTACCTGCGCTACGGAGTGGCGACGGCGCAGCGCGGCTGGCTGACGGCGGGCGACGTCATCAACACGTGGCCGCTGGCGAAGCTGCGCCGGTTCCTGGGCGCCAACCGCGCCTGAGGCGCGACGTGAAGGGCGGGTGCCGGATGCATGAGCAGACACCGATCGAGGAACTGATCAGCCGCGCCGCCCAGGACGCCGGCGGGTGGGTGGGCGCCCTGCCCCTGGCGCAGGTGGCCACCAGTGCCGACGGTACGGTCGTGCGCTGGAACCAGACCGCGCAGGAGCTGCTCGGCTACGCGCCGTCGCAGGTGGTCGGCCGGCACATCGGCGACCTGCTGCATCCGGGAGCGGACCGCAGTCTGGGCCGGTCCTTGTGGGAGCGGGCCGCCGGCGGGCGCGGGGTGATGGGGATGGTCACCGCCTGGCACCGGGACGGGCATCCGGTGGAGCTGGAGATCTGGGCCTGTCCCGTACCCGACCGGCGCCACTCCGCCTCGGCGGTGCTGGTGTTCGCGGCCGACGCCCACGCGGCCCGCCGCATCCGGGGTTCGTCGGCGCTGTGGGACGGGCTGTTCGCCCGCTCGCCGGTCGGAATCGCCGTCCTCGACACCGAGCTGCGGTTCCTGCAGGTCAATCCGGCGCTGGAAGCGATGAACGGTCTCACCGAGTCCGCCCACCTGGGCCGCCGCCTGGCGGAGGTGCTGCCCGAGGTGAACGCGGGTGCGATGGAGGAGGCGATGCGGCAGGTGCTGGACACCGGTGAGCCGGTGCTGGACCGGCGGCGTACGGGCCGGACCCCGGCCGACCCGGACCACGACCGGGTGTGGTCGTGCTCCTACGTACGGGTGGAGGATCCCGGCGGCCGGCCGATCGGGGTGATCGCCTCACTGCTCGACATCACCGAGCAGCAACTGGCCCACACCGAGGCCGAGGCGGGGCGGCGCAGGCTGGCCCTGCTCAGTCAGGCGAGCTTCCGGATCGGGGGCAGCCTCGATCTGGAGCGCACCGCACAGGAGCTCGCCGACCTCGCCGTCCCCCACTTCGCCGACGCCGTCACCGTCGACGTCCTGGAGAGCCTCGCCCGGGGCGACGAGCCGGGCATGGGGCTGACCGGCGGGGTGGCGCTGCGCCGCCTGGGCAAGGCACCGCTGACGGGGTCCGATGTCACCCGGATCCTCGCCCCGCTCGGCCGGACCCTCACCTTCCCCGCCGCCGCCCCCTACACCGTGGCCCTCACCGCCCGCCAGCCGTTCCTGATGCCCCGTCTGGACGAACGGGCCATCGCCCCCGCGGCCCGCCATACGAGCCGGCCCGCTCAACTCCTCACGGTGAACGTGCACTCGTTCATGATGGTCCCGCTCATCGCCCGGGAGACGGTGCTCGGCGTCGCCAGCTTCTACCGCACCCGGCCCGTCGGCCCCTTCGGCTCCGACGACGTCACCCTCGCCGGCGAACTCGCGGCCCGCGCCGCCGTCAGCATCGACAACGCCCGTCTCTACCAGCGCGAACACGAAACCGCCGTCGTCCTGCAGCGCAGCATGCTGCCGCAGCACGTCACCCCGCCGCCCGGGATCCGCGTCGCCCACCGCTACCTGCCGGCGAGCGACGTCAACGAAGTCGGCGGCGACTGGTACGACGTACTCCAGCTGCCCGGCGGCAAGGCCGCCCTCCTCATCGGGGACGTCATGGGCCACGGGATAGCGGCGGCCGCAGTCATGGGCCGGCTGTCCGCCACCGTCCGGGCGCTGGCCCGTCTCGACATGGCGCCCATCGACTTGGTGCACCAGCTGGAAGCCGCCCTGGCCGACCTCGCCGAGCCGATGCTCGCCACCTTCCTGTACATCGTCTGCGACCCCGCGACCGGCCACTGCACCATCACCCGCGCCGGACACCCGCCGCCCGTCGCGGCTGAGCCGGACGGCTCCGTACACGTGGTCCAGAGCCCGCCCGGTGTTCCGCTGGGCGTCGGCGGCTTCGACTTCACCACCACCGGTATCACCCTGCCCGCCGGCAGTGTCCTGGTGCTCTACACCGACGGCCTGATCGAAGCCCGCGGCCGGGACATCGACGAACGCCTGGAGGAGCTCACCGCGCTGCTCACCGCGTCGCGGCAGCCGCTGGACCACCTGTGCGATTCACTGATCACCGAACTGGTACCGGCTTCGGCCGACGACGACATCGCCCTCCTCGCCGCCCGCATCGGCGGGGACCTCGCCCAGTAGACGCACCGCCCGTCTGCTGTGCGCGAGGCACGGCGCCGACGTCGCCCACTGCTGGGACAACCCGCCCTGGGAACTGCCCGGAGCTGGCCCTTAGCCTCCCGCCCGCCGGGCGTCGTTCTCCGGCGGCCAGCGGGACGCGGTCTTGCCGGACGTGAGCTGATCCACGACTCCCGCGAGGTCCTGGCACGCCTGCTCGATCCTCAGCCGGATGGTGTTCTGCTCGGTGACGAGCGCCGACAGCAGCAGCGAGGTCAGGGCGGCGCAGCCGTTGAGCGCCTGGAGGTTGGACATGCCCTCGCCCAGGGTGTGGTGCGTGAAGGGCCCGGCCCGGTCGATCGCCGCCGAGTTCGCCAGTACGGACACCAGCAGCATGCACGGCGCGCTCCCGGCCAGCTGGAAGCGCAAGGCCGCCCAGATCAGCAGCGGGAAGACGAGGAAGAGCAGCGCCAGCTGGCTCCTGGTCGCGAGGAGGGTGACGGCGACGGCCGCGACCAGCAGGGCAGCCGTCTCGGCCCACCGGTAGGCGTCCTCGGGCCAGCGGGCCTCGCGCAGTACGAGGAGCAGTGGCGTGACCACGAGTACGCCCATGGCGTCGCCGGCCCACCACGCCCACCACACGGTCCAGAATCCGCTGGGCGGCAGGCTGTCGGCGGCCACCAGCAGCGAGGCTCCGACGGTGGCGCTGATCAGCATCGGGGCCAGGCCACCGAGGAAGACCAGCGCGACACCGTCGCGGAGCCGGTCGAGCGAGAAGTGGAAGCCGACCCGGCGGAGCATCAGGAAGGCGCATACGGGAGCGAGGGTGTTGCCCACCACGATCCCCACCCCGACGGGGTCGATCGGGCTGATCGACTGGATGACGAGGAAGGCGCCGAGCGCGATCCCCGGCCACACCCGCAGTCCCATCCAGAGCAGGCAGCCGAGGGCGATGCCCGTGGGCGGCCACAGCGGCGTCACCACCGCGCCCTCGATCACCACCTGCTGGAGCAGGCCCACCCGCCCGCCCGCGTAGTAGGCGGCGGCGACCGCGAGGATCCGGAGCACAGCCGGGCACAGACGTCGGAAGCCCTCGGTGCGCATCACTTCATCAGACAACAGTCCGCGCCCGTCGCGGAGTCCGACACGCGCGAAGAGGTCCTCCGCGTCAGCCGGGCAGGTCCGAGGCCGCCTCGTGGCGCAGGACGAGCACCGCCGCGTCGTCCTCGTGCCCGGTGGAATCGGCGACCTTCATCACCTCGCCGGCCAGGTGGCCCGGGTCCGCGCCCGGCGCCGCCCCGACCACCTCGGCCACCCGCTCCAGCCCCGCCTCGATCGGGAAGGACGGCCCCTCCACGACCCCGTCGGTGACCAGGACCAATGAGCCCGCCAGCGTCAGCCGGCGCCGGGTCACGGGGTACTCCGCGCCCGGCAGCATGCCCAGCGGCAGGCCGCCGCCGTCCTCCACGACGCCGTACTGCCCGTCGACCGTGGCCCAGACGCCGGGCACGTGGCCGGCGCGGGCGCTCTGGATCTCCCCGGCGACCGGATCGAACCGCAGGAAGGTGCAGGTCGCGAAGAGGTCGCAGTCCACGGAGAGCAACAGATCGTTGGCGCGGCTGAGGACTTCGCCCGGGTCGGCGGCGGCCGCCGCCACGGCGCGGACCGCGATGCGGACCTGCCCCATGAAGGCGGCCGCCTCCACGTCGTGGCCCTCCACGTCACCGATGGAGAAGCCCAGCGCCCCTCCGGGCAGCTGGAAGCCGTCGTACCAGTCGCCGCCGATGCTCAGGCCGTGCCGGGCCGGGGCGTACCTGGCCGCCGTACGGAGCCCCGGCAGGCAGGGCAGGGATGCCGGGAGGATCTCCCGCTGAAGTGCTTCGGCCAGCTCCACCCGGGCCTGCTGGAGCTCAGCCCCTTCCCGGGCCTGGGCGGTGAGCCGCCCGAGCCGCGTGAGCAGGTCGTCCGCGGTCGCCGACCGCGTGGACCGATGGGGGACCATGGGCCGCTCCGAGGTGTGTCCGCTTGAGGGCCCGGTGCCAAACCCCGGGTTCATCATATGTGCGCCTCTCGCTGATCACCTGGCGAGAGACCGCCGCCGCATCGCACGTCCGTTCGCAGCCGAAGGAGACGGGGACGTTTGGATCGTCGTCCGCGGCGCAGACGACGATTACAAGCTTCCTACAGGACGAGGCAGGAGACTCAACATGGGCATCATCGCTTGGATCCTCATCGGGCTGCTGGCCGGAGCCATCGCCAAGGCTCTGATGCCGGGGAAGGACCCGGGCGGCATCATCGTCACCATGCTCATCGGTATCGCGGGCGGCCTCCTCGGCGGCTGGCTCGGCAAGGTGATCTTCGGAGTCGACTCCATCGACGGCTTCTTCCACCTCTCGACGTGGATCGCCGCCATCGCCGGCTCGGTCATCCTGCTCGCGGTCTACCGGCTCGTCACCGGAAACCGGCGTTCGCACCGGCACGCGTGATCTGGCTGAAACCGCTGACGCCGCGGTCCCGGACCCTCACGGGTCTTCGAGAAGATGGGCCTCGGCGTCGGCGCCGCCATCGTCAACTTCGTGGTGCTGACCGCGGCCCTGTCCTCCTGCAAC
>NZ_JBSFTS010000033.1:0-60652 GCF_053591375.1 Streptomyces sp. NPDC003034
AGGACGGACTGCAGGTACTGGGTGGTGAAGTAGGCCGAGCCCATCATGGCGAAGGCGGCGACGGTGCTCAGCCCGATGCCCGCTCCGGAGCCGCGCCCCCGACTCGTTCAGCGCACGAACAGCGGCTCACCGGGCGGTACGGGGCCCTGCGGCGGCAGCAGCGCCAGGTCCAGGCCGCGCACCAGCCGGGCGCGCAGGGTCTCGTCGGACGCCAGGGCCTCGGCGACGCGGCGGGCGGCGGCCGGGGCCTGCGCACCGGCCGCCAGCACGATCGCGAGGGTGCCGTCGGCGTCCGGGCCGCCGGGCCCGAGGTGGGCGCGCAGGACGGCCGGCTCGGCGGCCACGGCGGCCCGGACGGCTTCCCGTACGGCGGGATCGGCCAGCGGGCCCGCGTCCGTACGGCCCTCCGCCAGCGCGAGCAGCGCGGAGCCGGTCAGCTGGTAGGTGACCGGACCGGCCAGGTCCAGGACCAGGGTGTCGGCCTTCTCGTGCGCGGCCGCGGCCAGCGCCTGGTGCAGCGGGACGGCCACCGGCCGGGCCGCCGGGTCCCACAGCGCGAGCGCGGCGGTCGAGGTGAAGGCGGGCAGCGCCCGCCGGTCACCCGCCCGCAGGGTCGGGACGGCCATGTCGCTGGTCTTCTCGCGCGACAGACCCGTCTCCGGGTCCGTCTCGACCTCACCGAGGACGGCGACGACCGGGACCAGCAGGCGGGCGCCCTTGAGGGCGGCCAGCACCTCCGGCTCCTTGGCCCGGTCCTCGGCCCAGGCGGCGAGGGCCGCGCTCAGCCGGGGGTCGGCGGAGCCGTCGTCGTCGGAGAAGCCGGGGTCGGGAATGTTCTTGTTCGCCATGTTCGCCACAGTTACCCGACCCTACTGTGCCGCTCGCGGGCCCCGGTGCCGGGTACCGCCCCGCGTGTGCCGGGTCCCCCGCCGCGTGTGCCGGGTGCTCCGCCGTGGGCGGCGGGCCAGTACGCCGGCCAGCGCGAGCAGCGCCGCCCCCGCGACCGCGGCCGCCGGGGCCCCGAGGCGTGCGCTCCGCTCGGGCGGGCGGAACGGCTCGGGGCCGGGGCCGAAGTACACGCTCCCTGCCGCGGCTGGCGCGGGCACCGGAGCCTGCGGCGGCAGTGCCTGCGCGGCCTGGAGCGCGGCGACCGGGTCCACCATCCCGTGGCCGCGGGCGTCGTCGCGGCCGCCGCGGGGCGCGTCGGAGGCGGTGTCCTCCAGCAGTTTCTTGACCTGCGCCGGGGACAGGTCCGGGTGGGCGGCCTTGACCAGGGCCACGGCGCCGGAGACGAAGGCCGCGGCGGCGCTGGTGCCCCAGCCCTCGTAATAGGAGCGGTCGGGATCGGCGATGACCACGTCGACGCCGGGGGCGCTGACGGTGGCGTACCAGTTCCGGGTCGAGAAGGGCGCCTTCCTGCCGCGCCGGTCGACGGCGGTGACGGCGATGACCCCGGGGTAGGCGGCCGGATAGGAGGCGCGGTCGCCGGCCTCGCCGCCGTTGCCTGCGGAGGCGACGACGACCACGCCCTTGGCCAGGGCGTACTGGACGGCCTCGTCCTCACCGGCCTCGTGGTGGGCGGAGTCGCTGTCGTCGCCCAGGGACAGGTTGATCACGTCGGCGCCGTGATCGGCGGCCCAGCGGATGCCCTCGGCGAGGGCGCTGCCCTTGCTGTCGCGGGCCCGCGCGCGGCCCGGGTCGCCTTCCTCCAGAATGACCCGGACGGGGAGGATGCGGGCCTGGGGGGCGATGCCGAGGACGCCCTGGCCGCGGTGGGAGCCGTGGCCGTGACCCGCGATGATCCCGGCCATGGCGGTGCCGTGCCGGGCCCAGGCGCGGTCACCGCGGCCGGCGCCCATGCCGATGAGGTCGGCGCCGTCCAGCACCTGTCCGGCGAGGTCGGGGTGGGTGGGGTCGACCCCGGTGTCGAGGACGGCGACGGTGACGCCGTCGCCCCGGGTGATGCCCCAGGCCTCCTCCGCGCGCAGGGCGGTGAGGGCCCACTGCCGGTCGCGGATGGCGTCGGCGGCGGCCGGGGGCGCGGTGGCGCCGACGACGACGGCCGCGAGGGTGAGGGCGACGGCCGTCCGGCGCGCCGCCCTCATCGGGCGGGCTCCGAGGCGGGCGCGGTGGGTGAGGGCGGGACGGACGCGCCGGAAGCCGCGGACGCGGGCGGCGGGACCGCGAGGGCCCGCAACGAGCGTTCCAGGCGGTCGGCGACGGCCTTCGCCTCGTGGCCGAGCCCCGCCTGGGCCACGGCTCCGGTGGCGTCCTTCTTCAGCAGGTCCCCGGCCGGGCGGGGCGCGTCCAGGGCGCGGCCGTCGGCGAAGGCGGAGACCGCGTACACGACGACGGGCGCCTCGGGCAGTACGGACGCGGCCCAGGCGGCGCGCTGGGCGTCGGCGAACCCGTAGGCGGGCGGGGCGGTCAGGCGGCCGGTGAGCGCGGTCATGGCGGGGGCGTCGGCGGGGGTGAACACCATCCCGGTGGTGATCAGGGAGCTGCGGGTGGCGTCGGTGTAGGTGGCGCGGAGTACCCGTGTGCAGCCGGTGGGGGCGAGCAGGGTCCGCCAGTGGGGGGCGAGCGCGGCCGCGCAGTCGGCGTCGGGTGCCAGGGCGATGCGGGTCCAGGTGCGGTCGGCGCCGCCGGGGCCGGCCGCCGGTCCCGTGAGGACGGGCGGGAAGAGCTGGTCCACGGGGGCGGCCCGCCACAGGGACCCGGCCTTGCGGTAGGCGGCGTCCGGGGCCGGCGGGCGGTGCGCGGCGCGGTGTTCGGCCCAGGTGCTGAGCCCGGCCCCGCCGAGGAGACCCGCACCGAGCAGGGCCGACAGTACGGCGCTGAGGACCCGTACGGGCCGCCTGCGCGGGGGCGGCGGCGGACCGGGCTCCTCCAGGACCGCGCTGTGCGGTGTCGACGTGGTCATCCGGCGGCTCCGCCCCCCGTTCCGTACGGCTGCCTGTGCGTACTCTACGGTCCCCCGCCCGGCCGGTGTCCCTGCGCGACCAGCCCACAGGGACGGCGCCGGAACCCCGGGGTTCCGGCCGACCGCCGCCCCACTGCCCGCCCGGGCCGAGCGCCGACACGGGCCCTCCTGGTCGGGTGGCCCGTCCACGGCCGGGCCCGGGCGCGGACGTCCGGGGCCTACCCGCCGGTAGAACTGTCTGGCAAGCTGCCGCCCATGAGTCACCCCGCCGCCGACCGCGCCCGGTACGACCGGGCGACCGCGCACCTCGACACGCCGCTGGCCATCGTGGATCTCGACGCCTTCGACGCCAACGCCGACGACCTCGTGCGCCGGGCCGGCGGCAAGCCCGTCCGCGTCGCGAGCAAGTCCGTGCGCTGCCGCGCCCTCCTCGAACGCGTACTGGCCCGGCCCGGCTTCGCGGGGGTCATGTCGTACACCCTCGCCGAATCGCTCTGGCTGGCCCGTTCCGGGTTCGAGGACGTGCTGCTCGCCTATCCGTCGGCCGACCGCGCCGGCTTCGCCGAGCTCGCCGCCGACCCGAAACTCGCCGCCGCCGTCACCGTCATGGTCGACGACCCGGCGCAGCTGGAGCTCATCGACCGCGCGCGGGACGGCGGCGCGCAGGAGATACGGGTCTGCCTGGAACTGGACACCGCGCTGCACCTCTTCGGCGGCAGGGTACGGGTCGGCGCCCGGCGTTCGCCGCTGCGCGAGCCCGCCCAACTGGCCGCGCTGGCCCGTACGGTCACCGCCCGGCCCGGCTTCCGGGTGGTGGGGCTGATGGGGTACGAGGGCCATGTCGCCGGTGTCGGGGACGCGCTGGCCGGGCAACCGCTGCGCTCTCGCGCGATCCGGCTCATGCAGAGCGCGGCCCGCAAGGAGCTCGCCGCGCGCCGCGCCGATGCGGTACGCGGCGTCCGCGCGGTCGTGCCGGATCTGGAGTTCGTCAACGGCGGCGGCACCGGCAGCGTGCAGCAGACCGCCGCGGAGGACGCCGTCACGGAGATCGCCGCCGGCTCGGGGCTTTACGTACCGCGGTTGTTCGACAACTACACCTCGTTCCGCGGGCGTCCGGCCGCCCTCTTCGCTCAGCCCGTGGTGCGGCGGCCCGGCGTCGGCGTGGTCACGGTCCTCGGCGGCGGCTATCCCGCCTCCGGCCCCGCCGGGGCCGACCGGCTGCCCGTCCCGTACCTGCCCGAAGGCCTGCGCTACGACCCCCGGGAAGGCGCGGGCGAGGTGCAGACCCCGCTGCTGGGCGCTCCGGCCGACGATCTGCTGATCGGCGACCGGGTGTGGTTCCGCCACGCCAAGGCGGGCGAACTGTGCGAGCGCTTCGACGCGTTGCAGTTGGTCGAGGGCGACCGGGTGACGTCCACGGCCCCCACCTACCGGGGCGAGGGCCGCACCTTCCTCTAGGTCCTGTCCGGGCGGTCTTCGTGGGTCAGGCCGCGTCGTCTGGTGCGGTGCATCGCAAGGCGCAGGGGCGCAGCTCGTACGTGGCCGTACTCGCGCGCTCCGACAACGCAGGGAGGCGCCCTGCCAGGCAGCGCGGACCCGCGGAGACCGCCCGGACAGGGCCTGGCGGCGCCCGGCGGCTACAGCGGGGTTACGTACGCCCCGGAGATGCCGCCGTCCACGACGAAGTCGGCGGCGTTGACGAAGGAGGAGTCGTCGCTGGCGAGGAACGCGACGGCGGCGGCGATCTCCTCGGCCTCGGCGAAGCGGCCCACCGGGATGTGTACGAGGCGTCGGGCGGCCCGCTCCGGGTCGCTGGCGAAGAGCTCTTGGAGCAGCGGGGTGTTGACCGGCCCCGGGCACAGCGCGTTGACCCGGATGCCCTCGCGGGCGAACTGGACGCCGAGTTCGCGGGACATGGCCAGTACGCCGCCCTTGGATGCGGTGTAGGAGATCTGGGAGGTGGCGGCGCCCATCAGGGCCACGAAGGAGGCCGTGTTGATGATGGAGCCGCGGCCCTGGCGCTGCATGTAGGGCAGGGCCGCCTTGCAGCAGAGGTAGACGGAGGTGAGGTTGACGTCCTGGACCCGCTTCCAGGCGTCGAGCTCGGTGAGGAGGATCGAGTCGTCGTCCGCGGGTGAGATGCCCGCGTTGTTGAAGGCGATGTCGACGGATCCGTAGGTGTCGAAGGCCGTCTTGAAGAGGGCGTCGACCTGCTCCTTGTCGGTGACGTCGACCTTGACGTAGGTGCCGCCGACTTCCTCGGCGGCGGCCTTGCCGGCGATCTCGTCGATATCGCCGCAGACGATGTTCGCCCCCTCCGAGGCCAGGCGGCGGGCGGCGGCCAGGCCGATGCCGCTGCCGGCTCCGGTGATGACGGCGGTGCGGCCGACCAGGCGGCGGCAGACGATTCCTTCGGTGCGGTCGGTCATGGTGGTTCAGGCCTCCGTGCTGATGAAGACGTTCTTGGTCTCGGTGAAAGCGGTGAGGGCGTCGGGTCCGAGCTCGCGGCCGAGGCCGGATTGCTTGTAGCCGCCGAAGGGGGTCCAGTAGCGGACGCTGCTGTGGGAGTTGACGGACAGGTTGCCGGCGGCGACGGCGCGCGAGACGCGCAGGGCGCGGCCGATGTCGCGGGTCCAGAGGGAGCCGGAGAGGCCGTACTCGGTCGCGTTGGCCAGGCGGACGGCTTCCTCTTCGTCCTCGAAGGGCAGGACGACGGCCACGGGGCCGAAGACCTCCTCGGTGGCGACGGGCGCCGTGGGGGCTACGTCCGTGACGAGGGTCGGCGGGTACCAGAAGCCGGGGCCCTCGGGGGCGGTGCCCCGGATGGCGGCGAGGTCGGCGGTGACGTAGGACCGTACGCGTTCCAGCTGGGTCCGTGAGATCAGCGGTCCCATCTGGGTCTTCTCGTCGGCCGGGTCGCCCACGACCACGCTTTCGATGCCCGTCGCGAGCAGGTCGAGGAAGCGGTCGTACGCGGAGCGCTGGACGAGGATGCGGGTCCGGGCGCAGCAGTCCTGGCCGGTGTTGTCGAGGAAGGCCATGGGCGCGGCGGCGGCGGCCGCCTCGATGTCGGCGTCGGCGAAGACGATGTTGGGGCTCTTGCCGCCGAGTTCGAGGGTGACCCGCTTCACCCGGTCCGCGCACTTGGCCATGATCTGCTTGCCGACCCGGGTGGAGCCGGTGAAGACGATTTTGGCTACGCCGGGATGCTCGACCAGGGCGTCGCCCGCGACGGCCCCCTGGCCGGGGAGCACCTGGAAGAGGTGCTCGGGGATCCCGGCTTCGAGGGCGAGTTCGGCGAGGCGCAGTGCGGTGAGCGGGGTGGTTTCGGCGGGCTTGAGGATGACGGCGTTGCCGGCGGCGAGGGCGGGTGCCAGGCCCCAGGCGGCGATCGGCATGGGGAAGTTCCAGGGGGCGATCACGCCGATGACGCCGAGGGGTTCGAGGAAGGTGACGTCGATGCCGCCGGCGACGGGGATCTGGCGGCCGCTGAGCCGTTCCACTCCCCCGGCGGCGAAGTCGAGGAGGTCCCGTACGTTGCCGGCCTCCCAGCGGGCGTTGCCGATGGTGTGGCCGGCTTCGCGGACCTCCAGCAGGGCCAGTTCCTCGATGTGCCCGTCGACGACCGCGGCGAAGCGGCGCAGCAGCCGGGCCCGGTCGGCGGGGGCCACCGCGGCCCAGCCGCGCTGGGCGGCGGTGGCCCGTACGACGGCGGCGTCGACATCGTCCCGTGTGGCGGCCGGGACGATGGCGACGGTTTCCTCGGTGGCCGGGTTCAGCACTCTCAGATCGGATGGGGCCAGCACATCGGACACGTGGTGCCTCACAGACTTTCAGTGCGGTGCGGTGCGGGGTGGGGCGTGTGGGGGGGTGCGGGGGCGGCGCTTGCGGCTTACAGGCGTTCGAAGGAGCGGCGCCGTTCCCAGTCGGTCACCGCGGAGTCGTAGGCGTCGATCTCCACGCGGGCCATGTTCCGGTAGTGGGCGACCACTTCGGGCCCGAAGGCCGCCTTGGCGATCTCGCTGTTCTCCCAGAGCTCGGCGGCCTCCCGCAGGCTGGTGGGGACGTGCGCGTAGGCGGCGGTGTAGGCGTTGCCGGTACAGGCCTCGGGCAGCTCCAGGCGGTGCTCGATGCCGTGGAGCCCGGCCGCGACCAGGCCGGCGACGGCGAGGTAGGGGTTGACGTCGCCGCCGGGGAGGCGGTTCTCGAAGCGCATGGAGCGGCCGTGGCCGACGACGCGCAGGGCGCAGGTCCGGTTGTCGACGCCCCAGGCGACGGCGGTGGGCGCGAAGGACCCCGGGCGGAAACGCTTGTACGAATTGATGTTGGGGGCGTAGAGAAGGGAGAAGTCGCGCAGCGCGGCCAGCTGGCCGGCCAGGAAGTGGCGCATCACCGGTGACATTCCGCCGGGGGCGTCAGGGCCGTCCCCGGCCATGGCGTTGCGTCCGTCGGCACCGTTCAGCGAGAGGTGGATGTGGCAGGAGTTGCCTTCGCGCGCGTCGAACTTGGCCATGAAGGTGAGCGAGACACCCTCCTGGGCGGCGATCTCCTTCGCCCCCGTCTTGTAGACGGCGTGCTGGTCGCAAGTGGTCAGCGCCTCGTCGTAGCGGAAGACGATCTCGTGCTGGCCGAGGTTGCACTCCCCCTTGGCGGACTCGACCACCAGGCCCGCGGCTTGCATCTCGTTGCGGATGCGGCGCAGCAGGGGTTCGACGCGGCCCGTGCCGAGGACGGAGTAGTCGGTGTTGTACTGGTTGGCGGGGGTCAGGCCGCGGTAGTCGGCGTCCCAGGCCTTCTCGTAGGTGTCCTGGAAGACCATGAATTCCAGCTCGGTACCGACCATCGCCGTGTAGCCGTGCTCCGCGAGGCGCTCCAGCTGGCGGCGCAGGATCTGCCGGGGCGCGGCGACGACGGGCGAGCCGTCGTTCCAGGCGAGGTCGGCCATGACGAAGGCGCTGCCCGGGCTCCACGGGATCCGGCGCAGGGTGGCGAGGTCGGGGTGCATGGCGAAGTCGCCGTAACCCCGCTCCCAGGAGGACATCTCGTATCCGTCGACGGTGTTCATCTCGGTGTCGACGGCCAGCAGGTAGTTGCAGCCCTCGGTGCCGTGGGCGAGGACCTCGTCGAGGAAGAACTGTGCGGCGAACCGCTTGCCCTGGAGCCGTCCTTGCATGTCGGGAAAGGCCAGGACGACGGTGTCGATCTCACCGCCGGCGACGAGAGCATGGAGCTCCTGGGTCGCGAGCGGTGGCTTGCGGTCTACCACGGGAATCTCTCCTTCGGTGAGCCGAGGACGCCTAAGGTATTGAATAGAACCATTGCTTGGGAAGGGGAGGAGGCGAGATGACCCACACGGCGAGCGAAGACGATGCCGTCGCGCGGCTGAATCCCGTACTGCGGCAGGTGCGGGCGGGCAACGGTTTCGAGGAGGCGCTGGAACAGATCCTCCAGGTGGTCCGGCTGGGCCTGGTTCCGGGCGGGGAGAAGCTGCCGCCCGAGCGGGAGCTGGCCGAGCGCATGGGGATCAGCCGGGTCACGCTGCGCGAGGTGCTGAAGGTGTTGCAGGACCAAGGGCTGGTGGAGGCCCGGCGCGGGCGGTACGGCGGAACGTTTGTGCTCTCCCGTCCCGACACCCCGGCCGGCGGCGTCGAGGAGGAGCTGCGCCGGCGGGTCGCGGGCGTGGACATCGAGGACGTCCTGCGGTTCCGCGAGGTCCTGGAGGTGGGCGCGGCCGGACTGTGCGCCTCCCGGGGGCTGACCGAGGACGGCGCCGAGCGGCTCCTCGGCGCACTGACGGCCACCCACGACGCCCCGCTCGCCGACTACCGCCGCCAGGACACCCTCTTCCACCTCGCCCTGTGCGAACTCGCCGGATCCGCCACCCTGACGGCCCAGTACGCGGCCGTCCGCGCCACGGTGAACGACCTGCTCGACTGCATCCCGTTGCTGGTACGCAATCTGGAGCATTCGCAGCAGCAGCACAGCGCACTGGTGGAGGCGGTGCTGGAGCGGGACGCGGCCGGGGCGCGCGAGACGATGCGCGAGCACTGCTGCGGCACGGCGGCGCTGCTGCGCGGGTTCCTGACGTGAGCGGCGCCTCGGGCGCCTCGGGCGCCTCGGGGGGCGGTCCCGGGCGGCCGGCCTGAGCGCGCAGCCGGGCGGCGCCCGCGCACGGCCGCGCATGCCTACGTACGCATGCCTACGTACGCATGCCCACGTCCACGTACGGCCGCGTACGGCGGATTCGACGCCCCCGCCCGAAGAGGTTTTCGTAACCCCCGTTTTACGCAGAGGTCTTGCGCGGCCCACTCCCCTACCGCAAAGGTACGCCCCACAACCATTGCCCTAGGCAGGAGCGCACATGGCCGACGACACCGATGCCCGGCTGAAAGCCGTGCCCGAACCGATCCCCTCGCCCGAAGGCGACGGCTACCTGCGGCGCCGTACGCTGCGCCGCGGCAGCGCCGGATGGCTGCTGCTCACCGGACTCGGCGTCGCGTACGTCGTCTCCGGGGACTTCTCCGGATGGAACGTCGGCCTCAAGGAGGGCGGTTTCGGCGGCCTCGCCATCGCCACCGTCCTGATGGGCGCGATGTACGCCTGCCTGGTCTTCTCCCTCGCGGAACTGTCCGCGATCCTGCCGACCGCGGGCGGCGGCTACGGCTTCGCCCGCCGGGCCCTCGGCACCTGGGGCGGCTTCCTCACCGGCACCGCCATCCTCATCGAGTACATCCTCGCCCCGGCCGCGATCGCCATCTTCATCGGCGACTACGTCGAATCCCTGCGACTCTTCGGCCTCAGCTCCGGGTGGCCGGTCTACCTGGCCTGCTTTGCGGTCTTCATCGGCATCCACCTCTGGGGCGTCGGCGAGGCCCTGCGCTTCTCCCTCGTCGTCACCGGCGTCGCCGTCGCGGCGCTGCTGGTCTTCGCGGTCGGCGCCTTCACCCAGTTCGACGCGGCCAACCTCGACGACATCGCCGTCGACCCCACCGCCTTCGGTTCCAACTCCTGGCTGCCCCTGGGCCTGCTCGGCATCTGGGCCGCCTTCCCCTTCGGCATGTGGTTCTTCCTCGGCGTGGAGGGCGTACCCCTCGCCGCCGAGGAGGCCAAGGACCCGGTGCGGTCCATGCCGCGCGCGCTGTCGATCTCCATGGGCATCCTCGTCCTCCTCGCGCTGATCACCTTCCTCGCCGCCACCGGTGCCCGCGGCGCCGACGTCCTCAAGGAGGCCGGCAATCCGCTGGTCGTCGCCCTGGAGGGCGACTCCGGCCTGTCGTGGCTGAAGACCTTCGTGAACTACGCCGGCCTCGCCGGCCTCGTGGCCTCCTTCTTCTCCCTCATCTACGCCGGCTCGCGCCAGCTGTTCGCCCTCTCGCGGGCGGGTTACCTCCCTCGCTTCCTGTCCCTCACCTCGAAGCGCAAGGCCCCGTACCTCGGCCTGCTGATCCCCGGCGCCATCGGTTTCGCGCTGGCCGCGGCCACCGGCAACGGGCCGCGCATGCTGAACATCGCCGTCTTCGGCGCCACGATCTCCTACGCCCTGATGGCCCTGTCCCACATCGTGCTGCGCCGCCGCGAGCCGGACCTGGAGCGGCCCTACCGCACTCCGGGCGGCGTCGTGACCTCCTCGGTTGCCTTCGCACTGGCCCTGTCGGCCCTGGTCGCCACCTTCCTGGTGGACCGGGACGCCGCCTTCATCGCCCTGGCCGTCTACGCCGTCGCCCTCGCCTACTTCGCTCTGTACAGCCGCCACCACCTGGTGGCCTCGGCGCCCGAGGAGGAGTTCGCGGCGCTGGCCGAAGCGGAGGCGGAGCTGACCCGCGGCTGAAAACCTGACCCTGTTCCGTCGTCCTGCCCGTGCCCTGCCCCAGCCGTCCTGCCCTTGGAGGTAAACCCGTGCCCAGGCCGCTCATCGGCATCACCACCTACGTGGAGGGATCCACCCGCTACGGCGTGTGGGACCTGCCGACGTCCCTCGTACCCGCCGGGTACTACGAACTCGTCCAAGCGGCGGGCGGCGCGGCCGTACTGCTCCCGCCGGACGAATGCGGGACGGCGGCGGAGGTGCTGAGCCGGCTGGACGGCCTCGTCGTCGCGGGCGGCCCCGATGTGGACCCGGTCCACTACGGCGCCGCCCGCGACCCCCGTACGGGACCCCCCGCTACGGTCCGCGACCACTGGGAGCTGTCCCTGATCGCCGCCGCCCTGGAGGCGGACCTTCCGGTGCTCGGCGTCTGCCGGGGCATGCAGGCGCTGAACGTGGTCCTGGGCGGCACCCTGATCCAGCACCTCGACGGCCACGCGGAGGGCCCCGGCATCATGTCCTGGCACCCGGTGCTCCCGGTCCCCGGCACCCGGTACGCGGCGCTGGTCCCGGAGGAGGAGCAGGTGCCGACCTACCACCACCAGGCGGTCGACCGCCTGGGCCGCGGCCTGATCGCCTCGGCCCACGCCGCGGACGGCACGGTGGAGGCGATCGAACTGCCGGACCCCGCCCGCTGGGTGATGGGCGTCCAATGGCACCCCGAACGCGACAAGGACACCCGCGTGATGGCCTCGCTGATCGAGGCCGCCCATGTGCGCAGGGCGGTCCCGGTTCCCTAGGTTCTGTCCGGAACGATCCGTTCAGGCCGGGCGGCGGGTGAGGGACAGCAGGTCGCGGGCCGGTCCCGCCGGGCGCGCGCCCACCGGCCAGACGGCGCGCAGCGCGCGGTCCAGCGCCGCACCGGCCACCGGGACCGCCACCAGCCGCCGGGCCGCCAGCTCGTCCCCCACCGCCAGCTCCGACAGGACGCACGGCCCCGCGCCGCTCAGCGCCGCCGACTTCACCGCCGTGGTCGACGCCAGTTCCAGCAGCGGCGCCGCCAGCCCCCCGCACCCGGCCAGCGCGGCGTCCAGTACCTGCCGGGTCCCCGACCCGCGCTCCCGCAGGATCAGCGGGGTCGACGCCAGCTCCGCCGCCCGCACCTCCCGCGAGCGCCGCGCCCACGCGTGCCCCGGCGCCACCGCCACCACGAGGCGGTCCTGCGCGATCACCGCCGAGTCCAGTCCTTCCGGGACGGTCAGCCCCTCCACGAAGCCGAGGTCCGCCTCGTGTGCGAGGACCCGTTCGGCGACGTCCGCCGAGTTCCCGGCGTGCAGGGACACCGCCGTGTCGGGCCGCTGCCCGCGCAGGGCGATCAGCCACCCGGGGAGCAGGTACTCCGCGATGGTCATGCTGGCCGCCACCCTCAGGCGAGAGTCGCGCCGCCCCCTCAGCGCCTGCGCCCCCGCGTCGAAGGCTTCCGCAGCCTCCACGACCCGCCGCGCCCAGTCCGTGACCAGCGCGCCCTCCGCCGTCAGCGTCGAACCCCGCGGGGACCGGTCCACGAGGGCCACGCCGAGGCGGGCCTCCATCGCCCGGATCCGGCTGCTTGCCGCGGGCTGGGTGATGCCCAGCCGCCGGGCCGCGCCGCTCAGGCTGCCGACCCGCGCGACGGCGAGCAGCAGTTCGAGCGCGCCCAGGTCCGGGACCCGGTGCGCCAGCGGAACCCACTCCTCACTCCCCATAACATCAGTTTATGGCCTCATAGGAGGATGGCCTCTGCCGCCCGGTCCGCCCCGGCCGGACGCTGGACCCATGGCCACCACCATCGTGCGACCCCGCACCCGTTCCGCCCGCTCCACCGGCACCGGCACCCCCGGAACCGGCACCGGCACCGGCACCACCGAGACCGCGCCCCGCGCCCACGAGGCCCTGCGCCACCTCGGCCCCAACTGGTACGCCTCCGTCATGGGCACGGCGATCATCGCCGGCGCCGGCGCGAGCCTCCCCCATCAGCTCCCCGGCCAGCGCGTGGCCTGCCAGCTCGTGTGGGCCCTGTCCGCCGCCGCCCTTGCCGTCCTGCTGACGGCCCGCGCGGGGCACTGGATCCACCACCGCGATCAGGCCCGCGCCCACCTGCTGGACCCCGCCGTGGCCCCGTTCTACGGCTGCCTCTCCATGGCGCTGCTGGCCGTCGGCGGGGGCACCCTCCTCGTCGGCCGGGACCTCATCGGGACCGGCGCCGCCGTCGCCGTGGACGCCGTGCTCTTCGCCCTCGGCACCCTGACCGGCCTGCTGGTGGCCGTGGCGGTGCCCTACCTGATGGTGGTCCGCCACCGGGTCCAGCCCGCACAGGCCACCCCGGTCTGGCTCCTGCCCGTGGTCGCCCCGATGGTCTCGGCCGCACTCGGCCCGCTGCTGATACCCCACCTGCCCCCGGGCCAGCCCCGCCTGGCGATGCTGCTGGCCTGCTACGCCCTGTTCGGCCTCAGCCTGCTCGCCACCCTCCTCATGCTGCCGCTGATCCTGGGCCGGCTGATCGTGAGCGGCCCGCTCCCCCTGGCCCTCACCCCGACCCTCTTCCTGGTCCTCGGCCCCCTCGGCCAGTCCACCACCGCCGTCGGCCAGCTCGCCGACATGGCCCCCCGGTCCATCGGCTCCCCGTACGCCGGCGCGTTCGGCGCCTTCGCCGTCGTCTACGGGGTCCCGGTGATGGGATTCGCCCTGCTGTGGCTGGCTCTCGCCGCGGCCATGCTCGTCCGGGCCGCGCGCGGCGGCATGGGCTTCGCGATGACCTGGTGGGCGCTGACCTTTCCCGTCGGCACCTGCGTCACCGGGGCCGCCGGCCTGGCCCGCCACACCGGCCTGCCCGCCTTCGCCTGGCTCGCCACGGTCCTCTTCGTCGGCCTGCTGATCGCCTGGCTGCTGGCGGCCACCCACACCGTGCGCGGCCTGTTCAGCGGCCGTCTCCTGGCCGCTCCCCGCCCGGCCGCTCCCCTCCCGCCCGCTCTCCCGCCCGCTCCCCGCCCGGCCGCGCCGCCCGCAGTGCCCGCGCCAGCAGCGCCGGAGCCTCGACGAGCGACGGCCCGTACCAGGTGAGGTGGCGCCCGCTGACCAGCGCGGCGGGAAGTCCGGGGAAGGCCTCAGGCCCGTCCTCGGCCGTGAAGCGGTAGGGCTCGTCCGGGAGCACCACCAGATCGCAGCCGGTGGCGGCCAACTCGGCCACGGCCGCCCGCGGATACCGCTCCCCGTGTCCGGCGTACGCGTTGCGCACCCCCAGCCGGGCGAGCAGATCCCCGGCGAAGGTGTCGCGGCCCAGCACCATCCACGGCCGCCGCCACACCGGTACGAAGGCGGTGAGCGGACCGAGGGGTTCGACCCGGGCCCAGGCGGCCTCGGCGTCCGCCAGCCACCCCGGCCTCGGCAGCCCAAGCGCCCCCACCAGTACCCGGTCCAGTTCGGCAACGGCCTGGGGCAGGTTCCGGATCTCGGTGACCAGCACCGCCACGCCCGCCGCCCGCAGTGCCGCCAGGTCCGGGGCCCGGTTCTCCTCCTCGTTGGCGATCACGAGATCCGGGCGGAGCTCGATGATCCGGCGCAGGTCCGGGTTCTTCGTCCCGCCGATGCGTACCGCGTCCCCGAGATCCGCGGGGTGCGTGCACCAGTCGGTCACCCCGGCCAGCAGCCCCGGCGCGCTCTCGGCCACCGCCTCGGTCAGCGACGGCACCAGCGAGACCACCCGCCGCATGGAGCTCAGTGCCCGGGCGACGGCGGCTCGGACGTCGCGTCGATGTGGTCGCCGACCGCGACGACGAGGAGCTTCGTGTCCTCCGTGACGGCCCGCCAGCGGTGCCGTACACCGCCGGACAGGAACAGCGCGTCCCCGCTCTCCAGCCGGTACGCCCGCCCCTCCGCCTCCACCTGGCACGCGCCCGACACCACGTACATCAGCTCGTCGTTGCGGTGCTGGTACTCGCGCCCGGCGTCCTGGTCCCCGGTGAATTCCAGCGCGTGCAGTTGGTGGTGCCCGCGTACGAGGGGGCGTACGCCCGGCACCGGCGTGAGCCCGGACTCGTCGCCGGCCCGTACGAGATCCACCGTGCGCGCCGTGTCGGAGGCGGCCAGCAGCTCCACGGCGGTGGTCTCCAGCGCGTCCGCGACCCGCTCCAGGGACCGCATGCTGGGCCGGGCCCGCTCGTTCTCTATCTGACTCAGGAAGGGGACCGACAGGCCGCTGCGCGCCGATACCGCGGCAAGGGTCAGGTGCAGGGCGCGGCGCCGCTTGCGCACGGCGACGCCGACGCGAAGGGGCTCCTTGGCGTCGTGCTTCTTCTCGTCCGTGTCGTCCATGACGGCCGCGTGGTCCTCGTGGTCCTTGTGATCCCTGTCGTCCAGGCCGTTCGTGCCGTCCCTGTCGTTCATGTCGGGGCTGCCCTCCCCTGGTCCGTCGCACATCGGTGTGCTGTAAGCACCTTACGCAGCAACCGCCTCAGGATTCGCGTGCACGAGTCCACCGCTCCCGGCGGGCTGGCGCATTCCCGTACGCCCGCGCTCACTGTCCGTACGGGCGGCCCCGCCGGCTCACGGGCCGCTTGCGGCATCATCGTCTGCGTGACGACACGACGCCTGATGCTCCTGGACACCTCCTCCCTCTACTACCGGGCCTACTTCGGCGTGCCGGACTCCGTGAAGGCTCCCGACGGCACCCCCGTCAACGCCGTCCGCGGGCTGCTGGACTTCATCGGACGGCTGGTGCAGGACCACCACCCGGACGATCTGGTGGCGTGCATGGACGCCGACTGGCGGCCGCACTGGAGAGTGGAGCTGATCCCCTCCTACAAGGCCCACCGCGTCGCGAAGGAGAGCGAGGACGGGCCCGACGTGGAGGAGACCCCGGACACCCTCGCCCCGCAGGTGCCGATCATCGAGACGGCGCTGGACGCCTTCGGCATCGCCCGCGTGGGCGTCGCCGGGTACGAGGCGGACGACGTGATCGGCACGCTCACCGCCCGCGCGACGGGTCCGGTGGACATCGTCACCGGCGACCGGGACCTCTACCAGCTGGTGGACGACGCCAGGCAGCGCCGGGTGCTCTACCCCCTCAAGGGCGTGGGCAGCCTCCAGGTGACGGACGAGGCGTGGCTGCGGGAGAAGTACGGGGTGGACGGCCCCGGGTACTCGGAGCTGGCCCTGCTGCGCGGGGACCCCAGCGACGGCCTGCCCGGAGTCCCGGGCATCGGGGAGAAGACCGCGGCCAAGCTCCTGGAGGCGTACGGGGACCTCGCCGGGATCATGGCCGCCGTCGATGACCCGAAGTCGAAGCTCACCCTCACGCAGCGCAAGCGCCTGAATGATTCCCGGCCGTATCTGGCGGTGGCGCCGAAGGTGGTGCGGGTGGCCGCGGACGTCCCGCTGCCGCCGTTCGATCCGGCGCTGCCGGCGGCGCCGGCCCAGCCCGAACTGGTCCGGGCACTCGCCCACCGGTGGGGTCTGGGCGGGGCTGTATCGCGCCTGAGCGGCGCGCTCCTCCGGTGAGGTGCTAACTTAGGTAATCCTAAGTTTCAGGTGAGTCAGGGGAGACGCCGTGGCAGAAGGACGCGCCCGCACAGTCGGCACCGCAGTCGTCGTACGCACGGAGCGGCTGACGCCGCACATGGTGCGGGTCGTGCTGGGCGGTGACGGGCTGGCGGGTTTCGGCGCCGGCGAGTTCACTGACCACTACATCAAGATCCTGTTCCCCCCGGAGGGCGTCAGCTACCCCGCGCCGTGGGACCTGGAGCAGATCCGCGGCCGGTATCCCCGCGAGCAGTGGCCGCGCCAGCGCGCGTACACGGTACGGGCGTGGGACCCCGCGCACCTGGAGCTGACCCTCGACTTCGTCGTCCACGGCGACGAGGGCCTCGCCGGGCCCTGGGCGGCCCGCGTCCAGCGCGGCGAAGTCGTACGCTTCCTCGGCCCGGGCGGCGCCTACGCCCCGGACCCGGCGGCCGGCTGGCACCTCCTGGTGGGTGACGAGAGCGCGCTGCCGGCCATCGCCGCGGCGATGGAGCGGATGCCGGCCGGCGCGCAGGTCCACGCCTTCGTGGAGGTAGAGGGTCCGCAGGACGAGCAGAAGTTCGCCACGCCGGACGGCGTGGTCCCGGTCTGGCTGCACCGCGGCGCGCGTCCGGTCGGCGAGGCCCTGGTGGAGGCGGTCACGGCCCTGGAGTTCCCCTCCGGGGACGTCCACGCCTTCGTCCACGGCGAGGCGGGCTTCGTCAAGGACCTCCGCCGCCACCTGCGTCTGGAACGCGGCATCCCGCGCGAACGCCTGTCGATCTCGGGCTACTGGCGCCTGGGCGAGACGGACGAGGGCTGGCGTGCGATCAAGCGCGACTGGAACGCGGCGGTCGAAGCCGAACAGGACCGCGCGACAGCGGCCTGACCCGCCCCACCCCCCACGCTGCGCGGTGGGGCCGCCACCGTCCGGCCCCGACCGTCCGGGGCCGGGCCCCCACGGGCCGCGTCTTCCAGCCCGTGCCGCCCCGCGCGCGGCCCACCGCACCGCTTCCGCCCGCCCTCACCCCCAGAGGCCCCACCCCCCACCGGGCGGCCCGGAAAGCCCCGGGGCCGGACCCCACGGGCGCGTCTTCCGGCTTGCGCCGCCCCACCCCGCACCGCTTAGGCCCGCCCTCCCCGCAGGCCTCAACCCGGCCGGGAGGCCCGGGGATTCCGGAGCCCGAGCTCTCGTGAGGCGCGTCTTCCGGCCCCGGCCGGGCCCGCGTGGCGCACCGAGGCGCCTTGTCCGGGCTCGCCCGCACCGCGTGAAACCCCTCCGCCCTGCGATGCACGGCACCGGCCGACACGCTCCGGCCACGCGCGGGCATCCGCTCGCCGCGCCGCCCCGGGCACCCTGCGGGAGAATTGACCTCATGCGTACGCTCCGCGCACTCGCCGCGGCCGGAGCCGCCGTGCTGTTCGCCACGACGGCGGCGACCGCAGCCCCGAGTCCCCCGCCCCAGCCGAAACCCCGGATCACGGATGCTCAGGTCGACCGGGCGGTCGCCCGCCTCGACGGGACCGTCCAGGACATGATGCGCAGCACCGGCGTCCCCGGCGTCTCGGTGGCCGTCGTCCACCGAGACCGGGTCGTCCACCTCAAGGGCTTCGGTGTCCGCAGCACCGGCGAGCGCGCGCCGGGCACCCCCGCCGCCCCCGCGCGACCCGTCGGCCCCGACACCGTCTTCCAGATCGCCTCCCTCTCCAAGCCCGTCTCCTCCACCGTCGTGGCCGGCACCCTCACCGACCCCGGCCAGTGGGACCGCCGCACCACCCTGCCCGGCTTCTCCCTCAAGGACCCCTGGGTCACCGCCCACGTCACCACCGCCGACCTCTTCTCCCACCGCAGCGGCCTGCCCGACCACGCCGGCGACCTCCTGGAAGACCTCGGCTACGACCAGTCGTACGTCCTCGACCACCTGCGCCTGGAACCCCTCACCCCCTTCCGCGCGAGCTACGCCTACACCAACTTCGGCCTCACCGCGGCCGCGGAGGCCGTCGCCCGCGCCAAGGGCACCAGCTGGCAGAAGCTCGCCGAGGACACCCTGTTCAAGCCCGCCGGGATGACCCGTACCAGTACCGAGTTCTCCGCCTTCACCCGCGCCGCGGACCACGCCGCCACGCACGTCAAGAACCCCGACGGCACCTGGAGCCCCCGCTTCGTCCGCGACCCCGACGCCCAGGCCCCGGCCGGCGGGGTCAGCTCGACCGCCCGGGACATGTCCCGCTGGCTGCGGCTCCAACTGGCCGAAGGGGTCCTCGACGGGCAGCGGATCGTCCCCGCCGACACCCTCGCCCGCACGCACCAGCCGGAGATCGTGTCGCAGCCGCCCTCCGGTCCGGCCGCCCGCACCGGTTTCTACGGGCTCGGCTGGAACGTCTCCTACGACGACGCGGGCCGGCTGCGCCTCAGCCACTCGGGCGCCTTCGAGCTCGGCGCCAACACCAACGTCACCATGCTCCCGCTGGAAGAGCTCGGCATCGTCGTCCTGACCAACGGCGCTCCCGTCGGCCTGGCCGACGCCGTCGCCCTGGACTTCTTCGACTTCGCCGAGCACGGCAAGACCACCGCCGACTGGCTGGGCCTGGCCGGCGGGCTCTACGCCCAGGCGGAGGAGGCGAACCGCTCGACCACCGACTACGCGCACCCGCCCGCCGGCGGGAAGCCGGCCCGGGAGAGCTCCGCGTACACGGGAAGTTACGACAACCCGTACTACGGCAGGCTCACGGTCACCGCGGACGACAAGAACGCCCTCACGCTCTCCCTCGGCCCCAAACCCCTGCGCTTCCCCCTCACCCACTACGACGGGGACACCTTCAGCTTCGAGACCACCGGCGAGAACGCCGTCGGCCGCACCGGGGTGACCTTCGCCGACGGCACGGTGCGCGTCGAGTACCTCGACGCCGACCGCCTGGGCACCTTCCGGAAATCCTGACCACGGGCCGGGCCGGGCCGCCCGGCCCGGCTCCCGGCGGGCATAGCCTGTTACCGATGAGACGCAGAGCCGTGGCACCCCCCTCGCCCCTCCCCCAGCGCGCCGGCATAGACCCGGTGCGGCTGCGCCTGCCTGCGGACCCGGACGGGCTGTGGCCGGATCTCGGTGCCTACCTCACCGCGCACTACGCGGGCGGCCCCGGCGCCGAAGCCATCGCCCGGCTGCTGCACGCCGGCCGGGTGCTGGGCTCCGGCGGGCGTGTCCTGCACGCGCGGGACCCGTACGAACCCGGCGCCTACGTGTGGTTCCACCGGGACCTCCCGGCCGAGCCGCCCGTGCCCTTCCCGATCCGCGTGGTCCACCGCGACCCGCACCTCCTGGTCGTGGACAAGCCGCACTTCCTGGCGACCACGCCGCGCGGCAGCCACGTCACCCAGACCGCCCTGGCGCGGCTGCGGGACGAGCTGGACCTGCCCGCCCTCAGTCCGGCGCACCGCCTGGACCGGCTGACCGCGGGCCTGGTGATGTTCAGCATCCGTCCCGCGGACCGCGGCGCGTACCAACTGCTCTTCCAGCGGCGGCGGGTGCACAAGGAGTACGAGGCCGTCGCCCCCCACGATCCGGCGCTCACCCTCCCGCGCACGGTCCGCAGCCGCATCGAGAAGACCCGCGGGGTCATCGCGGCGGCCGAGGTCCCGGACGGAGCGCCTAATGCCGAGAGCCGGATCGAGCTCACCGGGGTCCGGGGCGGCCTGGGCCGATACCGGCTGACCCCGCTCACCGGCCGCACCCACCAGCTGCGGGTCCACATGAACGGCCTCGGGCTGCCGATCCTCGGCGATCCGGTGTATCCGCGGGTCACCGATCCCGCCCCGGACGACTACCGGCGCCCGCTCCAGCTCCTGGCCCGGGTCCTGGAGTTCACCGACCCGGTTACCGGCGCCGCCCACCGCTTCGAAAGCGGCCTCACCCTCCAGGCCTGGCAGGACCACGCGGCCTGGCAAGCGGGCCCCGGGCTCCAGCCCGCGTCCGGACTCTAGGCCTTGTCGTCGAAGTCCCTCCGGGCGCGGGGCGCCGGGACCTGGGGCGCGCCGACGCCCGCGATCCGCAGCGCGGCGTCGGCGGTGGCGTGCGCGAAGACCGACACGGGCCGTGCGGGATCGCACCGGTGGATCAGCATGACGCCTTCGATGAGCCCGAAGACGAGATCGTTGCGCAGCTCCAGCCCGGCCTTGTCCCCGGCCAGTTCGGTACCGACGCAAGTCCCGGCGAGCAAGACCCGGTAGGCGTCCTTGAGTTCACCGCGCATCCGGCGGAAGCGCGTGAACCGGGCCCCTCCCACTTCGGGCAACAGGTAGAGCGCGCCCAGGTTGTACGGCCCTCCGCACAGCAGCAGCACATCGGAGCGGCACAGCTCCCACAGCCGCTCGGCGGCCGGCCGCCGGGCGTCCGCGAGCAGCCGCCGGGCCAGCACCAGCGAGGGCGCGACCGTGGACTCCAGGAGTTCGGCGAGGAGTTCCTCCTTGCCGCCGAAGTAGTGGTACATGGTGGCCTGGCGCATCCCGGCCCGTTCGGCCACCGCCCGCGTGGTGGTCGCCGCGTATCCCTGGACGGTGAACAGCTCAGCCGCCGCGCAGAGGAGTTCCTCGCGCGGCGGCCTGTCACTCTGCGGTCTCAGCTGATCGGCGCGTGGTCGACCGACCCGTCTCGGTCCTTCGTCTGCTCCCGCACTCATGGTCCGATCGTCGCACAGCGCACCCCGAACCGATCATGGCAAGAGATCAGATCACGCCATCACCGCTCTCAGAGGAAGCCCCAAAAGCGGCTAGCCGACCGAGCTGTAGGCCACTACACCCCGAAGCAGTGCGTCCACGGCCTTACGGGCATTTCGCGCCACCGTGCTCCCGCTGTCACCGGAGCCGGAGGGAGCGGCGGCGGCGATCTGCCCCAGCACGTCGATGACCTGCTTGCACCAGCGCACGAAGTCCCCGGCCGGCATCTCCGCCTCGCGCAGCACCTCGTCCAGGCTCTTGTCGGAGGCCCACTGGTACACCGGCCAGGCGAAGCCGAGATCCGGCTCGCGCTGGCCCACGCCCTCCGCCTGGTTGATGCGGTGCTCCTCCTCCAGTGCGTCGAGCCGGCCCCAGATGTGGACCATCTCGCCCAGCGCCGCCTTCGCCGCGCCGCCCGGCACCTTCGGTGCGACGGCGTCGTCGGACTGGCGCGCCTCGAAGACCAGCGCCGATACGCAGGCGGCCAGTTCGGCCGGGTTCAGGCCCTCCCAGACCCCGGCGCGCAGGCACTCCGAGGCCAGCAGGTCGAGCTCCCCGTACAGCCGGGCGAGCCGCTTGCCGTGCACGGTGACCTCATCGTCGCGCAGGTAGTCCAGCTCGGTGAGCAGGGCGTGGATCCGGTCGAAGGTGCGGGCGATGGTGTTCGTCCGGCCCTCGATGCGCCGCTCCAGCTGCTGGGTGTCCCGCTTCAGCCGGTGGTAGCGCTCCGCCCAGCGGGCGTGGTCCTCCCGCTCCTCGCAGCCGTGGCAGGGGTGCGCGCGCAGCGCGGCACGGAGCCGGGCGATCTCACGGTCGTCGGCGGCCGCCGCCCGCCCGCGGCCCCGCCGCTCGGGCGCCACGTGCCCGGCCTTGCTGCGCAGCTGCGAAGCCAGGTCGCGGCGCGACTGGGGTGAACGGGCGTTGAAGGTCTTGGGGATCCGCATCCGGTCGATGGCCTCGACCGGGACCGGGAAGTCGATCGAGGCCAGCCGCTTGACCTGCCGCTCGACGGTGAGGACGAGCGGGCGCGGGCCCTCGGCGTACTCGTGCCCGCGGTGGCCGTTGGACCGCCCGGCCGGGACCCCGGGGTCCAGGACCAGCGCCAGCCCGGCGAACTTGCCCGTCGGCACGTGGATGATGTCGCCCGGCTTGAGCTTCTCCAGCGAACTGGCCGCCTGCACCCGGCGCTGGGCCGCGCCCTGCTTGGCCAGGTCCGTCTCGCGGTCCTTGAGGTCGCGGCGCAGCCGCGCGTACTCCTCGAAGTTCCCGAGGTGGCAGGTCATGCCCTCCTTGTAGCCCTCCAGGCCGTCCTCGTTGCGCTGCACCTGCCGGGAGATCCCGACGACGGAGCGGTCGGCCTGGAACTGCGCGAAGGAGGTCTCCAGCAGCTCGCGCGAACGGTGCCGCCCGAACTGCTGGACCAGGTTCACGGCCATGTTGTAGGAGGGCTTGAAGCTGGAGCGCAGCGGATACGTACGGGTGCCCGCCAGCCCGGCCAGCGCCGCCGGGTCCATGCCCCGCTGCCACAGCACCACCGCGTGGCCCTCGACGTCGATGCCGCGTCGACCGGCCCGGCCGGTGAGCTGGGTGTACTCACCGGGGGTGATGTCGGCGTGCTGCTCGCCGTTCCACTTGACGAGCTTCTCCAGGATGACCGTGCGCGCGGGCATGTTGATGCCCAGCGCCAGGGTCTCGGTGGCGAAGACGGCCTTGACCAGGCCGCGTACGAACAGCTCCTCCACGACCTCCTTGAAGGTGGGCAGCATGCCCGCGTGGTGCGCGGCGATGCCCCGCTCCAGGCCTTCGAGCCACTCGTAGTACCCGAGGACGTGCAGGTCCTCGGTGGGGATGGAGGCGGTGCGGGCCTCGACGATCTCGCGGACCCGCAGGCGCGCGGTGTCGTCATTGAGCCGCAGGCCCGCGAACAGGCACTGCTGGACGGCGGCCTCGCAGGCGGCGCGGCTGAAGATGAAGTTGATGGCGGGCAGCAGCCCGTCGTTGTCGAGGCGGGCGATGACCTCGGGGCGGGAGGGCGTCCAGATCCGCCCGCGGGCGCGCCGCTCGCGCTCGCGGTCGGCCTCGCGGATCATCCTGCCGCGCCGCCGGTCCTGGAGGCTGTAGGTGCGGCTGTTCTCGTCGCGCGCCATGCGCAGCAGGTCGGGATTGACCTCCCGGCGTGCGGAACTGCGGCCTCCGTGGTCGGACCCCTCCTCGAAGAGGTCGTGGATCCGGCGGCCGGCCATGACGTGCTGCCACAGCGGTACGGGCCGCTCCTCGGAGACGATGACCTCGGTGTCGCCGCGCACGGTGTCCAGCCAGTCGCCGAACTCCTCCGCGTTGGACACGGTGGCCGACAAGGAGACCAGGGTCACCGACTCGGGAAGGTGGATGATCACTTCCTCCCAGACGGCTCCGCGGAAGCGGTCGGAGAGGTAGTGCACCTCGTCCATCACGACGTAGCCGAGCCCGCGCAGCGACTGCGAGCCCGCGTACAGCATGTTGCGGAGCACCTCGGTGGTCATCACGACCACAGGCGCCTCGGAGTTCACGCTGTTGTCGCCGGTGAGCAGGCCCACCTTGTCGGCGCCGTACCGCTTGACGAGGTCGGCGTACTTCTGGTTCGACAGGGCCTTGATGGGCGTCGTGTAGAAGCACTTGCGGCCCTGCCGCAGGGCCAGGTGCACGGCGAATTCGCCCACGATGGTCTTGCCCGAGCCGGTCGGGGCGGCGACGAGGACGCCCTTGCCGGACTCCAGCGCCTTGCATGCCTCGACCTGGTACGGGTCCAGGTCGAATTCGTACATGTCACGGAAGGGGGCCAGGGCGGTGGCTTCTTCGGCGGCGCGGATCCGGGCAGCGGCGTACCGCTCGGCGGGTGAGAGTTCTTCGGTCATCTTGTCATCGAGCCTACCCGCCGCCTCTGACAACAGTCGCGGTCATTTAAGCGGACCCCGCCAGGCCGTTACGGCCGCCCGCCGCGACCGCTCCGCAACCGTCGGCCCCGCTCGCCCGGACGGGTTCTGCCCAGGTCAGACCGGGTCCGCCAGGCTCAGGCCGGGGGCCGGGCCGGGGCCGCCCGGTCCCGGCGGGTCAGGTCGCGTCGTCGTACCCGTTGATCCGCTGGCGTCCGCCGTCGTCCTGCCCCGGCAGGGCCGCGGGGGCCGCGACCGCTTCGATCCGGCCGACCGGCGCCGGGGTGAGGTCCAGCTCGGCGGCTTCGTCGTCGGCCAGGCCCGCGTCGGGGTCGTTGCGCCGCCGCCTGCGGTCGTTGATCATGCAGACGCCCAGCGCGACGAAGTAGAGGGAGACGATCGGGACGGCCAGGGAGAGCATGGTGAGCGGATCACCGGTGGGCGTCGCGAAGGCGGCGAAGACCGTGATGCCGAGGATCATGGCGCGCCACCAGCTCGCCAGCCGCTTCGCGGTGAGCACCCCGGTGAAGTTCAGCAGGATCAGCAGCAGCGGCAGCTCGAAGGCCAGGCCGAAGACCACGACCATGCGCGTGACCAGGTCGAGGTAGTCGTCGACCGGGAGCAGGTTGCGTGCGTGCTCGGGGGTGAAGTCGAGAAGGATCGTCGCGGTCTGCGGAAGGACCTTGTACGCGAGCACCGCGCCGGCGCCGAACAGCGGCGCGCCGACCGCGACGAAGCTCATCGCGTACTTCTTCTCGTGGTTGTGCAGGCCGGGGGCGGTGAAGGCCCACAGCTGGTAGAGCCACACCGGCGCCGAGAGCACCACACCGGCGGTGAGCGAGACCTTCAGGGCGATCGAGAACGGCGCGATGAGACCGTTCACGGTCATGTCGGCGCAGGGCCGGCCGTTGCGCTGGGAGACCACCCCGTCGGTGCAGCCGACGGAATCCAGCATCGGCTTCAGCATGAAGTCGATCAGGTCCTTGTAGAAGAAGGCCGATACGACGGTGATCAGGAGGATCGCCAGGACCGACTTCAGCAGGCGGTTTCTCAGCTCACGCAGGTGCTCGACAAGAGGCATCCGCCCTTCGGCGTCCTTGTCCGCTTTCCCCTGCTTGCGGGTGGACTTGAGCAACCCACGTCCCTTGTCTCGTTGCAGATACCGGCGTGACCCGAAGGGTCAGCCCTGAGCGGTGCGGTTGGGCTCACTGACGGGCCGGGAGCTGGTGACGTCTCCGGGCGCGGCCTGGATGGTGCGCGGGGCGACGGTCGGCTGAGCGGTCTGGTCGGCCGCCTTGGCCGCGGCGGCCGCGTCCTCGGCCTCGCCGTCCTTCTTCATGGCCTTGGCCTCGCTTTTGAGGATGCGGGCCGACTTGCCGAGGGAACGGGCCATCTCGGGCAGCTTCTTGGCACCGAACAGCAGCACGATGACAGCGATGATCAGAAAAATTTCGAGGGGCTTCAAATTGCCGATCATGTAGGTCTTCCTTCTCACCGATACGGCTGGTTGTGGTGGCCGGGGCGGCGCGGACGGAAATCCGGTGACCGCTCAGGCAAGGATCGTAACCCCCGGGGGTGAACGCCCGGCAATCCCCTGGCGTATCCCCGCTTGCGCCGAGGTCTGCCGTTAAGGGCCCGGCCCGCCCCTTTCGCCCCGTTTCTAGGGGCGCGCGGCGTGGCCCGCCCGGGCCAGATCGGCGGCGGCGCGCTCAAGATCCCCGGAAGCGTCCGCGATCCGGCGGCTGGCCTGCGCGACCTGCCCGGACAGTCTGCGCACCTCCACGTAGACCCGCAGGGCCAGGACGGCCAGGACGGTGATCCCCAGGAAGCCCAGGGCGATTGCGAACATCGGCCACAGCATGGACAGAGCCTAGGCCACCGGCCGGCTCAGATACTGCGCAGGGTGCTCACGCCGCCACCGGTCAGCAGCTCCACGATGCGCTGACCGGCCGGTTTGCGGACGGAGGCACCGCAGGCGGGACAGGTGAAGGAGTAGAAGGTGGTCCGGGCGCTCCCGCCGATGGCCAGGCGCAGGGCGCCCGCGTCCAGCTCGAAGCGCGCCGTGCAGTCGGGACACGCCGCCTTGAAGGCGACCGGCCCCTCCCCCGCTGACCCCTGACCGGCCGGCCGCGCCCCGGCTGGCTCCTGGCCGGCCGTCCGTCCTGCCGTGGGCCTCCCGTCCGGCGGCCCCGGCGCGGCCGGTGCTCCCGACGGCCCCGGCGGCCCGGACACGGGTGGCCCGTACGTTGGCGACATCGGCCGTGCTCCCCTCGGACCCGTCCCTCAGACCTGTTCCCCGTACCCCTCCAGCGCCTTTCGAGCGGCTCTGCGGGCACTCTCCGCCAGCTCGGCGGGAGCCACGATCCGGCCCTCGCGGCCCAGGCGCAGGGCCAGCCTGCGCAGCGACCCCGGGTCGGGGCTGCGCAACGTGATCCGCAGCCCGCCCCCGGGCAGCTCCTCGGCGCTGTCGTGGGGGTAGTACTCGGCGACCCAGCGCCCGCCCGGACCCACCTCGACCACGACCTCCGGATCCTCGGCGGCCGGCTGGACGAGCCCCTCGGACAGATCGCGCGGCTCGATGGCGGGCGGCTCGGCCCGCTCGTCCAGCAGCCGGATCTCCGCGACCCGGTCGAGGCGGAAGGTGCGCCGGGCCTCCGAGAGGTGGCACCAGCCCTCCATGTACGTGTGCCCCACCGCGAAGAGCCGGATCGGGTCGACCTTGCGCTCGGTGAGCTCGTCGCGCGCCGGCGAGTAGTAGCGCAGCCACAGCCGCCGGCGCTCCGCGATGGCCCGGTCGACGTCCGCGAAGACCCCTCCCTCGGACTCGAAGGTCACCGACAGCCGGGAGCTGGCTGCGGCGACCTCGCCCGCCGCCGCCTCCAGCTTGGCGGTGGCGCGCAGCAGGGCGTCCCGGTCGCTCTCGCGCAGCCCCGGCAAGGTCGCCACCGCACGGGCGGCCACCAGCAGCGCGGTCGCCTCGTCGGCGGCGAGCCGCAGCGGCTCGGCGGTGGACTCCCCGGACGCGTCGGGATTGCGCCACCAGATGCGCTCCCCGTCGGTGTCGATGTCGAGCAGGTCCCCGCCCCGGAAGCTCGTCCCGCACATGGGGAGCACGTCGAGGTCCGAGATCAGCTCGTCCTCCGTGATCCCGAAGGCGCGCGCCACGTCGGCGACGTGCGCCCCCGGGCGCTCGCGCAGGTAGGTCACCAGGGACAGCATCCGGCGCGTCTGGTCGATGGCGTTGGCAGCCATGCTGGTACGTCTCCCCCTCAGGGCGTGCTCTGCAGGTGGTGCGGTTACGGGGTCACGGGTACGGCTGGTGCGGTGCGGTGCGGGCCCCGGTCAGCCGGCGGCGACGGCCCGCAGCCGGTCGACCACGTCCGCCCGCAGGTCGGCCGGCTCCAGGACGACGACGTCGGGCCCGAACTCCACCAGCCAGGCGTCCAGCCCGTGCCCGTACGGGATCTCCAGCTCGTCCCAGCCGTCCCCGCCCTCCCGCACGGCGGTGGCCTTGGCCCGCAGCGGGTAGCCGGCCCCGGCGCGCAGCCGGATCCGCGCGGACCGCTCCGCGCTCTCCCCCGCCCAGCGTTCCACGGTCTCCCGTACGGTGACCACGTCGGGCACCTCGGCGGTGTACTTCGCCGCGCGCGAGCGGACCTTGCCGGTGATCCGGGAGAGCCGGAACACCCGCTCCGCCCCGCGGTCGCGGTCGAAGCCGGCCAGGTACCAGTGCCCGCGCCAGCACTCCAGCGCCCAGGGCTCCACCTGGCGCGGCTCGGGCCGTGCCGCGGTGGACTTGCGGTAGTCGAAGACCACCGGCCGGCGGTCCCGGCAGGCCAGCATCAGCGGCTCGAAGGCCGCCTCGTGGACGGGGATGCGCGGCTCGATGGCGCTGTGCTGCCCCGCGTACGGGTCCTCCGCCTCCGGCATCCCGCCCGCCCGCAGCTTCTGCAGGGCGCCGCTGGCGGCTCCGGCGAGGCGGGCCTGCTGCCAGACCTTGGCCGCCAGTCCCAGGGCGGCGGCCTCCTCCGCGTCGAGGGAGACGGGCGGCAGCCGGTTGCTGTCCCGGCGGGCCAGGTAGCCGGTCTCGCCGTCCAGGTTCTCCACCGTCTCGATGACCAGGCCGAGTTCCCGCAGATCGTCCTTGTCCCGCTCGAACATGCGGTTGAAGGACTCGTCGTTGCCGGCCTCCATGTAGGCCTCGATGGAACCGCGCAGTTCGCGCTTGCTGAGCGGCCGGCGGGTCCCCAGCAGACACAGCGCCAGATTCATCAGCCGCTCGGCCTTGGCAATCGCCATCGACGCCTTTCCGCCCTTCTCCGCGTACACATCCGTCGCACCGTCACCTGTGCGCCGTGATCGTCACCGTCACACGGACGGACCCGTGAGCGCTGACCGTACCGCCCCCGCGCGTCCCGGCAAAAGCGAGGGGCCCCCGCCGGACGGCGGGGGCCCCTCCATGATCGCGGATGACCCGGTCAGGGGTTCGGACGATCAGGCGCCCATCAGGTCGCAGACGAAGATCAGCGTCTCGCCCGGCGCGATCGCGCCGCCCGCGCCACGGTCGCCGTAGGCCAGGCGGGCCGGGATGGTCAGCTTGCGGCGGCCGCCGACCTTCATCCCCTGGACACCCTGGTCCCAGCCGGAGATGACCTGGCCGACACCCAGCTGGAACTGCAGCGGAGCGCCGCGGTTCCAGGAGGAGTCGAACTCCTCGCCGGTGGAGAAGGCCACGCCCACGTAGTGGACCGAGACCCGGGAACCGGCCTTCGCCTCGGCGCCGTCGCCCAGCCAGATGTCCTCGATCACGAGGTCCTTGGGGGCTTCGCCCTCGGGGAAGTCGATCTCAGGCTTCTCGATCTTGTCGCTCACGGATACTGCTCCTCATACGAATGGACGGGCCCTTCCCAGCGGTGGCCGGGGGGACGACCGGAACAGTCTTACATCACCGCGAGCACGTCGAGGCTGAAGACCAGCGTCGACTTGGCCGGGATGGTCCCCTGCTCCTTGTCGCCGAAGGCCATGTCCGGCGGGATGACCAGCAGGATGCGGCTGCCGACCTTCTTGCCGATCAGGCCTTCCTTCAGGCCCTTGACGGACAGCTGCTCCATCGGCCAGGTGACCGTCTGGTCGCTGGTGTAGGTGCTCTCGAAGGTCTTGTCGTCCTTCCAGGTCTTCCCGTTGAACTTGACGACCACGCTGTCGGTGTCCTTCACGACCGCGCCGTCACCCTCCAGGACGTAGTTCGAGACCAGCTTGGCCGGCTCGGCGGTGTCCTTCGGGACGGCCACGGAGACTTCCTTGCCGTCCGTGTTCGTACCGATCTTGGGCAGGTCCCTGTTGTCCTGCGCGGTCTCCTTGCCCGTGGCCGAAACCGGGATGGAGGCACCCTTGACGATGTCCACGACGAAGACCAGCGTGGCGTTCGGCTTGATCTTCTCGCCGGAGCCCTGCGCGCCGTAGCCGAGGTCCGGCGGGATCACGAGCTCGACCCGGCTGCCGACCTTCTGGCCCTCCAGGCCCTGGTCCCAGCCCTTGATGACGGCGCCGGCGCCGATGGTCACATCGAACGGCTTGCCCTTGCCGAAGCTCTCGTCGAACGGCTCCTTGCCGTCCCACACCTGGCCGAGGTAGTTGACCTGGGCGATGTCGCCCTTCTTCAGCGCCGGCCCGGTGCCCTCGCTGATGACCTCCACCTTCAGTTCCTTCGGCGGCTCGCCCTTCCCCTGCGACAGGGCGGGCTTCTCCCCGAACTTGGCACCCTGCGTGATCGTGGGCACCCCGTTCTTCATCTGTACGGAGTCGGAGCCGCTGTCGTCACCACAGGCCGCTGTCGACAGCAGCAGAAGGGGTACGACAAGCAGGCCGGCAAGTCGGCGCACGTGTTCCTCAGATCTCAGACGGCAAGCGGTCGCCAGCCACTCTAAGCCGTGGGCGGGGCCCCGTACGAGATGCGTACGGGGACCCCGCCCACGGCCCCGGAGATCAGCCGCTGCCACACGGCGCGGCTACATGCCCGCGATGAGCTTCTCCACCCGGTCGTCCACCGACCGGAAGGGGTCCTTGCACAGCACGGTGCGCTGGGCTTGATCGTTCAGCTTCAGATGCACCCAGTCGACCGTGAAGTCCCGCCGCTGCTCCTGCGCCCGGCGGATGAAGTCGCCCCGCAACCGCGCCCGCGTCGTCTGCGGCGGCACCGACTTGCCCTCGAAGATCTTGAGGTCGTTGCAGATCCGCGCCGCCTGCCCCTTGCGCTCCAGCAGGTAGTACAGCCCGCGCCGGCGGTGGATGTCGTGGTAGGCGAGATCTATCTGCGCCACCCGCGGATTCGACATGGTCATGTTGTGCTTGCCCCGGTACCGCTCGATCAGCTGGTACTTCATGACCCAGTCGATCTCGGTCCCGATCCGGTCCAGGTCCTGCTCGTCGATCGCGTCCAGGGTGCGGCCCCACAGCTCCAGCACCTGGTCCACCACGCCGGTACGGATGCCCCGGCGCTCGGCGAAGTCCACCGCCTTGTCGTAGTACTCGCGCTGGATCTCCAGCGCCGAGGCCTCCCGGCCGCTGGCCAGGCGCACCTTGCGCTGACCGGTGATGTCGTGGCTGACCTCGCGGATCGCCCGGATCGGGTTCTCCAGGGTCAGGTCCCGCATCACCGTGCCCGCCTCGATCATGCGCAGCACCAGGTCGGTGGCCCCGACCTTGAGGAGCATGGTCGTCTCGGACATGTTGGAGTCGCCGACGATGACGTGCAGCCGCCGGTAGCGCTCGGCGTCCGCGTGCGGCTCGTCCCTGGTGTTGATGATCGGCCGGGAGCGGGTCGTGGCCGAGCTGACGCCCTCCCAGATGTGCTCGGCCCGCTGGCTGACGCAGTAGACCGCGCCCCGGGGGGTCTGCAGCACCTTGCCGGCGCCGCAGATCAGCTGCCGCGTGACGAGGAACGGAATGAGGATGTCCGCCAGGCGGGAGAATTCTCCGTGCCGGGCCACCAGGTAGTTCTCGTGGCAGCCGTAGGAGTTGCCCGCCGAGTCGGTGTTGTTCTTGAAGAGATAGACGTCGCCCGCGATTCCCTCCTCGTGCAGGCGGCGTTCTGCGTCGACGAGCAGGCCTTCGAGAATGCGCTCGCCGGCCTTGTCGTGCGTGACCAGCTCGGTCACGTTGTCGCATTCGGGAGTTGCATATTCCGGATGCGAACCCACGTCGAGGTAGAGGCGGGCGCCGTTCCGCAGGAAGACATTGCTGCTGCGGCCCCATGACACAACACGGCGGAAGAGGTAGCGCGCCACTTCGTCAGGAGACAGTCGGCGCTGTCCCCTGAACGTGCACGTGACGCCGTACTCGTTCTCCAGCCCGAAAATGCGGCGGTCCATGACTGAACATTACGCCTTCTGCCCTCTTCTGAAACCGGGTTCGAGAGGACGTTCCGATCATTTTCCGATGACACGCCGGGCCCGGCCGCCGATCGGCCCATCGGCCAGCCCGGGGGCAGGCCTGCGGCCGCACCGCGACCGGACCGCCCTCCGGCCGCCCTCAGCCCGCCGCGGACACCCGGGACGCACCCTCGGACGAGTCCCCTGACGGCCCCTCCGGCGAGCCCGCCACCGCCCTGCCGCTGCCCGCAGTTGCCAGCACCCGCTGAGTGGCCGTCAGTACGAGCAGCGAGACGGCACCGGCGGCGCCCGCCACCGCGAAGCTCACCCCCGTACCGCCCAGCTCCACGGCCGGTCCGGCGAGCGCGGTACCGATGGCCGCCCCGACGCCGAAGAAGGTCACCAGCCACGAGAAGGCCTCCGTCACCGTGCCCACCGGGGCATGCCGGTCCACCACGATGAACGCGCAGGCGATGGCCGGCGCCAGGAACACCCCGGCCAGCGCCATGAGCGCCGTCATGGCCACCGGGCCGGGAGTCAGCGTCAGCGGCAGGTAGCACAGCGTGAGGAGCGCCACCAGCATCCGCAGCCGCCGCTCGGGCGCCCCCGGCCACTGGCGCGCCCCGTAGACCACACCGCCGATCAGCGCGCCGAGGCCCAGGGCCGCCATCAGCCACCCGTACACGGCCTGATCGCCGTGGTCCTCGGCGTACGCGAGGCCCGCCACCGTGATGGACCCCAGCGCCGTCCCCACGAAGAAGAAGGCCCCCAGCAGCGCCAGCAGGCCCGGCGAGCGCAAGGCGCCCAGCCAGTGGGCCTCGCGCGGAGCCGACCGCCACTTGCGGGAGGGTTCGCAGACCACCACGGACAGGGCGCCCAGCACACCGATGGCATTGAGCGCGAGCAGCGCGCCGGCCGGGGACCACAGCGAGACGAACAGCGTCACCAGCAGCGGACCGACGGTGAACATGACCTCCTGCGCCACCGCGTCCATCGCGTACGCCGCGTGCACCCGCTCCTCCCGGCCGCCGAGCACGCTCGGCCACAGGGCGCGCAGGCCGCCCTCCAGCGGCGGCGTGAAGAACCCGGCGACGACCACGGCTGCGTACGCCGCCGCCGTGGACCCCGGGCCCGCCAGGGCGAGCCACACCATGCCGAGCGCCGAGACCACGGCGGCGGGCAGCTGCACCCCGGGCTGCCCGTGCAGGTCGACGGCCCGCCCCAGCAGCGGCTGGCCCATCGCGTTGGCCACTCCGTACACGGCCGCCAGCGCCCCCGCGAGGCTGTAGCTGCCGCCCTCCGCCCGCGTGAACAGCACGATCGCGATCGGCGCGGTGCCGTTCGGCAGCCGGCCTATCAGCGTGCCCGCCAGCAGCCTCGCGGCATGCCGGGTCCTGAGCAGCTCCGCGTATCCCGCGGCCATGTCCGCTCCCTTCCGCCCGGATCCACCGGAGTAATACGTATAACGCGACCCGTCATACGTACCATGACCCCAGCCCGCCAGTCCACTCCCCCGCACCGCCCCGCACCGCCCGCACACTCCCGCCAGCCGCACCCCCAGGAGCACCGCGTGACGAGACCCACCAGCCGGGACGTGGCCACCGCCGCCGGGGTCTCCCAGGCCACCGTCTCCCTCGTCCTCGGCGACAAATGGCGCGGCCGCGTCTCCGAACGCACCGCCGGCCACGTCCGCGAAACCGCCACCCGGCTCGGCTACCGCCCCAACCTCGCCGCCCGCAACCTGCGCCTCGGCTCCACCCGCACCGCCCTCCTCGTCGTCCCCGCCCTCACCAACGAGTTCTTCGCCCGCGTCTACACCGGCGCCGCCCGCGTCGCCGCCGAACACGGCTTCGG
This sequence comes from Streptomyces sp. NPDC003034, assembly GCF_053591375.1. Classification (NCBI taxonomy): domain Bacteria; kingdom Bacillati; phylum Actinomycetota; class Actinomycetes; order Kitasatosporales; family Streptomycetaceae; genus Streptomyces; species Streptomyces sp. NPDC003034. The sequence continues at coordinate 33,110 of NZ_JBSFTS010000033.1, forward strand.
CGTCGTCCTCTACCCCTCACCCGACGGCACCGGCCCCGCCCGCGCCCCCTTCGCCTCCGCCCGCGCCGCCCTCGACGGAGTCATCGCCTCCTCCATGGCCGCCGACGCCCTCGACGCCATCGGCGGCGAAGGCCTCCCCCTCGTCATGCTCGACAGCGACCCCACCGCCGGCGGCGCCGCCGCCCACGTCAACCTCGCCATGGCCGACGGCATGCGCCAGATCGCCGAACACCTCCTGGCCCTCGGCCACCGGCGCTTCCTCCACCTCGCCTCCGCCGTCGACTCGTGGACCTTCGACGTCCGCGCCGAAGCCCTGGCCGCCCTCCTGGAACCCCACGCCGAGCTGCGCACCGTACGAGCCCCCCTCAGCGTCCCCGGCGCCCGCACCGCCACCGAGCACGCCCTCACCGACGCCCACCACCGGCCCACCGCCATCGTCTGCGACGACGACATCCTCGCCGCGGGCGCCTGCAAAGCCGCCCGCCGCCTCGGCCTGCGCGTCCCCGAAGACCTCTCCGTCACCGGCTTCGACGACCTCGCCCTCGCCACCGCCGTCGAACCGGAACTGACGACCGTACGCCTCCCCGCCGAACGCGTCGGCGAACAGGGCATGACCGCCCTCCTCGCCGTCCTCGAAGGCTCCCCCTGGACCGGCCCCGACATCCCCGTCGAACTCGTCGTCCGCGCCTCCTCCGGCCCCGCCCCCACCCCCTGACCGCCCCCACCCCCTGACCGTCCCCGCACCCGGATCCGTACCGCCCCTACGAAATCCCCCCCCCGCGCCGGACACGACGAAGCCCCGGCCCGCCGAAACGGCGAACCGGGGCCCCTCCACACCGGGTCCTACTCCGCCTCATCCTCCGGAGCCTCGTCATTCGACACGGCATCCGCCTGCGCGGCCGCCGGCACATCCGCCTCCAGCAGCCTCGCCAGCTGCCGGCCCCGGATCCGCTTGAACTTCCGCTGCTGCGCCCGCGTCCGGTCCAGCACCGCCACCTCCAGCCGCTCGGCCGGAATCGTCTTGTCCGCACCGTTCGCCTGACTCGACAACGCCTGCACCGCCAGCTTCAACGCCTCCGCCAGAGTCATCCCGTCCCGGTGACGCTGATCCAGGAAGGTACTGATCTGCTCGGCATTCCCACCGACCGCGACCGAACCGTGCTCATCCACGATCGACCCGTCATGCGGCAACCGGTAGATCTGGTCACCGGCCGCGGTCGCACCGACCTCGGCCACGACCAACTCCACCTCGTACGGCTTCTCACCGGCCGAGGAGAAGATCGTGCCCAGCGTCTGCGCGTACACATTCGCCAGCCCACGGGCCGTCACATCGTCACGGTCGTAGGTGTATCCCCGCAGATCGGCGTAGCGCACCCCGCCGATCCGCAGATTCTCGTACTCGTTGTACTTACCGGCGGCCGCGAAACCGATCCGGTCATAGATCTCACTGAACTTGTGCAGCGCGCGCGACGGATTCTCACCGACGAACACGATGCCGTCGGCATACTGCAACACGACAAGACTGCGACCGCGGGCGATGCCCTTACGGGCGTATTCCGCCCGGTCGGCCATGGCCTGCTGAGGTGACACGTAGAACGGAGTCGACACCGGCTGTCCGTCCCTTTCTTCTGGGCTCCTACGGGGCGGCGGATGATCAGAGCAGGGCGGCGCGCGGCCCGTCGGGCTGCTCCATGCGACGCGCGGTGATGGCGCGGGCCAGCTCCGAGGACTCTCCCTCGCTGAGCCTCCTGAAGCCCTCGTCGGTGATGACGGTGACGATCGGGTAGATCCGGCGGTACAAGTCAGGGCCACCGGTGGCCGAGTCGTCGTCGGCGGCGTCGTACAGGGCCTGCACGACCAGCGTGGTCGCCTGCTGCTCCGTCAGATCGTCGCGGTACAGCTTCTTCATCGAACCCCGGGCGAAGATCGAACCCGAGCCCGTGGCCGCGAAACCGTGCTCCTCGGAGCGGCCGCCGGTCACGTCGTAGGAGAAGATCCGGCCCTTCTCCTTGGCCTCGTCATAGCCGGCGAAGAGCGGCACGACGGCCAGCCCCTGCATCGCCATGCCCAGATTGCTCCGGATCATGGTCGACAGCCGGTTCGCCTTGCCCTCCAGCGAAAGGGTCGTCCCCTCCACCTTCTCGAAGTGCTCCAGCTCCAGCTGGAACAGCTTCACCATCTCCACGGCCAGGCCGGCCGTACCGGCGATGCCGACGGCGGAGTACTCGTCGGTCGGGAACACCTTCTCGATGTCCCGCTGCGCGATCATGTTCCCCATGGTCGCCCGCCGGTCACCGGCCAGCACGACTCCGTCGGGGAAGGTGGCCGCGACGATGGTCGTCCCGTGCGGCGCCTCGACGACACCCTCCGGCAGCCGCCGGTTGCCGGGCAGCATCTCGGGCGAGTGCGCGCCCAGGAAGTCCATGAAGGACGACGACCCCGGCGTCAGGAAGGCTGCCGGTAGACGCCCTGTGCTACGAGTGTTGGGTTCCACAGGTTTCCTTCCACGTAAGCGGCTGCACGCCGTAGGACGTCCGGCCGATCCTTGAACTGCCCCAGGGCTGCGTTACAGCTGAAACACAGTACGCCTCGGACCTTACCCGTCTGATGATCGTGATCAACATGCTGGGCGGGAGCCACTTGGCAGATCACGCAGACGCCGCCCTGAGCGGCGATCATCTCGTCACGCTCAGCCTCTGTGATGCCGTACGAACGCTTCAAGTGGCCTACCCGGCCTTGAATCACCCGGCATGCCTTGCATCGAGTGGACAGGCCGTCAGACGCTGTCGCGTTTCTGTGCCACTCACCGTGCGGCTTGACCTCACCGCACTGCCGACACAACTTGTGCCCGGACGGCACATCCACCTTTTCCTTGACGACCTTGCCTCTGGCGGCCTGGCGGCGCCGGTAGTGCTCGGCGCCATAGGCTGCCACGCACTCCCGGCACCTCGGCTGAAGGCCGTCGCCACGGTTCCGATCAAAGGCGAATCCGCTCAGAGGCACGTCGCGGCTGCAACCGCGACACCATTTCGTTCCATTGGACATAGCGCCAATGCTTGCGGTTTCGCCTTAGATTCGAAGGTCATTCGCCACCTTTTTGTACGAAACTCCGAACGAAATCCTCGGCATTCTCTTCAAGTACATCGTCAATCTCGTCAAGTACGGAGTCGACGTCGTCGGAGAGCTTCTCCTGGCGCTCCTTGAGGTCGGTCGATTCCTCGACCGCCGCCTCCTCGACCTCCTCGGTCGAGCGCGTCGCCTTCTGCTGTCCGCCGCCGGTGTCCTTGGTCGCCATGTCTACCTCACCCCGCTCGGTTCGCACGCTCACGTCGAGAGACCCCGGGATTCGGGATCCCTCAAGATCAGACCCTACGTCGGACCCTACAAGGAGGGTCCGTCATTCGTCCCCGTAGTTGTCCATACCGTCCGCCGCGACGTCCGGCTGCCTTCATGATTCCCGGACCGGCGGCCTTTCAGCCGCAATCACCGCCCCGAAAGCACGCGGACCAGGTCCTGCGCCGTGCGGCAGCGGTCCAGGAGTTCCTTCACGTGGGCCCGGGTCCCCCGCAGGGGCTCCAGCGTGGGGACCCGCTGGAGGGAGTCGTGGCCCGGCAGGTCGAAGATCACCGAGTCCCAGGAGGCCGCCGCGACGTCGTCCGCGTACTGCTCCAGGCAGCGCCCGCGGAAGTAGGCCCGGGTGTCCTCCGGCGGCTTGCTCGCGGCCCGCTCCACCGCGGGCTCCTCCAGGAGCCGCTTCATCTTGCCGCGGGCCGCCAGGCGGTTGTACAGGCCCTTCTCGGGGCGTACGTCCGCGTACTGGAGGTCCACCAGGTGCAGGCGCGCGGCGTCCCAGTCCAGGCTGTCCCGGCGCCGGTAGCCCTCCAGGATCTCCCGCTTGGCGATCCAGTCCAGCTCTCCGGACAGGCTCATCGGATCGCTCTCGAGGCGTCCCAGTACGTCCTCCCAGCGCCCGAGCACGTCCTTGGTCTGATCGTCCGCGTCGGTCCCGAACCGCTCGTCCACGTATTTGCGGGCCAGCTCGAAGTACTCCATCTGGAGTTGCACGGCGGTCAGTGTCCGGCCGCTCCGCAGCGTGATCAGCTGGTGGAGGTCGGGGTCGTGCGAGACCTGGTGGAGAGTGCGTACGGGCTGGTCGACGGCGAGGTCGACGGTGATGAAGCCGTCCTCGATCATGGAGAGGACCAGGGCGGTGGTGCCGAGCTTGAGGTAGGTGGAGATCTCGGAGAGGTTGGCGTCGCCGATGATCACGTGCAGTCGGCGGTACTTCTCCGCGTCGGAGTGCGGCTCGTCGCGGGTGTTGATGATGGGCCGCTTGAGGGTGGTCTCCAGGCCGACCTCGACCTCGAAGTAGTCCGCTCGCTGGCTGATCTGGAAGCCGTGCTCGCGGCCGTCCTGGCCGATGCCGACGCGGCCCGCGCCGGTGACGACCTGGCGTGAGACGAAGAAGGGGGTCAGGTGGCGCACGATGTCCGAGAAGGGGGTCTCCCGCTTCATCAGGTAGTTCTCGTGCGTGCCGTAGGAGGCGCCCTTGTTGTCGGTGTTGTTCTTGTAGAGGTGGATCGGCTGGGCTCCGGGCAGCTGGGCGGCCCGGACGGCGGCCTCGGCCATGATCCGTTCGCCGGCCTTGTCCCAGAGCACGGCGTCGAGGGGGTTGGTGATCTCCGGGGAGCTGTACTCGGGGTGCGCGTGGTCGACGTAGAGGCGCGCGCCGTTGGTGAGGATGACGTTGGCGAGGCCGATGTCCTCGTCGGTGAGCTGGCTGTTGTCGGCGGCCTCGCGGGCGAGGTCGAAGCCGCGGGCGTCCCGCAGCGGATTCTCCTCCTCGAAGTCCCAGCGGGCGCGTCGCGCCCGGTGCATCGCCGCCGCGTAGGCGTTGACGATCTGGGACGAGGTGAGCATGGCATTGGCGTTCGGGTGCCCGGGGACGGAGATCCCGTACTCCGTCTCGATCCCCATTACTCGCCGTACGGTCATGCGGCCCTCCTTGCCCGGCGGCGCTCCCCTTTCGGGAGCGGCGCTCAAGTACCGCTGGTGCTCCGGTGCGTCGTCCTGTGCGGTGCCCGTCCCCGCACTGCGCGTCCGTCGGTACGGAAGAGCCTAGAACTACTCCGCGCTCGTGGGGAGATCATTTCCGTCATTGAATTCACGCTGTTCCGGCTGGAAGCGGCCGGTAAAGCAGTCGGCTGCGGATGCCCGAGGAGGGCACCCGCAGCCGCCCTGCTTGGTCAGAGGTACTGACCGGTGTTTGCCACCGTATCGATGGAGCGACCGGTGTCCGCGCCCTGCTTTCCGGTGACGAGTGTGCGGATGAATACGATCCGCTCGCCCTTCTTGCCGGAGATCCGGGCCCAGTCGTCCGGGTTGGTGGTGTTGGGCAGGTCCTCGTTCTCCTTGAACTCGTCCACGCAAGCCTGGAGGAGGTGGGCGACGCGGAGGCCCTTCTGGTTGTGTTCGAGGAAGGCCTTGATGGCCATCTTCTTCGCACGGTCCACGATGTTCTGGATCATCGCGCCGGAGTTGAAGTCCTTGAAGTAGAGGACTTCCTTGTCTCCGTTGGCGTACGTGACCTCTAGGAAGCGATTCTCCTCGGATTCCGCGTACATCTGCTCGACGACGGTCTGGATCATGCTGTGGACGGTGCCGGCCGGGGAGCCCTGGTGTTCGGACAGGTCGTCCGTGTGCAGGGGCAGCGAGGCCTTGAGGTACTTCGCGAAGATGTCCTTCGCGGCCTCGGCGTCCGGGCGCTCGATCTTGATCTTCACGTCGAGGCGGCCGGGTCGCAGGATGGCCGGGTCGATCATGTCCTCGCGGTTGGAGGCGCCGATGACGATGACGTTCTCCAGGCCTTCCACACCGTCGATCTCGGCGAGCAGCTGGGGGACGATGGTGTTCTCCACGTCCGAGCTGACTCCGGATCCGCGGGTGCGGAAGAGGGATTCCATCTCGTCGAAGAAGACGATGACGGGGGTGCCCTCGCTGGCCTTCTCGCGGGCACGCTGGAAGACGAGGCGGATGTGCCGCTCGGTCTCGCCGACGTACTTGTTGAGGAGTTCGGGGCCCTTGATGTTGAGGAAGTAGGACTTCCCGGCGGGCTGGCCGGTCACCTCGGCGACCTTCTTGGCAAGGGAGTTGGCCACGGCCTTGGCGATGAGCGTCTTGCCGCAGCCGGGCGGGCCGTAGAGCAGGATGCCCTTGGGCGGCCGCAGTTCGTGCTCCTTGAACAGGTCCGGGTAGAGGTAGGGGAGCTCGACGGCGTCGCGGATCAGCTCGATCTGGTCGCCCAGGCCGCCGATCTTGGAGTAGTCGATGTCCGGGACCTCTTCGAGGACGAGTTCCTCGACCTCGCTCTTGGGGACGACCTCGTAGACGTAGCCGGAGCGGGGTTCGAGCAGCAGGGCGTCGCCGGGGCGGATGGTGATGTCCAGGAGCGGCTCGGCGAGCCTCACCACCCTTTCCTCGTCGGTGTGCCCGACCACCAGGGCGCGCTCGCCGTCCTCCAGGATCTCCTTGAGGGTGACGATGTCCCCGGCCCGCTCGAATTGCATGGCCTCGACCACGTTGAGGGCCTCGTTGAGCATGACCTCCTGGCCGCGCCGGAGGTCTTCCGGTTCGACGCTGGGGCTGACGTTCACGCGGAGTTTGCGGCCTCCGGTGAAGATGTCCACGGTGCCGTCCTCGTTGGACTGCAGGAAGACACCGAAGCCGGCCGGCGGCTGTGCGAGCCGGTCGACTTCTTCCTTGAGGGCTACGATCTGGTCGCGGGCCTCACGGAGGGTATTCGCCAGTCGTTCGTTCTGTGCGGATACGCCGGCAAGATTTGTCTGCAGCTCGACGATCCGCTCTTCGAGAATCCTCGTGTGTCGCGGAGAGTCGGCGAGCTTACGTCGCAGGACGGCGATTTCCTGCTCTAGGTAGGCAACCTGGCCGGCGGGGTCCTCGGACCCTCGCCCGGGCCGGATGCCGCGGTTGATGTCGTCGTCGTGGGCTGCCACGGTCCTCACCTCCTCCAAGGGGAGCTGGACGCTTCCTGACCCTACCTGGGCTGGTGGTGATTGAAACCCCTAGATCACAAAGACGGTAGGGGTGTGTCCGATCTTCACCCTTGCGTACTCCCTCACACCAGGGAAATACCCACCCTGCGGCATCGGAAAGCGGCCGGTTGTAAGGTCGAAGTGTTCAACACCCGTCAGAGCCCGCGCGACTTGCCGCGAGTCGTGACCGGGATGGATCACTCAGCGCAGGGAACGGCAGGAGATATGACCGTGCAGCAGGAGGCTCCCGCGGCTGGCGCCGGCGGGGCCGGCGAGCCGCTTGAGGTCTGGATCGACCAGGACCTCTGCACCGGGGACGGCATCTGCGCGCAGTACGCGCCGGAGGTGTTCGAGCTGGACATCGACGGTCTGGCGTACGTGAAGAGCGGTGACGACGAGTTGCTGCAGAGCGCGGGGGCGACGACTCCGGTTCCGCTGCCGCTGCTCCAGGACGTGGTCGACTCGGCGAAGGAATGTCCGGGTGACTGCATTCACGTAAGGCGCGTTTCGGACGGGGTGGAAGTCTTCGGCCCGGACGCCGAGTGACGTTTCAAACACGCTTGGCGGTCGAGTCCGTCAGCTCCTGGCGGAATTTTCCGCCGCTCCAGCGCCACTTGGCGAGCTGCTGGCGGTCGGGGCAGCAGCGGGGGACCTCGGGGGCGGAGTAGCCGAGGAGGGTAGCGGTGACCGCTCCGTCGCGGACGGTGAGATCGGTGACGGTCTGTCGTGCGGTGGTGTCGAGGAGGGTGGCGACGAGGCGGGGCGGGGCGGCTTCGGTGCGGTCCCGGGTGAGGACGTAGAGCGCGTGGGGCGGGGTGCCGGAGCCCGCTTGGCAGCGGACCGCCACGACGGTTTCGGGGCGGGCGTCGCCGTCGAGGTCGCCGTGGGCGGTGGCGGTGGCCGCTTGGGGGGCGCCCTTGCAGTCCAGGGGGTAGGTGAAGCCGGTGGTGTCGGGGGACGAGGCGGCAGCCTGAGGGCCGCTCGCGGGGGCGGCGACGGTTTCCGTGGACGCCTGGGCTGATACGCCGGTGGCCGGCTGGACGAGCCCCGCGGTGGCTATGACGGCCGCCATGGCGCAGGCCGTGGCGAGCCAGTGGATGGGCCTGGCGCCGCTGTGCGCCGGGTTTTCCAGGGTCGGGGCCAGCTCGACGGTGCGGTACGGCACGCGGGGTGTCTCCTGTGCGAAGGGTGACGGGGAGCCAGCATCGTGCCACACCTCACACGGGGGCGGAACGGCCGGGTCCGTGCAGGTTCGGTCGTCCGCGTTGGGGCGGGTGCGTTCGGGCGGGTGCGTTCGGGCGGGTGCGTTCGGGCGGGTGTGCTGTCAGCGCACAACGAAAAGGCGCTGCCGCGCAGTTCCCGGCTGGTCCGGAGAACTGCGCGGCGGCGCCTGCGTGTTGGGTGAGCGGGTGGGCCGGTGTCGCGGTTGCCGTCAGGCGGACCGGTCGCTGCCGGGGCCGTCGTAGTCCTCGCCGTACGCGCCCTTGGAGGGGCGGCGGCGGCGCAGGGGCGGTTCGACGCCGTCCGCGAGGCGGCGGGCGGTGACGAGGAAGCCGGTGTGGCCGATCATCCGGTGGTCCGGGCGGACGGCCAGGCCCTCGACGTGCCAGTTGCGGATCATCGATTCCCAGGGCTGCGGTTCGGCGTAGCAGCCGAACTCGCGGATGGATTCGACGGTCCGGGCGAGCTGGGTGGTGGTGGCCACGTAGCAGCAGAGGATGCCGCCGGGGACGAGCGCCTTGGAGACGGCCTCCAGGCACTCCCAGGGGGCGAGCATGTCGAGGATGACGCGGTCGACGTCCGTGTCGGACAGGTTGTCCTGGAGGTCGCCGACGGTCAGCTGCCACGCGGGGTGGGGGCCGCCGAAGTAGCGCTCGACGTTGGCTGTGGCGATCTCGGCGAAGTCCGCGCGGCGCTCGTAGCTGTGGAGCATGCCCTGATCGCCGATGGCGCGCAGCAGGAAGCTGCTCAGGGAGCCGGAGCCCACACCTGCTTCCACGACGCGGGCGCCGGGGAAGATGTCGGCGAAGGCCAGGATCTGGCCCGCGTCCTTGGGGTAGACCACGGCGGCGCCGCGGGGCATGGACAGGACGTAGTCGGGGAGCAGGGGACGCAGCGCGAGGTACGCGACATTGCCCGTGGTGCGGACAACGCTGCCCTCGGGAGCACCGATCAGCTCGTCGTGCGGGAAGGAACCCTTGTGGGTGTGGAAATTCTTCCCGGCTTCGAGCGTGAACGTGTAGTGGCGGCCCTTGGGGTCGGTGAGCTGAACCTGGTCCCCGACCTCGAAGGGCCCGCGTCGGCGGGCGGCACCGGTCGGTTCGGACATGTGACCAGTGTATTGGCTTCAGGGCTGGGGCCGCGCCATGGCCTTCACGAAGGCCTTCTCGACGTCCAGGGTGGACAGGACGCCGTAGATCTCGCCGCCGGGTTCGAGGACGAGGTATTCGGAGGCGGGGGTGGCGCGGAGGTGGTCGAGGAGTTCTTCGCCGGCGAGTTCCGCGGACACCTTCATGCCGTCGGTGAGGTCCTGGGCGAGGGTGCTGACGGCGACCCACGGGCGGCGGTGTTCGGGGACGGAGGCGATGGCGCTCTCGCGGACGATGGCGGTGGGCGCGCCCTGGCCGTCGACTACGACGAGGGCGCGGGCGCCGGCCGCGTTGGCCCGGCGCAGGGCTTCGGAGAGCGGGGTGGTGTGCTCGACCGGGATGGCGCGCCGGGTGAGGGTGCGGGCGCGCAGTTCGGGGAGGTGTTCGCGCAGGCGTGCCATGCGCAGGCTGTTGCCGGCGCCGGTCCAGATGATCGCGGCGAGGATGGCGGCGAGCAGCGCGTCCATGACGGTGTCCATGCCGCCGACGTCCTGGGCTCGGTTGCCGACGAGCCCGGTGTGGGTGAGGAGGGGCAGGCCGAGGAGGACGGCGATGGCGAGGCCGCGGCCGATCCAGGCGGCGGCGACGGTTCCGGCCATGGGTTTGCCGGTGATGCCCCAGATGACGGCGCGGAGCATGCGGCCGCCGTCGAGGGGGAGGCCGGGGAGGAGGTTGAAGGCGGCGACGAGGAGGTTGGAGATCATCAGGCCGGCGAGGAGGACGCCGGGGACGGTCGCCGGGTCGACGGCGTTCATGCCGAGGTAGAAGGCTCCGGCGAGGAGGAGGGAGAGCAGGGGGCCGACGAAGGCGAGGACGAATTCGCGGCCCGGGGTCTCGGATTCCTTTTCGATCTCGGAGACGCCGCCGAAGAACTGGAGCCGGATGCGGCGGACGGGGAGTTTGAAGCGGAGTGCGGCGACGGTGTGGGCGAGCTCGTGGACGAGGACGGAGGCGTAGAAGGCGACCGCGAAGAAGAGGGAGACCAGGTAGCGGACCGGGCCGAGGTCGGGGAGGATCCGGTCGAGCTGGTCGCCGAAGACCCAGGTGATGAGGGCGGCGACCAGGAACCAGCTGGGCGAGACGTAGACGGGCACGCCGAAGGGGCGGCCCATGAGGAGTCCGCCGCCCGGTCCGGAGCGCCGGGCTCCGCGCTCGCCGGTTTCGTCGGTGTCTGCCACGGCTGTCCTTCGTTCGGTGCTGTCCGGCGGGTCGGTTCCGTCGGCGGTTTCTCGCGCGGTCCCAGTGTGGTGGCGCTGTGGGTCCGGCGTGTGTACGGCCGCGCCGTGGCGCGGTGTGATGCATCGATCATGCAGTGCCGGGGGGCCCGGCGTCGATGGTATGCGCCGCTTGTCGGTGGCGGGCCGTAGGGTTTCGCGCATGACGATGAGTTCCGGTGCTGTGCGGGGCGCAGCCGATGCCGGCGCGGTGGCGGGCGCTGCGCGGCCCATGTCGCTTTCCCCTTCGCGGGCGAGCGATTTCATGCAGTGCCCGTTGCTGTACCGGTTCCGTGTGATCGACAAGCTGCCGGAGAAGCCGAGTGCGGCGGCGACGCGGGGGACGCTGGTGCACGCGGTGCTGGAGCGGTTGTTCGACCATCCGGCGCCGGAGCGGACGGCGCCGCGGGCGAAGGCGCTGATCCCGGGGCAGTGGGAGCGGCTGCTGGAGGCGAAGCCGGAGCTGACGGGGTTGTTTCCAAAGGGGGACGAGGGGGCGGAGCTGGCGCGGTGGCTGACGGAGGCCGAGGCGCTGGTGGAGCGCTGGTTCACCTTGGAGGACCCGACGCGGCTGGAGCCGGTGGAGCGGGAGTTCTTCGTGGAGACGGAGCTGGAGTCGGGACTGCGGCTGCGCGGGATCATCGACCGGGTGGACGTGGCGCCCACGGGTGAGGTGCGGATCGTCGACTACAAGACGGGCAAGGCTCCGCGGCCGCAGTACGCGGAGGGCGCGTTGTTCCAGATGAAGTTCTACGCGCTGGTGGTGTGGCGGCTGAAGCAGGTGGTGCCGCGTCGGTTGCAGCTGGTGTACCTGGGGAGCGGGGACGTGCTGACGTACGACCCGGTGATCGCGGATCTGGAGCGGGTCGAGCGCAAGCTGCACGCGTTGTGGGAGGCGATCAAGGAGGCGACGGAGAGCGGTGAGTGGCTGCCCCGGCCGACGAAGCTGTGCGGCTGGTGTGATCATCAGGCGGTGTGTCCTGAGTTCGGGGGGACTCCCCCGGCCTATCCGCTGGTGATCGTTCCGCGTGAGCGGGCGGAGGCGGCCCGGGCGGAGGCTGCACGGGCGGAGGCGGCCCAGCAGCAGGGGGCCGGGGCGGAGCCGTCTCGGGCCGAGGGGTCCGGGGAGGGCGCGGTGGTCCGCCCGGCGGAATCCTGATCGTCGGGCCAGGGCAGAATGGGCGGCGTCCGCCGAAGCCGTCCGACGAATCGAGGTAGACCCCGTGGCGATCCGCGTCCTGTTGGTCGACGACCAGCCCCTGCTGCGCACCGGCTTCCGGATGATCCTGGAGGCGGAGGAGGACCTGGCGGTGGTCGGCGAGGCGGGGGACGGTCTGCAGGCGCTGGACCAGGTGCGGGCGCTGCAGCCGGACGTGGTGCTGATGGACATCAGGATGCCCCGGATGGACGGGGTGGAGGCGACCCGGCAGATCACCGGTCCCGGCCGGGACGGACCGGCGAAGGTGCTCGTACTGACCACCTTCGACCTGGACGAGTACGTCGTGGAGGCGCTGCGGGCGGGGGCGAGCGGGTTCCTGCTGAAGGACGCGCCCGCCACTGAGCTGGTGCAGGCGATCCGGGTGGTCGCGGCGGGTGAGGCGCTGCTCGCGCCGAGCATCACGCGGCGGCTGCTGGACAAGTACGCGGGCCACCTGCCGTCGGGCGAGGAGAACGTACCGAACTCCTTGGGCACGCTGACGGAGCGTGAGGTGGAGGTGCTGAAGCTGGTGGCCCGGGGGCTGTCGAACGCGGAGATCGCGGCGGACCTGTTCGTGAGCGAGACCACGGTGAAGACGCATGTGGGGCACGTGCTCACGAAGTTGGGCCTGAGGGACCGGGTCCAGGCGGCGGTGTACGCGTACGAGAGCGGTCTGGTCCGCCCGGGCGCCGGGCAGTAGCCCCGGATACCGGAAGGGGCCGGCAGCCGCGTCGCGCGGCTGCCGGCCCTTCCTCTTGGCCCACGGGTCAGCCCTTGCTGATCTCCCAGAAGCGGAAGACGGTCGAGGCGTCCAGGGACCACTGGAGACCGCCGACGTCCTGGCGGGTCACGGCGTACTGCTTGCCCTGCCAGAGCGGGAGCAGCGGGATCTCGTCGGCGACGATGTCCTGCAGGCGCGTGTAGTCGGGCACGGCGGCGGTGCGGTCGGTCTTGCCGGAGGTCGACGGGATGATGCTCCCGGTGATCTCCTTGTTGTCGTAGTTGTTCTGCAGGACGTTGCCCTCGCCGAAGAAGGGCTGCGTGAAGTTGTCCGCGTCCGGGTAGTCGGGGACCCAGCCCTTCACGTAGACGCCGTACTTGCCGGCCGCGATGTCCTTCTCGTACTGGTCGAACTCGACGGACTTCATCTCGGCCTCGAACAGGCCGCTGTCGTTGAGCTGCTGGGCGATGACCTGGAACTGCTGGTCGGTGGAGGGGCCGTAGCGGGACGGCGTGGACCACAGGGTCAGCTTGATCTTGCCGTTGATGCCGGCGGCCTTCAGGACGGCCTTGGCCTTCTCGGGCTGGGGGCTGCCCCCGTAGCGGTCGAAGAAGGCGGTGGTGTGTCCGGATATGCCGGCCGGGACGATGGAGTACAGCGGGGTGGCGGTGCCCGCGTACACGTTCTTGACCAGTGCCTCGCGGTCGATGAGGTAGGCGATGGCCTTGCGGATGGGCAGCTTGCCGGCGACCGGGTCGTTCATGTTGAAGACCATGTGCTCGACTTCGGCGCCGGTGCCCTGGACGACATCGACCTTCTGGTCGCCCGTTTTGACGGAGGCCAGGCCGGCGATGTCCTTGGCGGCCAGGCCGCGGAAGGCGAAGTCCACCTCGCCGCGTTCCAGGACGGTCTTGAGGGTGGCCTGGTCCCCGTTGAAGAACTTCAGGGTCACGCCGTTGTTCTTGGGCTTGGCCTTGCCGCTGTAGGACTCGTTGACCGAGAAGCCGGCGCTCTTGTCGCTGTAGGAGTCCAGCTTGTAGACGCCGGAGCCGACGGCCTTGTTGTCGGTGCGGAGCTTGTCGGCCGGGTATTCCCGGTGGTCGACGATGGAGCCGGCGCCCGAGGCGATCTTGCTGGGGAAGGTCGCGTCGGCCGTCTTGAGGCGGAAGACGACGGTCTTCTCGTCGGGAGTGTCGATGCCCGCGATCGACGAGAGGAGCACGGCGGGGCCGTTCTCGTCATTGATCTTCATGGTGCGCTCGAAGGAGTGCTTGACGTCCTTGGAGGTGAGGCTGTTGCCGTTGCTGAACTTCAGGCCGCCGCGCAGGACGCACTTGTACACCTTGCTCTCGCCGCCCTCGAAGGAGCAGGTCTGCGCGGCGTCGGGCTCGGGCGTGGTGCCGCCCTTGGGGAAGCCCAGCAGCGACTGGAAGACGTTGTTGAAGAGCAGCCAGGAGCCCGGGTCGTAGCCCGAGGCGGGGTCGATGGACTTCACCTTGTCGGATATGCCCATGACCACGCCCTTGCCGTTGCCGGCATTCGAGCCATCCGTCGAACCGCAACCGCTGAGCAGCGCGGCGGCGGTGGCCGCGCCGAGCGGGGCCGCCAACCACTGGTTACGTGTCATCACGCGAACGTCCTTCACAGTCTTAACGAATCGTTGCGCCGGCCTGCGACACCCGCCGCCGGTTCCTGTCGGTCTCAGCCGCTGACTCCGCGGCCGAGCTCCCACAGTTGGAGGTCGGAGATGGCGTTGACCGACCACTCCACTCCGGTGATCCCGTCGCGTGCGGCGACGTACTGCTTGCCCTGCCACAGGGGCAGGACGGGCACGTCCTCGGCGACGATGTCCTGCATCTCCGTGATCGCGGGGGCGGCCACGTTGCGGTCGACCGCGCGCCGGGAGTCGGGGATGAGCTTGGTGCGCACCGTGCTGTTGGCGTACGGCGTGCCCAGGAAGTTGTCCTGCTCCAGGAACGGGGCGAGGAAGTTGTCGGCGTCCGCAAAGTCGGGGAACCAGCCGAGCCCGTAGGCGGCGTGGTCGCCCTTCTTCTGCGCGGGCCGGAAGTCGGCCCAGTCGCTGCCCTGGACGGTGATGTCGAACAGCTGAGTGGAGTTCAGCTGCGTCTTGAGGGCCTCGAACTCGGCGGCCGTGCCGTCGCCGTAGTGGTCCTTGGTGTAGTTCAGGGTCAGCTTGACGGGGGTCTTGATTCCCGCGTCCTTCAGCAGGGCGGCCGCCTTGGGGGTGTTGGCTTCGCCGTACTTGTTGAAGAAGGAGTTGACGTGCCCCGTCAGGGAGGTGGGGACCAGCGAGTAGAGCGGCTGCGCGGATTTCCCGTAGACCTTCGAGATGAGCGCGTTGCGGTCGACGGCGGCGGCGAGGGCCTGGCGTACGGCCTTGTCCTTGACGACCGGGGCCTCGGTGTTGAAGCCGAGGTAGCGGATCTCCAGGCCAGGCATGGGGACGAGCCTGACGCCCTTGGGCGGCTTGGCCGACAGCTCGGTGATCTGGTCGGGCGACAGGGTGCGGGAGACCATGTGGATGGATCCGTCGGTGAGCGCCCTGCCCATGCTCCGGGAGTCGGGGAAGGTGCGCAGCTCGGCCTTGTCGTTCTGCGGCTTGAGGTCGCCCTTGTAGTGGGGGTTCTTGCTGAAGACGGCGCGGACGAGCTGGTTGTCCTTGACTTCTGCCTTCATCGTGTACGGGCCGGAGCCGTCCACGGCGAAGCCCTCGCGCAGCTTCCCAGCGTCGTAGTCCTTGGCGCTGACGATGCCGGTGGCGGGGGTGGAGAGCTTGTTGGGGAAGGTCGCGTCCGGGGTCTTCAGGTGGAAGACGACGGTGTCGGCGCCCTTGGTCTCGACGGTGTCGAGGGTGGACAGCAGGGAGGACGGACCGTTCTCGTCCTTGATGGCGAGGACGCGGTCGATGGAGAACTTGACGTCCTTGGCGGTGAGCGGGTCACCGCTCGCGAACTTCAGCCCGGGGCGCAGGGTGCAGCGGTAGCTCTCGTTGCCGGCGTCGGTGAAGCGGCAGTCGGAGGCTGCTTCGGGCACGGGCTGGCCGCCGCCGCGCGGGGTGTGCATCAGCGTCTGGACGGTCTGGCGCAGGATGTTCCAGGCGCCGGCGTCGTAGGCGTGCGCCGGGTCGAAGGGAGCGGGGGCCGTCTCGTTGGCTTCGAACCGGTCGGTGGTGCCGACGACGATCGCTCCGGATCCCGCTCCACCGCCGCTCGCGCTGCCGCAGGCGGCCAGCGTGGGGGTGAGCAGTCCGGCCGCGGCCGTCAGCACCAGGGTCTTGCGGTTCATGCTGGAAGTACTCCCTATGACCGGCACTTGCTCAAAGCGGTGTGAAGGGCACTTCGCGGTGGTCGCCCGTTCGGGGCGGAACGATCGGGCCGGTGTTGTGACGATCGGTCCACGCCGTCCGGGCACAGGGGTGTGTGTCCGGTACGGCTGAGGTGCGGCGTAGTGCCCGGATTGACAGTAGTGGCCGTGGACGGGATGGCTGGAACTGGCCTGACTTGGGGCGTAATCGCACCGTGATGGGAGCGGACTGCCTGTTGATGAGGGGGTCGCCGCAGATTCGGTCACGTGCTGATCAATGCGGACACAAGGGAAGGCCACAGGGCCGCCCGACAGGTCCGTCCGGGCCGAGGCGCGTGACCAAGGTCACGTGAGGCCAACACCCCGGAGGGGATGGAATTTCAGCCTCCGGGGCTTCGGGCGGAAGATTCTTCCGCTGGACATCGATCCTGCGGGTGTTCTGTTCGGTACGGAGCGTGTGCGAGGGGTGCCGTTATGTATCGGCGGACGCCGTTCGTTGGCACCTGACGGCCGGGCGCGGGCGCCGGACCGCCGGAGGCCTGACGGGGACGGTGCGATCAGTTCAGCGGGACGATGAGGGAGCGCAGGAAGGCCAGGTCCACGTCCTCCAGCGAGCGCACGACCGTACGCCCGGGCGCGGGCGTGATCAGACCGACGGAGGGGACCGCCACCACCCGGCAGCCGGCGGCCTCCGCGGCGGCGACACCAGTGGTCGTGTCCTCGATGACCGCGCACCGGGAGGGGTGCGCGCCGAGGCCGGTGGCGGCGAGCAGGTACGGATCGGGGTGCGGCTTGGTACGCGGGACCTCGTCCCCGGCCACGGTCAGGGTGAAGCGGTCGCGCCCCAGGGAGAGCAGCACCTGGTCGATGACGCGGCGGTGCGATGCGGAGACGAGGGCGGTGGGCACGTTGTGCCGGGCCAGCTCGGCCAGGAGCCGCTCGGCGCCGGGCATGAGCGGGACGCGGTCGGCGATGCGCGCCTCGAAACGCTCGTTGAGCAGCACGCTCAGCTCGCCGACGGTGATGGCGGCGCCGGTGGCCTCGATCAGGAAGGCCGCGCTCCGGGTCATGGGACCGCCGACGACGATGTGGCGCCAGGACTCGTCGAGCCGGTGCCCCAGCTCCCCGAAGACATCGACCTCGGCGTCCCACCAGAAGCCTTCGGTGTCGACGAGGGTGCCGTCCATGTCGAGCAGCACCGCCTGGAGGGCTGAGCCGTCGGCCGTACGGGTGACGGCGGCGGGAACGGTACTCGTCATGCGCACACCTCTCGGAAGGGACGAGAAGGCCGGTCACCTCTTCCGCGGGGCATACCCCGGGGAACAGGCGACCGGCCTGTATGGGACCGACTAGTGTACGTCGCTCCGCGTCAGCGTGCGTTGAAATACTTCGCTTCGGGGTGGTGGATGACGATGGCGTCGGTGGACTGTTCGGGGTGGAGCTGGAACTCCTCCGAGAGGTGGACGCCGATCCGCTCCGGCTGGAGGAGGTCGGCGATCTTGGCCCGGTCCTCCAGGTCGGGGCAGGCGCCGTAGCCCAGCGAGAAGCGGGCACCGCGGTACTTCAGGTCGAACATGTCCTCAACATTGGCCGGGTCCTCGCCGGCGAAGCCGAGCTCGGCGCGCACGCGGGCGTGCCAGTACTCGGCCATGGCCTCGGCCAGCTGGACCGACAGGCCGTGCAGTTCCAGGTACTCGCGGTAGGAGTCGGATTCGAAGAGCTTGGCCGTGGCCTCGCCGATGCGGGAGCCGACGGTGACGACCTGAAGGCCCACGACGTCGGTTTCGCCGGAGTCCTCGGGGCGGAAGAAGTCGGCCAGGCACAGGCGGCGGCCGCGGCGCTGGCGCGGGAAGGTGAAGCGGGTCCGCTCATTGCCGCGCTCGTCCAGGATGATCAGGTCCTCGCCCTTGGAGACGCAGGGGAAGTATCCGTAGACGACGGCGGCTTCGAGGAGGTTTTCGGTGTGGAGCTTGTCCAGGAGGCCGCGCAGGCGCGGGCGGCCCTCGCTCTCCACGAGTTCCTCGTACGTCGCTCCGCCGGCGCGGGCCTGCTTCAGACCCCACTGGCCCTTGAAGAGGGCGCCCTCGTCCAGCCAGGAGGCGTAGTTCTTCAGCGGGATGCCCTTGACGACCCGCGTGCCCCAGAACGGCGGGGTGGGGACCGGGTTGTCCACGGCCACGTCGGAACGGCCACCGGGCTCCTCCGGCTCGTCCGCCGGGAGGACCGGAACATCCCGCTTCGCGACCCGGCGCTGCTTGAGCTCGGGCAGGGACGCGCCGGGGACGCCGCGCTTGACGGCGATCAGGGCGTCCATGAGGCGCAGGCCTTCGAAGGCGTCGCGGGCGTAGCGGACTTCGCCCTCGTAGATTTCGTGGAGGTCTTGTTCGACGTAGGCGCGGGTGAGGGCGGCGCCGCCCAGGATGACGGGGTAGTCGGCGGCCAGCTTGCGCTGGTTGAGCTCCTGAAGGTTCTCCTTCATGATCACCGTCGACTTCACCAGCAGCCCCGACATGCCGATCACGTCGGCCTTGTGCTCCTGCGCGGCCTCCAGGATCGCGGAGACCGGCTGCTTGATCCCGATGTTGACCACGTTGTAGCCGTTGTTGGTCAGGATGATGTCGACCAGGTTCTTGCCGATGTCATGCACGTCACCGCGCACGGTGGCCAGCACGATCGTGCCCTTGCCGTCATCGTCGGTCTTCTCCATGTGCGGTTCCAGGTAGGCCACCGCCGTCTTCATCACCTCAGCCGACTGCAACACGAAGGGCAACTGCATCTGACCCGACCCGAACAGCTCACCGACGACCTTCATACCCTCCAGCAGCGTGTCGTTGACGATGTCCAGGGCCGGACGCGTCCGCAGCGCCTCATCCAGATCGGCTTCCAGGCCGTTCTTCTCCCCGTCGATGATCCGCCGCTGCAAACGCTCGTCCAAAGGCAGCGCCAGGAGCTCCTCGGCCCGGCCCGCCTTGAGGGACTTGGTGTTCACGCCCTCGAACAGCGCCATCAGCTTCTGCAGCGGGTCATAACCCTCCGCCCGGCGGTCGTAGATGAGATCCCGAGCGGTATTGACCTGCTCCTCATCGAACCGCGCGATCGGCAGGATCTTGCTCGCGTGGACGATCGCCGAATCCAGACCCGCCTTCACACACTCGTCAAGGAAGACGGAGTTCAGCAGCACACGCGCCGCCGGATTCAGACCGAAGGAAATGTTCGACAGGCCCAGGGTCGTCTGAACCTCCGGGTGGCGGCGCTTGAGCTCACGGATCGCCTCGATCGTCGCGACGCCGTCCCCGCGCGACTCCTCCTGCCCCGTGCAGATCGTGAACGTCAGGGTGTCGATGAGGATGTCCGACTCCCGGATCCCCCAATTCCCCGTCAGATCCGCGATCAGCCGCTCCGCGATCGCCACCTTGTGCTCGACCGTGCGGGCCTGGCCCTGCTCATCGATGGTCAGCGCGATCAGCGCCGCCCCGTGCTCCTGAGCCAGCCCGGTCACCTTCGCGAACCGCGACTGGGGCCCGTCACCGTCCTCGTAGTTCACCGAGTTGATGACCGCCCGCCCGCCCAGCTTCTCCAGACCCGCCTGAAGAACGGGAACCTCCGTGGAGTCCAGCACGATCGGCAGCGTGGAAGCGGTGGCGAAACGCCCCGCCAGCTCCGCCATGTCCGCGACACCGTCCCGGCCGACATAGTCCACACACAGGTCCAGCATGTGCGCGCCCTCACGGATCTGCTCGCGGACCATCTCCACGCAGTCGTCCCAGCGCGCTTCCAGCATCGCCTCACGGAACTTCTTCGACCCGTTGGCGTTCGTGCGCTCACCGATCGCCATATAGGCGGTGTCCTGACGGAACGCCACCGTCTGATAGAGCGAGGACGCCCCCGCCTCCGGACGCGGACTGCGCTCGCTGACAGCCACACCGCGCACCCGCTCGACGACCCGGCGCAGGTGCTCCGGCGTCGTCCCGCAGCAGCCGCCGACCAGGGACAGCCCGTACTCGCGCACGAAGGTCTCCTGCGCATCCGCCAGCTCCGGGGCGCTCAGCGGATAGTGGGCGCCGTCCTTGGTCAGGACCGGCAGACCCGCATTGGGCATGCACGAGAGCGGGATACGGGCATGGCGCGCCAGATAGCGCAGGTGCTCGCTCATCTCCGCCGGGCCGGTGGCGCAGTTCAGACCGATCATGTCGATCCCCAGCGGCTCCAGCGCCGTCAGCGCGGCGCCGATCTCCGAGCCCAGCAGCATCGTGCCGGTCGTCTCCACCGTCACCGAGCAGATCAGCGGAACCGAAACCCCCAGCGCCTCCATCGCCCGCCGCGCCCCGGTGATCGAGGACTTCGTCTGCAGCAGGTCCTGCGTGGTCTCCACCAGCAGCGCATCCGCGCCACCCGAGATCAGACCCTCCGCATTGACCTGGTAGGCGTCACGGATCTGCGCATACCCGATGTGGCCCAGCGTCGGCAGCTTCGTACCCGGCCCCATCGAGCCCAGCACCCACCGCTGCTCCCCCGTCGAGGCCGTGAACTCATCCGCGACCTCCCGGGCGATCCGGGCACCCGCCTGCGACAGCTCGAAGTTGCGCTCCGCGATGTCGTACTCCGCCAGCGCCGCGAAATTCGCCCCGAAGGTGTTGGTCTCCACACAGTCCACACCCACCGAGAAATACGCCTCGTGGACCGTGCGCACGATGTCGGGACGCGTCACGTTCAAAACCTCGTTGCAGCCCTCCAGCTGCTGGAAGTCCTCCATCGTCGGATCCTGCGCCTGGAGCATCGTCCCCATCGCCCCGTCAGCCACCACCACCCGAGTGGCCAGTGCCTCACGAAGGGCATCAGCCCGGGTCTGGGTATCAGCGGGCGGGTTCGGCAACGAGGCCATGCTTCTGCTCCCTGGGATGCGACGGCTGTCGGCTTTGCACCCCTCGGTGTCAAAGGGTGCACGCGGCCAGAGTAACCGCGTGGCCCCGGACCCGGTGGGGGCGTCCCACGTGGCGGACTGCATTCTGTGGCGGGGGCCTGCCGGGTGTCGCGAGGGACGCACCGGCGAAGCTGTCTCGAAGACTTCCCCGAACCATGCGAGAGGTCGGCATCGACCGATACTGTTCAGCATTGTCGAACCGCGTCACCATGGACGCACCAGTCAGTACGGTCAGCAGGAGGCTTGCACGATGGCACGGAACATCCAGTCGCTCGAACGAGCCGCTGCGATGCTGCGGCTCCTGGCAGGCGGCGAGCGCCGGCTGGGACTCTCGGACGTGGCCTCCTCACTCGGCCTGGCCAAGGGCACGGCCCACGGCATCCTGCGCACCCTGCAGGCCGAGGGCTTCGTGGAGCAGGATCCGGCCTCCGGGCGGTACCAGCTCGGGGCGGAGCTGCTGCGGCTGGGGAACAGCTATCTGGACGTCCACGAGCTGCGCGCCCGCGCTCTGGTCTGGACGGACGACCTGGCCCGGGCGAGCGGCGAGAGCGTGTACGTGGGGGTCCTGCACAAGAGCGGGGTGCTGATCATGCACCACGTGTTCCGGCCGGACGACAGCCGTCAGGTACTGGAGGTCGGGGCGATGCAGCCGCTGCATTCGACCGCTTTGGGCAAGGTGCTGTCGGCGTACGACCCGGTGGCCCACACCCAGGCCCACGATGTGGAACGCGAGGCGTTCACGCCCCGCACGGTCACCGACGGCACCGCTTTCGAGGAGATCCTGACGCTGACCCGGGCGCGCGGCTGGGCCGCCGATGTCGAGGAGACCTGGGACGGCATCGCCTCGGTGGCGGCCCCCATCCACGACCGGCGTCGGATGCCGGTGGGCGCGGTGGCGGTCGCGGGCGCCGTGGAGCGGGTCTGCGGCGACTCGGGAGAGCCGCACGGCGCCCTGGTGGCCTCCGTACGGGACTGTGCGCGGGCGGTGTCGCGCGATCTCGGCGCGGGCCGGTTCTGAGCTTTCCCCGGACCTGAGGGGCCGCTTCCCGGCTCCCCCCTGCACCTGACGGCCGGTTCCCGGCTTCCCCTAGCACCCGGCGGCCGCTTCCTGGCCGCCACCCGGCTGCTTCCTGCCCTCTTTTGGCCGTATACCGACCATGTCATGGCCGGTTTTGGGCGATCGTACCTAGTGGTAACGATCCGGCACCTGGCCCCGGCGACCTCTTGACGCATTCTTCACTCGGGCGGAAAACTGCCGTTCACCGGTCGGCATTGTCGAACACCTGACGGCAATAAGAGTTAAGGTGTGACAAGCCAAGGGCCGGTGCAGCACTCACCGAGTGCGCGGACGGCCGGACGGGACCCGGCGTCCGCCCACCCCCTGGACGTATGACTAAGGAGTCGCGGGTGTCCAGCTCCGACATCTTCATCGGCGAGATCATCGGTACCGCCGTACTCATCCTGCTCGGCGCCGGCGTCGTCGCCGCCGTCGTGCTCAAGCGCTCGAAGGCGCAGAACGCGGGTTGGCTGGCGATCACCTTCGGGTGGGGCTTCGCGGTCATGACCGCCGTGTACATGACCGGCACCCTGTCCGGCGCCCACCTCAACCCCGCCGTCACGCTCGGTATCGCCATCAAGGACGGGGACTGGAGCAACGTTCCGGTCTACTTCGCCGGCCAGCTCCTCGGCGCCATGATCGGTGCCACGCTGGCCTGGGTGGCCTACTACGGCCAGTTCAAGGCCCACCTGACGGATCCGGAGATCGTCGCGACCAAGTCCGAGACGGCGGGCCTGGTCGACCAGAAGACGGAGCCGGCCGCCGGCCCCGTGCTCGGTGTCTTCTCCACCGGCCCCGAGATCCGCAACGTGTGGCAGAACCTCGCCACCGAGATCATCGGCACCCTGGTGCTGGTGCTCGCGGTACTCGCCTTCGGCCTCAACGACGAAGGCAAGGGCCTGGGCACCCTGGGCGGTCTGATAGTCGCCCTGACCGTCGTCAGCATCGGCCTCTCGCTCGGCGGCCCGACCGGCTACGCCATCAACCCGGCGCGCGACCTGGGTCCGCGCATCGTCCACGCGCTGCTGCCACTGCCGAACAAGGGCGGCTCCGACTGGGGATACGCCTGGATCCCCGTCGTCGGCCCGCTGATCGGCGGCGCCCTCGCCGCGGGTATCTACAACCTCGCGTTCGTCTAAGCCGTTCGCCCACCGGACTTCCCAGGAGCAGCCACCATGACCAGCAGCACCGGCCCGTTCATCGCCGCGATCGACCAGGGCACCACCTCCTCCCGCTGCATCGTCTTCGACCGCGACGGCCGCATCGTCGCCGTCGACCAGAAGGAGCACGAGCAGATCTTCCCGAAGCCGGGCTGGGTCGAGCACGACGCGGCCGAGATCTGGACCAACGTCCAGGAGGTCGTCGCCGGGGCCATCGCCAGGGCGGCCCAGGACATCCCGGGCTTCACCGTGGCCGACGTCAAGGCCGTCGGCATCACGAACCAGCGCGAGACCACCCTCCTGTGGGACCGGCACACCGGCGAGCCGGTGCACAACGCGCTGGTCTGGCAGGACACCCGCACCGACGCCCTGTGCAAGGAGCTCGGCCGCAACGTCGGCCAGGACCGCTTCCGCCGCGAGACCGGCCTGCCGCTGGCGAGCTACTTCGCGGGGCCGAAGGTCCGCTGGCTGCTCGACAACGTCGAGGGCCTGCGCGAGCGCGCCGAGGCCGGCGACATCCTCTTCGGCACCATGGACTCCTGGGTCATCTGGAACCTCACCGGCGGCGCCGAGGGCGGTGTGCACGTCACCGACGTCACCAACGCCTCGCGCACCATGCTGATGAACCTGCACACCCTGGCCTGGGACGAGCGCATCGCCGAGTCGATGGGGGTTCCGCTGGGCGTCCTGCCCGAGATCCGCTCCTCCGCCGAGGTCTACGGCCACGTCAAGGACGGCGTCCTCGCCGGTGTCCCCGTCGCCTCGGCGCTCGGTGACCAGCAGGCCGCGCTGTTCGGCCAGACCTGCTTCGCCGAGGGCGAGGCGAAGTCCACGTACGGCACCGGAACGTTCATGCTGATGAACACCGGGGACAAGCTCATCAACTCCTACAGCGGCCTGCTGACCACGGTCGGCTACCAGATCGGCGACCAGAAGCCGGTCTACGCTCTGGAGGGCTCCATCGCCGTCACCGGCTCGCTCGTCCAGTGGATGCGCGACCAGATGGGCCTGATCAAGTCCGCGGCCGAGATCGAGACGCTGGCCTCCTCGGTCGAGGACAACGGCGGCGCGTACTTCGTGCCGGCCTTCTCCGGCCTCTTCGCCCCGTACTGGCGCTCCGACGCCCGCGGTGTGATCGCCGGCCTCACCCGGTACGTCACCAAGGCGCACATCGCCCGTGCCGTCCTGGAGGCCACCGCCTGGCAGACCCGTGAGATCACCGACGCCATGACCAAGGACTCGGGCGTGGAGCTCGCGGCCCTCAAGGTCGACGGCGGCATGACCTCCAACAACCTGCTGATGCAGACGCTCTCGGACTTCCTGGACGCCCCCGTGGTGCGCCCGATGGTCGCCGAGACCACCTGCCTCGGCGCCGCCTACGCCGCCGGCCTGGCCGTCGGCTTCTGGCCCGACACCGACGCCCTGCGCGCCAACTGGCGCCGCGCGGCGGAGTGGACCCCGCGGATGCCCGCCGAACAGCGGGACCGCGAGTACAAGAGCTGGCTCAAGGCCGTCGAGCGGTCCATGGGCTGGGTCGACGACGAAGACGCCAGCTGACCGCACGGCCGGCGCAATCGACGAGTAAGTAGGAGTCAAGGGATATGAGCAGCCTGCAGAGCGTTCCCACCCTGGGTACGCACCCGACCGCCGGTTCGAACGCGAGCCGCGCCGAGACCCGTGAGCAGCTGGCGAAGGCCACGTACGACCTGCTGGTCATCGGCGGTGGGATCCTGGGCACCTCGGTGGCCTGGCACGCCGCGCAGTCGGGTCTGCGGGTCGCCATGGTGGACGCCGGCGACTTCGCCGGCGCCACCTCCTCGGCCTCCTCCAAGCTCGTCCACGGCGGCCTGCGCTACCTGCAGACCGGCGCGGTCAAGCTGGTCGCCGAGAACCACCACGAGCGCCGGGTGCTGGCCAAGGACGTGGCCCCGCACCTGGTCAACCCGCTCACCTTCTACCTCCCGGTGTACAAGGGCGGTCCGGTAGGCGCCGCGAAGCTGGGTGCGGGCGTCTTCGCCTATTCGGCGCTGTCCGCCTTCGGCGACGGCATGGGCAAGGTCATATCGCCGGCCCGTGCCGCCGCCGACAACCCGGGCCTGAAGACGGACAACCTCAAGGCCGTCGCGGTTTATTACGACCACCAGATGAACGACTCCCGCGTCGCCGTCATGACGGTCCGCGCGGCCGTCGAGTCGGGCGCGGTCGTCCTCAACCACGCCGAGGTCACCGGTCTGCGCATGACGCGCGGCCGGGTCTCGGGCGCCGAACTCAAGGACCGCCTCGACGGCACCGAGTTCGGGGTGGACGCACGGGTCGTGCTCAATGCCACCGGCCCGTGGGTGGACCACCTGCGGCGCATGGAGGACAAGCACTCGATGCCGTCCATCCGCCTGTCCAAGGGCGCGCACATCGTCATGAAGCGCAAGTCGCCGTGGAAGGCCGCCATGGCCACCCCGATCGACAAGTACCGCATCACCTTCGCCCTCCCGTGGGAGGACCAGCTGCTCCTCGGTACGACCGACGAGGTCTACGAGGGCGACCCGGCGGACGTGCGCGCCACCGAGGCCGACATCCAGCAGATCCTGGACGAGGCGGCCTTCTCGGTGAAGGACGCGGACCTCGACCGCTCGCTGATGACGTACGCCTTCGCCGGTCTGCGGGTGCTGCCCGGCGGCCCCGGCGGGGTCGAGAAGGCGAAGCGCGAGACGGTGGTCTCCGAGGGCGCGGGCGGCATGCTGTCGGTCGCCGGCGGCAAGTGGACGACGTACCGCCACATCGGCCGCGTGGTCATCGACAAGCTGGCGAAGCTCCCGGGCAGCCCGCTGACCGAGGACATGGAGCCGCTGAAGTCCCTCGTACGCCGGGTGCCGCTGCCCGGCGTCGCCAACCCGAACGCGGTCGCCCACCGGCTCCTGGTGGACCGTGAGCCGGGCAGCCGGATGGACCCGCTGACCGCGCGGCACCTGGCGTCGCACTACGGTTCGCTGGCCTTCGACATCGCGCGGATCGCCAACGAGGACCCGGCGCTGGCCGAGCGGATCCACCCGGACGGCCCGGAGATCTGGGCGCAGGTCGCCTACGCCCGGGACAACGAGTGGGCCGAGACGGTCGACGACGTGCTGCGCCGCCGCACGACGGTGACCATCCGCGGGCTGGACAGCGCCGAGGTGCGCGGCCGGGTCGAGGAGATGCTGGGCGAGCGGGCATAGCTCCCACGGCCGGGGGAAAGAGGGGCGGTTCCAAGGGGAACCGCCCCTCTGCCGTGGGCTGTGGCCGGTGTCCCCTCAAGGCTTAGGCTGGCCCACGTACACAAGGAACTTCGGAAGGAGACCTGGGTGATCGAGCTTGAGGGCGTGCCCGAGCTGATCGACCCGGTCATGGTGGCCGCGTTCGAGGGCTGGAACGACGCGGGTGACGCGGCCTCCGGTGCGGTCGCGCACCTGGACCGGGAGTGGAAGGGCGAGGTCTTCGCGGCTCTGGACGCCGAGGACTACTACGACTTCCAGGTCAACCGGCCGACGGTGTGGCTGGACAACGGGGTACGGAAGATCACCTGGCCGACGACCCGTCTTTCGGTGGTCCGGATCAAGGGTGCCAAGCCCCGGGACCTGGTGCTCGTACGGGGCATCGAACCGTCCATGCGGTGGCGGTCGTTCTGCAACGAGATCCTCGGCTTCGCGCACGAGCTGGGCGTGGAGATGGTGGTCATCCTGGGGGCGCTGCTCGGAGACACTCCGCACACCCGGCCGGTGCCGGTGAGCGGGGTCACCTCGGACGCCGATCTGGCGCGGACGATGGACCTGGAGGAGACCAGGTACGAGGGCCCCACGGGCATCGTGGGCGTCCTTCAGGAGGCCTGTACGCACGCGGGTGTTCCGGCGGTGTCACTGTGGGCGGCGGTGCCGCACTACGTGTCGCAGCCGCCGAACCCGAAGGCGACGCTGGCCCTGCTGAACCGGCTGGAGGACCTGATCGACATCCGGGTCCCGCTGGGCGAACTGCCGGAGGACGCGCGGGCCTGGCAGCTGGGCGTGGACCAACTGGCCGCCGAGGACAGCGAGGTGGCGGAGTACGTGCAGACGCTGGAGGAGGCGCGGGACACCGCGGACCTGCCGGAGGCGTCGGGGGACGCGATCGCGCGTGAGTTCGAGCGGTACCTGCGTCGCCGGGACCCGGCGGCGGGGCCGGCGCCCGAGCCGGGGGACGGCTCCTACCTGCGGGACACCACGAGCGGCCTGACGCGCCACCCGAAGCGCAAGCCGGACCACTCCGCGGAGGAGCAGCAGCCGCCGGCCGCGGCCCCGGACGAGGACACCCCGCCGGAGCCGCCGGAGGCGTAGCCACGCGGGACCTGTGCGGCGCCGGCGCGCAAGCGCCCCGGGCTGCGCCCGGCTCCGTGGGGCTCCGCCCCACACCCGGCGCATCAAACGCCGGCGGGGCTGGAATGTGCCGCAGCGCGGTCCATGACCGTGTCGGCGCCCCACTTGGTCGCCCAGGTCATCTTGTCCACCTCCTCCTCGATGGAGG